>JBILKZ010000101.1:0-14326 GCA_044376405.1 Pirellulales bacterium
GGGCAATATTGACGCCGCTCGTGGTGCCCGATCCCGCGTTCGTAAACAGCACGGAATCGCCATTCGCAGGCTGAGCGTTGTTCAACCACGATGAATTGGTACCCCAGTTGGCAGCGTTGCCAGCCCAGGTGAAGACGGCCGCAGCGGCTTCGCCAGACAAACTGCTGCACACAAGCATTGCGCTGGCGGCCCACAGGCAGGTCGAAGAGATTTTGAACGTCATTTTCATGGTGGTCACTGCTACGTTTCTGGGAGATCGGTCGAGTGTGGTGCCGGTGGAACTGTGTGTGAACGTGTGGACTAGGACCTGCCGACCGAGTTGAGGCAAAGTGTACCGATTAGGGGGGCAGAAGCAAGGGTTTTTGGCCCATGACACGGAAAATTGACGAACCGGGAAAAACCGGGGACGAATCGACATCATTTCCCTGCCCTTGACGTTTTTCCCGCCGATCGCCTAGTTTTCCGGCTCGTTTTTCGGTTTGACCGCCCGGAGAGGTTCCTCGGGGTGAGGTCGATCCTGGTCGTTTTTCGCGGAGAAACACTCGATGGGCAAGCTGTTGGCTGAGGCAATTGGCACATTTTGGCTGGTTTTGGGGGGCTGCGGGAGCGCCGTCTTGGCCGCTGCGTACCCTGACCTGGGCATCGGTTTCCTCGGTGTGTCGCTGGCCTTCGGCTTGACGGTGCTCTCGATGGCTACGGCGATCGGCCACATTTCCGGCTGCCACCTGAATCCCGCCGTCACGGCCGGGCTCGCCGCCAGCGGCCGGTTTCCGATCGCCGAGATGCCGAAATACATCCTCGCCCAGGTGGTTGGGGGGATCGTGGGTGCTGGCGTGCTGTATTTAGTCGCCAGCGGGCTGCCCGGCTTCGACGCCGCCGCCAGTGGCTTTGCCTCCAACGGCTTTGGTGAGCACTCCCCCGGTGGCTATCCCTGGCAGAGCTGCTTCATCATCGAAACGGTGCTGACGGCGGTGTTTCTCTTCGTGATCCATGGGGCCACCGACAAGAAGGCCGGCAGCGTGATCGCACCGATCGCCATCGGCCTGTGCCTCACGCTGATCCACCTGATCAGCATCCCGGTGACGAACACTTCGGTGAATCCCGCCCGTAGCACCGCGACGGCCGTGTTTGCCGGCGGCTGGGCGCTGCAGCAGCTGTGGCTCTTCTGGGTCGCGCCGATCGTGGGCGGCATCCTGGGCGGTGCCGCTTACAAGGCCGTGGCGGATTCGCACGATTGATGTGAATTTCGATGGGGGATCCCATCGCTTGCGCTCAGGGCTTGTATAGGAGCGTTCCATACAAGCCCCCGGCGCAAGCCGGGGGATCGGCATTGGACGTGATCCCATCGCTTGCGCTCAGGGCTTGTATAGGAGCGTTCCATACAAGCCCCCGGCGCAAGCCGGGGGATCGGTTGCTGATGGGAGCTACTTCCGCAGGTCGTAGCAGAGGATCTTGTCCTGCTCGCGGAGGTAGAGCCGGCCGTCCAGGATCACCGAATGCGCCCAGCTTGGCCGGGCATCGCTGCCGGGGATCTTGAACGTCGCCACCTCCACGTAGTCGGCCGGATCGGCCTTCGCCAAGGCCAGCGTCCCATCGGCAAACCGCACGTAGAGATGGCCGTCGGCCGCCACCACCGTGGCGGATCCCTTGCCGCTGCCACGCTTCTTCCAGACCACGTTGCCGGTCGTGAGTTCGGCGCAGAACGGGATGCCCGCGTCGTCGGAGTCGCCGTAGAGGTGGTCGCCCACCAGCACGATCCCACCATGCTTGTTGGCGAGCTCTTTTTTGAGGCCATAGACCTCCTGCATCGTGACGCCGCCAGCAGCCCCTGGCACCTGCCGCAAGAGCGCGCCTCCCCGCTTGTAGCCCGCTGAAAAGAAGACCAGATCGCCGCGAACGATCGGCGTGGGGATCACGGCCGTCGTCTGGTCGATCGGGTAGGCCCACTGGAATTTGCCAGTTTCCGCGTCGACCGCGAAAGCGCCGGCGCCAGTGGTCTGAATGTAGACCTTTCTGCCCCCAGTCTGGCCGGATAGTGGCTGGCTGATCACGACCGAGGAATGGCCGGCACCGCGGTCGCCCTTCATCGGGCACGACCAGATCAGTTTGCCGGTCTTTTTGTCGAGCGCCACAAGCGTGGCCTGCTCACCGCCGGGCGTGCAGATGAGCCGGTTTTCGTCGACCAGCGGCGACTCACTGTAGCCCCACGAATCCCCCTTCTTGCCGCCAAACTGAGCCTTCAGATCGACGCGGAACCGTTCCTTGCCGTCGGCCGTCGCGCAGGCCACGAGCTGGCCGTAGGGGGTGATCACATAGACCATGTCGCCAGCGACCGTGGGCGTGCTCCGCGAACCCTGCCACGACTCCGCCCCTTCGGACCACGGCTGGCCCGTCTTCGTCTTCCAGAGCTGCTTGCCGGTGTCGCGGTCGAAGCAGGAGAGGTATTCGTCCTTGTCGTTAGCAGTGGAAAGTCCGTCGCCGAGTGTGTAGATCCGTTCCCCGGCGATCGCCGGGCTGGCATAGCCCCGGCCCGCGCCGGCGGCCTCCCAGATGAGCCTGGGGCCCGTGGCAGGCCAGGTCTCCAGCAGGTCGGTGTCGGGTGCGACAGCAGTCCGGTCTGCACCGCGAAACGTGGGCCAGTCGGCGGCGGTGGCTGCCTGCTGGAGCGACGGCAGCGCCAGCAGCATCAGGGCTCCCATCGCACCAAACCATCCACCCGCGACACCGCCAGCAGAATGACGCGGCACCATCGCGCAGGGCATGTCGACCGTGACCATGGAAAAAGGCTCCTCGAGTGGGCGGGCTCCACCGGGAAGGGTAGGGGCTGGATAACCGACCGGTCAACCGATTGAATAGAGGACGCCGGTCTGCCAGACCGGATCCAGACGTTCCAGACCGTATTCGAGGAGCCTTCGCACCGTGTCCGCATCCGCATCGCCCGCCCCCGGCTCGCCGTTCGGCCAGAGAACCTCCGTCGAGCAGGTGGAGGAGGGGCATGAACTGGCTCCCAAGTTCGACCCGCAGGGCTTCATCCCGTGCGTGACCACCGACCACGCCTCCGGCGAGGTGCTGATGGTGGCGGTGATGAACCGCGAGGCGCTCACGAAGACGATCGAGACCGGCGAGGCCCACTACTGGAGCCGCAGCCGTCAGCAGCTCTGGCACAAGGGCGCCACCAGCGGACTGGTGCAGAAGGTGGTCGAGATGCGGATCGATGACGACCAGGACTGCGTGTGGTTGCGTGTCGAGATCGCCGGCGGCGCCAGCTGCCACGTTGGCTATCGATCCTGCTTCTACCGCCGGGTGCCGGTGGGGGCCGAACGCGGGCAGGGCACGAAGCTCGAATTCACAGAGCACGACAAGGCGTTCGATCCCAAGGCAGTGTATGGCGACGCCCCGAATCCGACGCAGTTGTGATCCCGTCGCTTGCGCTCAGGCTCGTATGAACCCATACAAGCCCCCGGCGCAAGCCGGGGGATCCACGTTGGACGTGATCCCGTCGCTTGCGCTCAGGGCTTGCATGGGAGGGTCGCATACAAGCCCCCGGCGCGAGCCGGGGGATCCGCGTTGGACGTGATCCCGTCGCTTGCGCTCAGGGCTTGGATGGGAGGGTCGCATACAAGCCCCCGGCGCTAGCCGGGGGATCCGCGTTGGACGTGATCCCGTCGCTTGCGCTCAGGGCTTGTATGGGAGGGTCGCATACAAGCCCCCGGCGCAAGCCGGGGGATCCGCGTTGGACGTGATCCCGTCGCTTGCGCTCAGGGCTTGCATGGGAGGGTCGCATACAAGCCCCCGGCGCAAGCCGGGGGATCCGCGTTGGACGTGATCCCGTCGCTTGCGCTCAGGGCTTGTATGGGAGGGTCGCATACAAGCCCCCGGCGCGAGCCGGGGGATCCGCGTTGGACGTGATCCCGTCGCTTGCGCTCAGGGCTTGTATGGGAGGGTCGCATACAAGCCCCCGGCGCAAGCCGGGGGATCCGCGTTGGACGTGATCCCGTCGCTTGCGCTCAGGGCTTGCATGGGAGCCGGTGGGGCTTCACGGGGCCGGGCGGGCTTGCTCGTCGTCGGTGGGTTCGTCCGCCGGTTCGGCCGGCTCTTGTGCCGCGGCCGCGGCCTGCTCACGGGCTAACGCGAGATTGCGGCGGATGCCGTCGCTCAGGAGCTCGTCCGGGATCTGCTCGAGGAGTTCCACCGCCTCGGCGGGGCGGCCCGTTTCCAGCAGGCAGCTGGCAAGATTGTTGAACGGCTCGATCCGGTGGGGATAGCGGTTGGCCGCGAGGCTGAAGCATTCGATCGCCTCGTCGAAGCGGCCGGTGCTGGCGTAGAGGATGCCCAGGTTGTTGATGACATACATGCGGTTGGGATTGTCGACGAGCGCCTGCTCCAGGCACTCGATCCCCTCGGGCACATGACCCAGCTGCACGTGGGCCATGCCCTCCAGAAAGGCCACCGGGCTCACCAGAGGATCGAGCGTTTTCCATGGGGTGCGGGCCCGCTTCGCGGCCGCGAGCATCTCCTCCCACTTCCCCTGCCCATAGGCCTGTCTCGCCACGATCACGTCCTTTTCCTGCTGGACAGCCGCGAGCGAGTAGGCGATGCCCAGCCCTAGGGCCGCCATCACCAAAGGCACGACCACCAGTCGTCCGAGCCGCGCGGTGCCGGGGGCCGGGAAGCCGCCGGCTGCTGGTTGCACGGCATGCTTGAGCACGGTGACGACCGCCAGAATCAGGGCGAAAGAGGTCTGATGGTTGATGCGTTCGAGCGGAAAATCGAAGCTCGACAGGGTGACGTAGGACGTGAGTCCCATCACCGTCGCCAGCGTCAGCCAGCAGTCATTCAGCGGCGCGTCACTCCGCAGGATCGTGCGGATGGAGGCAAAGGCGGCGACGAAGCAGCCCACGAAGAGCACGATGCCGAGCACTCCCTTCTCCACGAACACCCAGAGAAAGTCGTTGTGGGGCTGCACCCAGTTGGTATGCACGTTGGAGAAGTCGAGGTCGTCTTCGCCGAAGTATTCATGGAGCCGGATCGTGAAGTTGCCAGCCCCCACTCCGGTGAGTGGGTGGTCGGCGATCATCCGGGAGGTGATCCCCCAGATCATGAGCCGGCCACCTTCCCGAGGCAGGGCGGCTGGATCGGCGGGCTCCACGAAGATGCTGCGAAACCGCTGGGCAAAAAAGTTGTCGGCCGGAGCCATCGCGATACCGCCGGCGAATGCGCAGAGTCCGGCAAGGCATGCGGCGGCCAGGCGGTTTCGCGCACGTCGCGACACGTTGAACCGCTCGGCGTCGAAGAGGATCACGATCACCGCAGAAGCAGTCCCGGCGAGCACCGCCAGCCAGGCGGCCCGCGACTGCAGGAGTAGGATCATCACCAGGATGCAGCCTGCCGCCACCGCCGCGAGCCCGCGCCACGCTCCGCGGAGGACGATGCCGCCGCACAGGCACCACGGCAGGATCAGGACGAGGATGCCGGCGTAGAGATTCACGCTCGACATCAGCCCCGTGATCTGTTCCATCGCCCTGCGGCCGTGGATGCCCAGGCCGAGCTTCGTGACGATCTCGTAACAGCCCACGGCAACGGCGACGAGCCCGGCCACGATGATCACCCGCAGCAGCTGCTCCTGCCACCGCGGCACGATCGGCAGGAGCAGGCAGGAGAGGCAGAGCGTGAGAAAGGTCGCCAGCGTGCGGAAGACATCGGTGAAGCCGGCGGAGACGTTGACCGCAACCAGCAGCGACCCGATGGTGACCAGGAGGGAGCCGGCGAAGAGTGGGATGACCGGCTCTCCGAGCACGGAGAAATCGAGCAGACGGCTGATCCGAGGCACGCTGACGACGACGACCGACACGAGCAGAAAGACCAGCACCGCCAGCAGCCGGGGGATCAGGGTCACGTCGATGGCGGCGTTGTCGACGAGACAGTTGAGCGCAACCAGCACGAAGCCGAAAAAGCCGAGAAACAGCGACTGACGCACGACGGCGTTCGCTGCCGTGGCGGCGGCAGGGCCGGGCTGGGGCGTGTCTGGGGCGGCGTGCATGGAAGGCGTGCTATTCAGGGCGTGCGGATTCATCGAGGGATCGATGCAGCATGATTCGAAACGGAGCGCAAGGGAAGCGCGAACGACCGCGGCTGAAAGCCAAAATCCCTTGCGGCCGCCGCGTGGTCGAAGGCCATGTCCTCGTTCATGCGAACGGCCATCGTGGCCATGGACGCAAGCCCCGGCATCAGGTTGGCCACAGGCAGGGCGGCCCGCACCAGCGGCAGCGGGATTCCGGCCAGCCGGGGCGGCCTGCCAAGCCAGGCGAAGATCCGCCTGACCATCTCGTGGTATGGGAGCGTCTCGCCGCCTGAGATCTCATAGGTATCGCGGAGGCCGTCGCACCCGATGGCCGCCTGGCAGGCCGCGGCGACATCATCGGCATGCAGAGGCTGCCGGAGGCCCGTGGCGGGGCCCGCCACGGGATAGAAGCCAAAGCGGCGGATGAAGTTGGCGATCGCGGTGACATTCCTGTCGTGAATGCCGTCGTAGATCAGCGTGGGGCGGAGGATGGTGGCTGCGATGCCACGGGTTTGCGCCCAGTCGAGCACCTCTTCCTCGGCGGCCACCAGCCGCGCGGCGATCGCCCGCTCTGCCGCGGCGGCTGAGTCACGCTTGGTGAACCGGCTCGTCGACGACAGGGCCACGAGCCGTCTGGCACCCGCGGACTCCAGCAGGGCGAAGTGCTCGGGGACAGCCCACAGTGGACAGACGGCGATCCACTGCGGGATCGATGCGTGCCACGCGCCGGGGCTGACGGGCAGGTGCTGCCAGTGGATGCCAGCGGCAGCGATCGTTGCGGCCGTCGGTCTGGACTGGCGGGAAAAGGCGAACACAGGCGAGGCCACGCTGGTGGCGGTCGTCGCGGCAGACTCGTCGAGTGCCGATGCCTGGAGTCGGGATATCTGGAGTCGGGATGCCTGGAGCCGCGCGAGCACAGACTGCCCGACAAAGCTCGTGGCGCCGAGGACTCCGGTCGCCTCTGCGGCACCGCTGTTCCGTGCCGTGTGGGGTTCGCGGTGCATCGCCAACGGCCGAACGATCGTCCAAGGGAAAGAGGGAGTGGGCGACGGGGAGCGCGAGGATCAGGACACGAGCGGACGATTCGAGACGACAATCGGCATGACGGCGTGATCAAGCGGCATCGGACGATTCCCCGGGTTGGTGGCCCGCACGGCCGGCGTCCACGGCGACCGGGCGCGGTGCCAGAGGACCGCCGCCTGCTTCCGTGCTGCGACAGCCGCAAACCGGAGCCACACGCCGACGGTCACCAGTTCCATCAGCCCGGTCGGATACTCGTGGCGGAAGTGTTTCCGGTAAAAGCGGACCATGCCCCTGTGCTTGTGCCACTCCACGAAGACGGGCCGTTCCTGGCTGCAGCCCCCCTTGAGGTGCACGATCGGCGCATCGGGCACGAAGAGGATCTGCCAGCCATGGGCTCGGGCCCGCATGCAGAGGTCGAGATCCTCGCAATGCAGGAAGTAGCCTTCGTCCATGAGGCCGAAGTCGTCAATGGCATCGCGCGTGATGAGCATGCAGGCACCGGAGATGGCCTCGACGGCGATTGGCTCCGGTGGGAGTGGCTGACGGTGCAGATGGAAATCGTCGAAGAGTGTCGGCCACCGGCGCGACAGTCGTGAGAGGCCGAAGGCCCGCACGAACGACCGCCAAGGCGTGGGGACGGCGCGACGGCCGCCCCCCTGCTCGATGCCATCGGCATACGTGAGAAGGCCGCCTGCCATCGCGGCCTGAGGATGGCTCTGCATCGCCGCGCACAATCGCGCGAGCGACCCGTGCCCAATCACACAGTCGGGGTTCAAGAACATGACGAGCGGCTGGGTCGAGAGTTCAGCCCCCAGGTTGCAGCCTGCGGCGAAGCCGCGATTCTTCGCCGAGCGGATCACATGCAGACGCGGATGAGACTCGAACTGTGTGATCAGGGGTTCGAATCGATGCGGGAAGGAAGCGTTGTCGACGAGCACCACCTCGCTGGCCTGCTCAAGCGCCGACGTGAGGCAGTCGACGAGCACGGGGCCGACATTGTGGTTGACGATCACGACCGTGACTGGCGCAAGCGGCCCGGCCGGGAGCGGCAGCGATGTGGGTTGGTGTCGCGAGACCGCCAGATCGTGGCCGCCGACGTCCGCCGGAGTGCCTTTCTGAATTGTCGTTTGCGACAGCATGTTGAATGCCAGATTGACGCGGGCCGCGTCGCCTTCACTACGGTGCGGAACTGCCCGTGGGTCGCGGATTCACTGAGGTGAGAATAGGTTGGAGAAAATGGGCAAGCAAGGATATGTCGAGGAGGGTCTGTCGCCTGGTTCTGAGAAAGCACCAGACAAGCTTCCTGCGACCGTTAAAACCGGCAAAAAAGGACGTTTTGTCGTGCGCGGAAGCCCCTCGAACAAGTGGGGCGTTCATTGGGGACACATGGCTTGCCCGGTATCCCGCCAGTCGGCGCCAGGCGTGCTTGTGTGGCTGGCCCAACGTGGGCTGAGGGATCAGCCGGCCGTGGCCACCGTGAATGACAGGCCGGCCGCGTCCTTGCCGGAGAGAATCGGTGGTTCCGCGAGCGGCCAGCGGATGTCGAGCACGGGATCGTTCCAGAGGATGCATCGCTCGTGCGCGGGCGCGTAATAATCGGTCGTCTTGTAGAGGAATTCCGCGGTGTCGGAGAGCACGAGAAACCCGTGGGCTAGGCCCGGTGGAATCCAGAGCAGCTGCTTGTTGTCGGCGGTCAGTTCCATGCCCACCCAGCGGCCGAAGGTGGGCGAACCCGGCCGGATGTCCGCGACCACGTCGAACACCGCACCGACCACCACCCGCACGAGCTTTCCCTGCGGCTGCTCGACCTGATAGTGAAGGCCGCGGAGCACGCCGCGTCCGCTGCGACTGTGGTTGTCCTGCACGAAGTGCGCCGGTCCCCCGATCGCAGCCTCGAACGCCCGCTGGTTGAAGCTCTCGAAGAAGAAGCCGCGGCTGTCGCCGAATACCTTCGGCGTCAGGAGCAACACATCAGGAATAGCGGTGGGGGTGATGTTCATGGTCGTGTGTGCATCAGATCAGGAATCGTGCTCTGCACGATCCATGGCCCGCGTCGACGGTTCATTCGCGTGCGGCTCGGGGAATCAGGGCGGCGACCACCTGCCGAACGTCGTCCTGCCAGGGAGGCAGTGTCACATCAAACGTGCCTCGCAGTCGAGCCGTGTCGAGCCTTGAGTTGGCGGGCCGCCGTGCCGACTGCGGCCAGGCGGACGACGGGATCGGGCGGATGCGGTCGGATGTCACCCGCATGGGGAGGCCGGCGGTCCGTGCTGCGTCGACGACGATTTCCGCGAGCCCGTGCCACGACGTCGCGCCCGAGGCCGTGAGGTGATAGAGGCCACGTGTGGGCATTTCCTCCTCTTTGCCTGCCAGCCTGCCGATCGCGGTGGCGGTCACGGCGGCGATTCGGGCGGCACTCGTCGGAGCCCCGATCTGATCGTCCACCACGGAGAGCTCCTCGCGATCCTGAGAGAGCCTCAGGATGGTGCGGATGAAGTTCGAACCGTGGGCTGCGTAGACCCAGCTGGTGCGGAAGATCAGATGCCGGCAGCCGCTCGCCGCGACGAGCTGCTCGCCGGCGAGTTTCGTGGCTCCGTAGACACCTAGCGGTCCGGTGGGATCGGTTTCGACGTAGCTGCCGGACTTCATGCCGTCGAACACGTAATCGGTGGAGTAGTGCACGAGCCAGCCGCCGAGCCGGGCCATCTCGGTGGCGATGACGGCCACGGTGTCGGCGTTGATCTGCCGGGCACGGTCGGGTTCCGATTCGGCCTTGTCGACGGCGGTGTAGGCGGCAGCGTTGACGACGATGTCGGGCGACTCACGGCGGAGCAGCGCCCGGATGGCATCGGGGTGTTCCAGATCGGCCTCGTCGCGGCCGAACGCCACCATCTGCCCCAGCGACGTCAGCACCTGCTCGAGCTCGCGGCCCACCTGACCGCCTCGTCCGAACAGGACGATCTTCATGGTGCGTCTTGCCGGTTGGGGGGGTGGGGCGTTTGTCGTGACTGTTGGCCGCTCTTGCGGAAGCTATGATAACACGGCCGGATCACGAGGCCGCCGCGCGGTGGCTTGCACCCACATCCTCCAACGGTCGTCGCCGAACATGCTCTCTGCAGCCCAGGTAGCGGAAAATTATTTTCTCGAGAGCCGCCACATGCTCCTCGAAGTTGCCGCTCATTTCGACCGGTATGACGCGGCGGTGGCCCGGGAGTCTGGCGGCATTGCAAACGGTCGGGCTGCGTCCGGACAGGGCGGCACCGGCAGCATGGGCAGACTCCGTGAGGCGGTCGCGATTCTGGCGGCCCCGCATTCCGACCGCGAGCGGACCGAGGCGCTGCTCGAACTGTTTGCCAAAGACTGAAGACCGAAACACCCGCACGCACGCTTCGCAGGACTCGACGCGTCATATTCCTCAACGCCTGCCATACCCCGAGGAGCCAGCACGACCATGCAGATCATCCAGCCCCACTACCACGCCATCGCCCGCACCGCGCAGGACTATGAGCGGATGGCGATGAGCGGCGTCGTGGCCGTGGCGGAGCCGGCCTTCTGGGCCGGGTTTGACCGGCTCTATCCCGAGACGTTCATCGACTACTTTCGGCAGATCAGCGAGTTCGAACCGACCCGCGCGGCACAGTATGGCATCCGCCATTTCTCGTGGGTGGCGGTGAATCCGAAGGAGGCCGAGAACCCCACGCTCACCCGCGAGGTGCTCAAGTACTTCCCCGAGTTTTTCGCGAAGCCCACGGTGCTCGGCGTCGGCGAGACAGGCCTGCACAAGTCGACGAAAAACGAGTGCGATTCGCTCGAGGCCCACGTCGACATGGCGATGAAGCACGGGCAGCTCGTGCTGATCCACACGCCGCATCTTGCCGACAAGGCCCACGGCACGAAGCGGGTGCTCGAGGTGCTGGCAGGGATGAACGTCGACCGGGAGCGGATCTGGATCGACCACGTCGAGGAACAGACGATCCGTCCTTGCCTCGATGCGGGCTACTGGGTGGGCTTCACGCTCTATCCGATCACCAAGTGCTCGCCGAAGCGGGCCGTTGACATGCTGGAAAAATATGGCACCGACCGCATCCTCGTGAACTCCTCAGCCGACTGGGGGCCGAGCGATCCCTTCACGCTGCAGGAGTGCATCCTCGAATACCGCCGCCGCGGCCACTCGCTTCAGGAGGCGATCGAAGTGTTTCACAACAATCCCTGCCGATTTCTCGGCCAGAATCCCAAGTTCGACATCCAGCCGATCCGGGTGGAGACGCTCGCCCGCGAACCGATCTCCGCCTGACCCATCTCCAGACCCAGAAGGAGCCCAGAAGTCGAGCCATGCACGATCCCGCCGTCACGCAACTCTCTTTGATCCGGCAACTCAAATTCTGCGCCGGACACCGCCTCTATCGCCACGAGAGCAAATGTGCCTTCTTCCATGGCCACAACTACCGGGTCGATATCGAGGTGGTGGCTGCGGGCGGTGGGGTCGAGGTCGATAGTGTCGGCCGGATCGTCGATTTTTCGCTGATCAAGCAGCGGATGCTTTCCTGGCTCGACGCCAACTGGGACCACGCCTTCCTGATCTTCGAGGAGGATTCCAACGCGCTGGCGGCAATCCGCATGGTCGAGCCGACGAAGTATTTCGTGATGCCCTATAACCCGACCGCCGAGAACATGGCCCGCTATCTGCTCGAGGTCGTGGCCCCCGGCGTGCTCGGTGACCTGGGTGTGATCGCCCGCAAGGTGGCCGTCTGGGAGACCGACGAATCGTGCGCCGTGGCCATCCTGACAGGTGATGCAGGCGTGCTCGGCCTCGCGCTCGAGTCGGCCGTACTGATCGATGACCGCTGCGATCGATGACCGCTGGAATTGTCTGACGAGGGAGTGACCAAGCCCATGACGCCTTCTGGAGCCTTTCCTGCGACCCGTCTGCGGCGGAACCGGCAGCATCCCTGGCTCCGGCGAATGGTCTGCGAAACGACGCTCTCGCCGGCTGATCTGGTCTGGCCGCTCTTCGTCCATGACCACGAGGCGAGTCTGCCCGTACCGAGCCTGCCGGGCGTGGAACGGCTGTCGATTGACGGGGTGGTCAAGGCGGCCGACGAGGCTCGCCAACTGGGCATTCCGGCCGTCGCGCTGTTTCCAGTGGTGGAGCCGCGGCTCAAGTCGGAGGACGCCGCCCATGCGATCGATCCCGACAATCTCGTCTGCCGCACCGTCCGGGCGATCCGGCGGCAACTTGGTGACACGGTGGGCGTCATCTGCGACGTGGCGCTCGATCCCTACACCAGCCATGGCCACGACGGCCTGCTCCACGACGGGCGGATTCTCAACGACGAGACGGTCGAGGTGCTCTGCCGACAGGCGGTGGTGCTCGCCGAGGCGGGCTGCCAGATCGTGGCTCCCTCCGACATGATGGACGGCCGCGTGGGGGCGATCCGTCGGGCGCTCGACGGCGCCTGCAGGCAGGAGGTCTGCATCCTGTCCTATGCGGCGAAGTATGCCTCCGCCTTCTACGGCCCCTTCCGTGACGCGGTCGGCAGCGCGGCGGCGCTCGGCGCGGCCGACAAGAAGACCTACCAGATGGATCCCGCCAACAGCGACGAGGCGATCCGGGAGGTCGCCCTCGATCTCACGGAGGGCGCCGACATGGTGATGGTGAAGCCGGCGGGCGTGTCGCTCGACATCATCCACCGCATCAAGCAGTCGTTTGGAGTGCCGACTTTCGCCTATCAGGTGAGCGGTGAATACGCGATGATCCACGCCGCGGCCGCCAACGGCTGGATCGATGGGGAGAAGGCGGCGGTGGAAAGCCTGCTGGTGATCAAGCGGGCCGGAGCCGATTGCATCCTCACCTACTTCGCGCCGCAGATCGCCTCAAAACTGGTGTGACGCCTGTGTGGCATGAAGACAGATCCCGTCGCTGGCGCTCAGGGCTTGCATGAACCACCCCATACAAGCGCCCGGGGCGTGAAGCCGGCTGTCACGCCTTCGGGCGGAAGGCCACGAGCCGCTCTGGCTTCGTGTCGAGCCGCGGCGGGGATGGATTGCCGGTGTGAATCAGGTCGACGCAGTAGGGGATCGCGGGAAACACCGCGTCGAGGCACTCGCGGATGCTCTTGGGCCGGCCCGGCAGGTTGACGACCAGTGCGCCGCCGCAGATGCCCGCCGTCTGCCGCGAGAGGATCGCCGTCGGCACGTATGCGAGCGACACCTGCCGCATCCGTTCGCCGAACCCCGGCAGCATCTTCGTGCAGACCTGCTCGGTGGCCTCAGGGGTCACGTCGCGCGGCGCTGGGCCGGTGCCGCCGGTTGTCACGATGAGGCAGCAGCCTTCCTCCGCCAAGCGGCTGATGGCCACGGCGATCGTGTCGCGATCATCCGGCACGATCTGCTCGCGTGGCTCCCACGGCGACGCCAGCACCTCCGCCAGATAGCCGCGGATCGCGGGGCCGCCCTCGTCGTCGTACTCGCCCCGGCTGGCCCGATCGGAGACGGTGAGGATCCCGATCAGGGCGGGCATCAGATCATGCCCCGGGACTCGAGGAGTTTCACGACCGCATCCACGCAGCGGCCCACCGGCCATTCATGCGTCGGCAGCACGAGGTCGGGATCGGTGGGCGGCTCGTATGGCGCTGAAACACCCGGGAAATTGCTGAGTTCACCCTGATCGGCCAGCCGATAGTGGCCCTCGGTGTCGCGCGTGCGGCAGACATCCACGGGGGCCGCGAGATGCACCACGAGAAACCGGTCGCTGCCAACCCGGTCGGCAGCTTTCCGGCGGACCGCATCGTCGGGCGCCACAAAGGCGGCGATGCAGAGCATGCCGGCGTCGTTGAAGAGCTTCGCCACTTCGACACTGCGCCGGAGATTCTCGCTCCGATCGGCCGCGGTGAAGCCGAGGTCCTTGCTGATTCCCAGCCGCATGTTCTGGCCGTCCAGGACGACCACACCGCGGCCCATGTCGAAGAGTTTTCTTTCGAGCGCTTTGGCGAGCGTCGACTTGCCCGACCCCGTCAGACCAGTGAGCAGGATCGTGGCAGGCTTCTGGCCGAACCGCGCCTCCCGCTCCGCAGCCTTCACGCCGCTCTGCTCGGCGTGAAGGTGTTCGGCCGCGGCCGAGTCGTCCCAATGGTCTGCGGCGGCGTCCTCCGCCTCGCGGTCGAGGATCATGCCCGCCGCGACCGTGGCGTTGGTAAGCCGGTCGATCATGATGAAGCCGCCGGTCGTGCGGTTCCGGCGGTA
>JBILKZ010000102.1:0-14325 GCA_044376405.1 Pirellulales bacterium
CCGCTCTTGGTCAGGCCGACGACTCCCGAGCCGTTGTTGATCACGCCGCCGAAAGTGGTGTTGTTGCTGCCCCCGACGACCAAGCGGTAGGTGCCCGCAACGACCGATGAGACGGTGCCCGATCCGGAGAGGGATCCGATCGTTTCCGTGCCGCCGCCGGACGCAAAATTCAGCGCACCGTTCACCGTCACCGCCGCCGAGTTGGGAATGACTTCATTGAGGCCGCTGGCGACATCCAACTGAAGCGTCGCGCCGCTGTTGACAACCACGGGGCCGGTGAAGTCGTTGGTGCCGTTCTGGAGCGTCACACGCCCACGGCCCTGGGTGACGGTGATGCCCCCGGAGCCGGTGATCTGACCGATGAAGGAGGTGCGACCGCCGGAGTGAGGCGTATCGTTGAATACCTGGACATTCCTGTTGAGCGTCAGCGTCCCGGTCCAGGCGTTGAAACTGCCTACTCCGGTGTTGGTCCCGCCGATGCTGACAAGCCCGGTTCCAAGATTGGCCACGGTGATGTTGTTGGCGATGGTCGTGCTGTCGGTGGTGTCCGCCATCAGCAGGATGCCGCTGGTGCCGGTGTTGCCGTCGCCCAGGACAATGGCTCCGCTGCCGAAGGAGGTGGAAGCGCCGCCCACGAGGGCCCCTTGGCTGACTAACGTGCCGCCGCTGTAGGAGTTGTTCACCGAAAGATACGTCCTGCCAGTGCCCGCCATCGTGACCGAACCGGAGCCGGAGATGGCAAACGCATCGGTAAGCGATCCGCTCTGCGTGAAGAGAAGCAGGCCGTTGTTGGTGATTGCCCCAGTGACCGACGTGACGGGATCGGTGATCACCGCCGTGTCGCCTGAGCTGATCGTGCCTCCACCCTGGATGGTGTTCGTGCTCGTGGTGGTGGTCTGCGCATGAGCCGTGGTGAAGCTGCACAAAGCAATGGCAGAGAGCAAGATGACGGCGATCTTTTGCATGGTGCTTTGAGGCGGAGCGGGAGGAAACAGTTGCGCCGGGGCACAGCGATCAAACAGAGAGCACACCGCGGACGGGGCGTGAGCAGCATACTACCCTGCGGAGGGGACTTCCAATTTCACAGGGAGTCCTGTGGAGTACGCCTCTCCTCCAGAAACCAGCGATTGGGCCGAAACAGTGACGATCCGGGCACGAACAGGGGCGTATCCGGGAGGCGGAGCGAGGCTCTACCGACGACGCTCAAGCAGCCCCAGCGAACCCAAGACGAGGGCCAGAACGCTCCCAAGGCTATTCGGGTCGATCTCGGGGACGGTCGTCGCCCCCGTCACGGTCAGGCTCATCGTCGTGCTGGTCCACACCTCGGTGAGCGTGAGGCTGCCATACGCCCACTGCCCGCTTCCGAGCGAAGTGAAGTCCGTGCCGTCGACCGACAACAAGTCGAATCCGCCCGAGTAGGAACTGAATGAGAAGAGTTCGAAGGTCTGGCCACCGGACAGCCCGCCGCTCAGCGACGTGTCGTCGAGTGCCAACCCCCCGGCGAAGTCGGCTGCTCCGCTGATGAAGAGGTGCCCATAGCTGCCGGCCGTCACACCAAGCAGATCGATAAGCGTCGTGCCTCCCGAGGTCTGCTGGAAATTGCCGGCCACAGACTGGGACCCGGACAACGCCAGGATCGCCTGATTGATGAACGTGCCACTCCCGCCATGCCCTCTCGGAATTGGGCGGTCGCTGTTCCAAGGCATTCGCTCGCTCGGCAGTCACCCGCCAGCACTGCCTCCCGCGCTGCCTCGGGGATATTCATTCTCGCTGCGAGAACCACCGCGCGGGCGAACAACTCGATGCGATCCGGCGAAAGTGCGATGCATTCTGCGTCGCTCTTGGACACGACCCCTGCTTTTCCGAGTGAAACAGCGTCTATTCGGTTCCTGGCCCCGCCATTCACTTTACGCCCGCCGGGCCATCCATGGCCCTGCCGGCTGTTTTTTTGCGCGGCATCCTGCCGCGCGCCAATTTTGATGCTTGTCGCAATTCCCAAAGAATCCGCTGCAGCCTGAATGGTGCTAGCGGGTTCTGTCGTTTTGTGCGGCTCCGTATTGCCGAATGCGGACGCCTGCGGAGTCGCATTTCGCGTCGCACTCTGGCTGGCTCCCCTGCACCATCTCGACACCGCCCGAAGGGCTCGCCTCGCCGCCACCCACGACATCCTCAAAGTGGTGGTCGCGGGACATCACGTCGTGCTGCGCCGCCACCTTCGTTGAGTGTCTCAGCCACTTGGCAACCACGTGGGACGGATATTTCTCAACCCAGTCCGCCGCACACGACGCCCGGAGGTTCTGCAGGAGCCGCGGCCACAAGGGTGTGCCCGGCATTCCCGATGATCCGCTCCAAATACGTCCGCAGGTTCACACCCAGCCGTGAAGCCATCGGCGCAATGGACGTCGCCCCGGGTTCGGCACGCTCGAAAGCCTCCGTCAGGAGGGCTCGTCGTTCGGGGAAGATCGGCACTACTCGGGCGGAGAGGAAGTGGCTGTTGGAGAGAAGCAAACGGGTGGTCAGAACTCCCACACGCGTCACCACTTTACGATTCCTCGCATCACCTTGAAGCCACCAACAAGCGTTGAACCGCCATATTCCTTGGCCAACCGCAGGAGGGTTTTGTGAAATCCGCAATTGGGAAATGTGGATTCAACTTTGGCTATGGCCGATCTGGGTATTCCCTTGCGGCACCAACCTTGCGTTGCGTCTATCCAGTCGGCTTTACGGCATGCCTCAATGACGTCCGCGTGCATTCCTCTGTACTTGAACACCTTGTGGTGCCAATGGATCGCGCCTCGCAGAGCGTCTGGGTCTAATCCCCAACCATATTTGTCGTTGTCTTGGAGGGCGACGGCTTCTGAGGGCTCCAAATAAGCCAATTCCTCATCTGTCCAAAGCCCGATGTCGTGATAAACGAACGCGGTTTCCACCATCTGTTCGTGTTCAGACGCGTTTTCCAGAAAGTGCATCGCGTATGTGATGCAACGGTACACGTGGTTTCGATAGCCATCAAAGTCGTGGCCAAGCAGAGTTCGGTACGGTGCGAACAACTCTTCAACACGGGGCCGCTCAATCTTGATGGTGATGTCAAACAAGGTACTTCTGCTTTCTTGGACTACCATCCGACATTATTACGAACGCCTGGGCTCAGCGGCTCGCGATCTTTGGCGAACCACTCCGCCTCATCTTATCGCGAGTCCGCCACATACGACCTCGCACGTGCACAGGAAGTCGCCGAACCAGCCGGCATCCGTTGCTACATGGATGATGCGCGATCGGCCGTCCTTGGGGATGATCTGCTCAACCAGTTCCTTTTTCCGCGTGGCTTTGGTTGCCTCCCTTGGGTTGATCCACTCCCAGATTCTCTCTGGAAGTGATGCTGTTGAAGGGGGCAGGCCAACCCCGCCCGGCAACCTCCTGAGCAGGACTTTCTACCACTCGATCTTGTTGCCGGCGTTGTCCACGTCGATGTCCACGAACCCGGTCACAGCAGCCGACGCCTCCACAGAAACCGCTCGCCCGGATGGCATGCCGATCTCATGGTACGGTCGTACACACCGAGCGTGTGGTCCCACCACGATTGAGCCGGCCTCGGCATCCGGCTCGTCACCCGCGACAACACATCGGCGTATGCCGCCGCGAAGCGGCTGCCTGACCGCATCCGCCACGGCTTCATGCGACCCGAGAAGTGCACGATGGCCGGCGAGCTGACGGCATCGCCTGGAGTCGGGTCGAACCAACGTCCGGCGGTTGCGGCCACGTTCCACCGCGCCGCGATTGGCAGCCAGTCATCCCATACCGTGGCGTTCAGCGCCTCCTGGTGAAGGTAATCGATATTGTCTCCGACCGCCCTGATGTACTCGACTGCCCGTTCCGCCACGTGCCGACGCCGCCATGCCTCAAGATCGACGAGGAGCACGCCTGCGTTGAAGTACGGCGAGTTGCTCGGGATCTGGCGTTCACGCCAGCCCTTCACCCCCCGAGCCGATTGACAATACGGGATCGCCGGGTCGGCGACGGCACCCAGCGCACGTCCCTCGAGTGGAATCGTCCACAGCGGTGACACGTCATCCAGCACGAGGATGTCGGCATCCAGAAAGATCACCCTCTCGAGATCCGGGGGCAGAACCTCCGGGAGCAGCAAAGGCGCTGCGGCCTCTGGCGGAAACGTGCGGTCCCGCGGCAGCGTATCGAGGCATGGGCCGGAGAGCCGCACCTCTCGGGTGTCGACGATGGCGTTGACCGCGTCGACCGCCTCCCGGCCGAGGTGCTGGTGAATCAGATAGACCGTCGCCTGATATTCCGGCCGGAGCCGCTCAGTCAGTGACGTCAGCATCACCACGAGCGGCAAGGCGTACTGCTCATTGACACAGCAAGCAATTGCAATCTTTGGTCGCGGCATCTTTGCCAATCCGACTGGATCAGGTGTCGAGCGCGGGCACCACTGACCGCTTTCACGAGGTTCGCGACCGGAAGTATGCTAGCGACGTGAAACCGCGGCTTTCAATACTGCTCCCTGCAAAACTCGGCTACGACACGGTCCTCGCCGCGTTGGATGCATGGGAAGCGCAAACGGCCCGGGCAGAGCTCGAGGTCCTGATTCTCTGCCCGGAGCACCTCGGGCCAACCGCGGCGCAAGCGGCGCAGCTGCAGACCGGGCAGATCGTGGTGCGAACGGGATCGGCCGATCTCCATGACATGCGGACACTGGGCCTCCGAGAGGCGTCCGGCGAGTACGTCGTGCTTGCGGAGGATCACTGCCTGCCCGATTCGGATTATGCCGAGGTGATTTTAACGCGACTCAAGGAGGGCTGGGATGGCGTGGGGCCGGCGCTGCGGCCTGGAAACCGGGCGACGTCTTGGTCCGAAGGCTCGTTCCTGATCGGATACGGCGAGTGGATGGAGCCGGTCACTCAGGGGCCGACCGATATTCTCTGTGGATGGAACGGAACGGTGCGGACGACCTTGCTCCGCGACCTCGCCGACGAACTCTCCGGGCTGATGCGTCTCGGGGCATTTGCAATCTCCCGAATTCGGCAAAAGGGAGCGCGTTTTTATCTTGAGAACCGTGCCCGCATGAGGCACTTCGATCCGCCGGGCTTCACGCATGAGCTGTATCTGCTCTTCGTCGTCGGCCTGGGATTCGGCGCCATGCGAACTCGTGAATGGTCGACTGCGGCGCGACTGCTGTATCCCCTCGCCACGCCGGCGATCGCATTCCTACACTGGAAGCGGGCTTTCACGTATTTCAGACGTGCCGGCACCGCAGCCGGCCTGCGTCTCACCGCCCTTGCCGCCGCCGCCGTTCTGGCGGGAGCCTGGGCCGTCGGCGAGGCGATCGGAGCGGTGCTCGGCATCGATCGTGTCACGCCGATTCTGTGGGTGACGGAGGTGAAACCCGTCACCCGCGAGCAAGTCGCGGAATCCGACACGCTGGAAGGTCGCCGTGAACCATGATCGGGTCGCTTCGACAGACGATGACCAAGGGCCTCGCGTCGTTTGCGGCGTGGGCCTATGAGGTCATCGACGCGATCGGGCGCTGCTGGTTTCTGCTGTTCGCGACGCTCTTCGTCGGGGTCACGATCGCCTTCGTTCCCCAGGGACGAGAGGCCCTCTGGGCAGCGAGCGGACCGGCACATGCCTGGCAGGTGCGGGCCTTCTTTATGACCAGCACACTGGGAGCGGTGCTGGTCACGCTGTTTGCGTCGCAGATTCTCGAGTCGAGACGCGAGGATGAGATCGCCGGCTCAGGCCTGCGCGGCTATGCCTGTTTCACGGTGCCGGGAATGCTCGGCTTGCTCGCCGCATTCCTTGTGCCGCTGCTGCTCGCCTCCCTCGTCGGCAGCAGCCCCTTCCTCCTGCCGCAGCGTCGCAAGGAGCTGCAGGAGCTGGGGATTCTTTTTCAGACGATGGTCATGCCCGCCATCGTCGTGGCACGGTGCCCGACGGTTCTGACGCACCTCGCCCGCCCCTGGACCCTCGATCGTGGTCAACTGCTCGGCAGCGTCGGCTTGCTCATGTTCTTCCTGCTCAGCCTCCTCCTCTCGTCCTCGCCTTTCGTGACGGGCGCTCTGGTGCTCTTCGTCGGTCTCGCACTCCTCGACGGCCTCTGGTGGCAGGTCGGACTTCACGCGGCCACCCGCCGCTGGCGCAGGTGGGCGGGGCTCGTGCTCTCGATCGGCTGGATCGTCGCCGGCTGCTGGGTCGCCGCCGCCCCAGAGTCGCGTGCCCCGGTGATCGGCTCGGCGGCGGTCATCCTGCTTGCCGTGTACTTCTGGCTTGCGCTCGTGTACGTGCTCTTCTTTTTTCTCGGCCGATGGCTGAGCCAGGGCGTCTCGATCGCCCTTTTTATCACGGTGCTGGGCCTCTTCCTGTCCGGGCCGTTCAACATGCATTCGGTACGGACGATCGCCGCCGGCCAGTCCGCGCCGCCAGCGGTTCAAGAGCGGCTGTCGCAGCACATCGACGCCTGGCTCGAAACGCGTCGCAGCGAAATCGAATCGGCCGGCTCACCCTACCCCGTCTTCATCGTCTCGGCTGAAGGTGGCGGCATCCGTGCGGCGTTCTGGACCGCAGGACTCCTCTGTGCGATCCAGGATGCAGAGCCCGCGTTCTCCGATCATGTCCTCGGCATCAGTGGCGTTTCCGGGGGAAGCCTCGGTGCGGCCACGTTCGCCGCACTCGTTGGTGAAGTCCGACGGAGCACAATCGAGGTTCCCCAGAGCGCCGACGACATGGGCCCGTTGCAGAGCCTCGCCGGCCAGGTGCTGGGCCGGGATTATCTATCGCCCGTTCTGGCAACCATGCTGATCCCGGATGCGGCCGCCTGCCTGCTGCACGGCGAATGGGCCGCGGACCGGGCGGCGGTTTTGGAGCGGGCGTTCGAACTCGGCTGGCGGCAGGCGGTGGGAACGGATGCCTTCCAGGACCCGATGACTGCCCTGTGGCGTGATGCCGCGATGCACCACGTGCCGACCCTGTTCATGAACAGCACCGAGGCGGCATCCGGTCAGCGGATCGTCAACAGCCCCATCGTCCTCGATCCTGGCCTGTCATCGGCGATCTCCCTGCCGGTTACGATTCCGCCCCATTCGCTGCGACTGAGCACAGCGGTCCTGCTGAGCGCACGGTTTCCGGCGATCAGCCCGATCGCGAGCCTCGGCGAGACGGCCGAGGACGGCCCCCTTCACGTCGTCGATGGCGGCTACATGGACAATTCTGGAACGCTGACGGCGGCGGAGATCGTCGAGGCGCTGGCCGCATCGGCCGAGCGACTGGGGCTCGCAGACCGTATTCGCACCATTGCAATCGTGATCACCGATGAACCGATCGCGATGAACGAGCAGGAGTCCCACGCCGACCGGCGGAGCCAGTCAGGCATCGTCAGCACCGCCGTTGGAGCGGTGCTCTCCCCCTTCGAGACGCTCAACCACGTCCGCAAGACGCTCGCGAAAAAACACCGCGAATCGCTGACCGCTCTGATCCACCGCCGGGGAGGCGAGGTCCTCGACGGCTTCGCGCTGAAGGCGAGCCGGATCGAATTTCCCCTCGGGTGGATGCTCGCCCCCGCGACCCGTTTCGCGCTCACGCAGCAAATCAAGGATCTGAAATCCGACCCCCGCGGCGACCTGCAGCACATCAAGGACCTCATTCAGGCCGGTCGGCCCCAGAAATGACGCCGGGCGTGCCACATGCTGCTTCGGTTTGCCTCAAGAGGCACGATGGGTCTTGTCAGCCGTGGCATCCGCGGATGAGCCCCTGCCAGGAGGGTAGGATTGAGAAAAGTGACGCCGTCCTTTTCGAAGATGTCACCGCCGGCCTATTGCAATCCACTCAAGGCCTATACTTCCTGGTGAAGCCAACAGGCCAGATTTACCCTTCGCCAAGTGGCGGGTCGGGGGAGAATGTCGATGACCGTGAACACAATCAGTCACTCGATCGCGATGCCCCCTCCCATCGCTGAACAGCGACCGGACTTTGTTTCGCGAGATGAGGCTTTCAACGCCGGCAAGGGCTTGCAGGTCAAAGTACCGCACGCACTCCATGCCGAGTGGCGCCCTTCCGGCCAGCCGCGTGATCCTGTCAGCATCCTCGAGGAATCCAACCGGGACCGCGTAGCCGAACTGATACCCATTCGTTATGGCCGCATGATACGGAGTCCTTTCACGTTTCTACGCGGGTCAGCCGGACTGATGGCGGCTGACCTAGCGGCGACCCCGGTCAGCGGCATGAGGGTCCAGGCCTGTGGTGATTGCCATCTGCTTAACTTTGGCTTTTTTGGCTCGCCAGAGCGTAATCTGATCTTCGATATCAATGACTTTGACGAGACACTGCCGGCACCCTGGGAGTGGGATATCAAGCGTCTTGCCGTGAGCTTTGCCGTGGCCGCGCGCGATAACGACATTGCCGACACGACAGCTGCAGCCATCCGCTGTGCCCGCGCCTGTCGAGAGGGGCTGCGCGACTTTTCGAAAAAGAGTCCACTCGAGACGTTGTACGCGCGGCTGGATGGGCACACCTTGATCGACATGGCGGCTCATGCCAAGGACAGGAAACGCCATTCCAAATACGTCGATAAGGCCCGGCAGCGGTTGGGCGAGCAGATCGTGCCACAAATTACCGACGTGGTAGGCGGACGCCATCGTCTGATCGATCAGCCACCGCTGATTTGCCATGCCACTGCCGCATTGGATGACGCCGACGTGGCCACGGCACTCGAATCGTATCGCCTATCTCTGCCGGACGAACTGCATGGGATGCTGGACCGCTACCGCCTCGAGGACACCGCCATCAAGGTGGTTGGCATCGGCAGCGTGGGTACTCGCACCTATATCGGTCTGTTTTTCTCCCGCGACAGTCACCCGCTCCTTCTCCAGTTCAAGGAAGCCAGGCCGTCGGTTCTTGAGCCTTATGCGGGTAAAAGTCGGTACCAGAATCAGGGACAGCGAGTGGTCGTGGGGCAACGCCTCATGCAGGCATCCAGCGATATTTTTCTCGGCTGGACGCGGAGCCAGCTGGGCCACGATTACTTTGGCCGACAGCTACGGGACATGAAATTTTCCCTGCCAGTCGATGGCTATGGGGCCAGGGAACTCAAGCACTACGCCAAGGTGTGTGGCTGGGTTCTGGCTCGCGCCCATGCCAAGTCTGGCGATGCGGCCATGATCAGTGGTTATCTGGGTAAATCCGATCAATTCGACCTCGCCATAGCCGCATTTGCTGAAGCGTATGCCGACCAGAACGAGCGTGACCATGCGGCACTGGTGGCGGCGGTCAAAGCCGGTCGTGTCGAGGCAATGATAGAAGACGATCTCTGAGGGCACCCGCTGCATGAAAAACGTCGTCGCCTTCATCGGCATGCTGCTTGCGGCGTCAGCGGCGTCCGGTGCTGAGATCGTCCTGAAGTCGCCTCTCGACTACCAGGTCGTGCAGCGGTCGACTCCGGGCAAAGGGCTCGTGCAGCTCGTCGGCGACCTTTCGGAAGAATGCCCGTCCGCGGCCACCATCGAAGCGAGTTTCGTGGCCGGAGACGAGGAGCCCGCCTGGCGGTCTGTTGGCGGGTCGGTGAAGAATCGCAGGCTTACGGCCACGGCAGCGCTGCCTGCGGGCGGCTGGTGGAGGCTCGATGTCCGGGTGATGCATGCCGGACGGGAATGCGGCCGGGGGAGTGTCGCGCACGTCGGTGTCGGCGAGGTGTTTGTCGTCGCCGGCCAATCCAACTCGGCCAATCATGGCGAGGAACGGCAGGTGACCGAAAGCGGACGCGTTGCTTCCTTCGACGGCACGGCGTGGCGGCTCGCCAATGATCCGCAGGCCGGCGCCAGCGGCACGATGGGAAGCTTCATGCCGCCGCTCGGCGACGCGATCGCACGACGGCTCGACGTGCCTGTAGGATTCATCGCCTGCGGGATCGGCGCGACGAGCGTGCGGGAGTGGCTGCCAAAGGGGGCGACGTTTCCCAATCCACCAACCCTCGAAGGCCGGGTGGTGCGGCTGCCAGACGGCGCGTGGGCGAGCGACGGCGCCGCCTATGCGCAGTTCGTCGCGCGGATGAAGTCTATGGGGCCGCACGGCTTCCGCGCGGTGCTCTGGCACCAGGGAGAAAGCGACGCCAATCAGAAAGACGCTTCCCGCACCCTTTCGGGCGAGCAATACCGCGAGTGCCTGACGAAGGTCATCCAGGAGTCTCGCCGTGACATCGGCTGGAAGGCCCCCTGGTTTGTCGCGCAGGCCAGCTACCACGTGCCGGGAGACGAGAAGAGTGATGACATCCGGACCGCCCAGGCGTCGCTGTGGAAGGATGGTATCGCCCTCGAAGGCCCCGACAGCGATGCCCTCACCGGGGAAATGCGTGAGCGCGGTGGCCAGGGTGTTCACTTCAGCGCGAAGGGACTCCGCGAGCATGCATCACGGTGGGCCGACAAGGTCCTGCCCTGGCTCGAGCAGCGATGGACCGCGCCGCGAACCGTCGATGGCGGCACGGAGTGGTCCGACTACGAGCAGCTCCCCGAGTGTCACAGCCTCGGCTGGGTGCGGGCGAACGTGCAGTCGCAGGACATGAAGCGATGGGACGGCGTGCTCGACGAAGCGATCTGGGGCACGCCTTCTCCTCAGCAGGCGGTGGGCCGCAACTGGGACTGGAAGATCAGCGATGACGCCTGGCGCGAGGCCGTGAAACAACGCGGCGAAGGGCCGCTCGACGAGGTGGCGTTCGACCTCTGGGTGCCCGATGGCGTGGCCGTTGTGAAGGGGATCGTCGCCATCTCCGGCCACGGCAGTGGCGAGAACCTTTTTCGGCATCCGGGCATGAGGGCACTCGCGAGAGAACGGCATCTGGCCCTGTTCAAGTTTGTCGGCAATCCGATGCAGCGTGGCTTCTGGCCCACCAGCCTGCTTTTCCAGCGACTGCGAACCGGTGGTCGCCAGTGCGGTCATCCGGAGCTCGAACACGCGCCCCTCTTTCTCTACGGCCACTCCAACGGCACGGGCTTCTCGGCCATCTTCGCGGCCAACGAGCCTGCGCGGGTGTGGGGATGGATATCGATGCGGCCGGGAATCACGTTCCAGGTCTACCAGCCCCGCGCGGCCCAAGTGCCAGGCCTCGTCATTTTCGGTGAGAACGATCCGTTTCTTCTCCGGCCCTCGCCGGCGGAAAACCTCGCCGTCGTGCCGACGATCCGCAAGCGGCACGACGCCGTCTGGAGCATGGCCGTCGAGCCCAAGACCGGGCATGGCCCCGGCGAGAAGACTTGGCCTCTCGTGTTCTCGTTCCTCCGCCACTCGTTCGACGCCCGCGTGCCCACGGATGCAGACTGCCGTCAAGGTCCGGTGAAGCTCAACGTGCTTGCTGTCGATCGCGGCCTGCTTGGCCGCAACTGGGACAGCACTGCTGGCGGCTATCAATCGCTCTCAGTGTTTCCGTTCGCCGACTTCCCGGGGGAGAAGGCTGCGGCCTCATGGCTCCTCAATGCAGCGTATGCCGACGACTGGCAGGCCTTTCAGCGCGACGGCGAAGTTGCCAGCCCGCGGTGACGGCCGCCACGCCATCACGGTCCCCGACAGATCACGGGCGGCGCAGAATCGCAGGCGCGAAGGCCGCGTCGTCCAGATTCGGGTTGAGCGTCACGTTCGTGTAGGTGAATTCCGCCGTCAATGGCGGCTCTTGGCCGGGCGCCTCCGGCCAGTCGTACACGTCAAAACGCACCGGCACGTGCAGTTCGGAATCGATCGACATGCTGGCGCTGTAGAACTGCAGGCCGTCGCGGCGCCGCGGGTGTGTGATCCGCAGCATCTGGCAGGGGCGACCGTTGATCGTAGCCGTCGTGATGTGCTCGACGATCGTGTTGTCGCCAGTTGGGTCGGCTACGACATCCTGCTGCAACGTGCGGATCGTCCGGTCGAGTAGATGTGAGAACCCGATCTCGTTGATCGGCATGAGGCTCTCCCGCTTGACGCTCTCGCCAAACGGATCGACATCGATGACGACGTAGCCAAAACGCCTTCCGCCCTTGCGGACGAGCAGTTTGTTGTCGTTTTGGCCGGCGACAAACAGGGCTCTTCGTCCTTCGACATCGGCGGGGCCGAGAAACTCGAGAAACACGCTGAGCGGCTGCGTCTCCTGCCCGCCCGCATACGATTGTTCACGGACGCGCATGTCGATGTAGTAATAGTCCTGCAACTCGCCTTCGATCCGCTCACGCTTCGTGATCCGGCACGTGAAGTCGCGTACGGTCTGTTGCAGGTAGGCACGCTCTTCGTGGGCGAATTTCAACACCCGAGCGAGTGGATGGTCAGCCACCGGCCGCGGGCCGGCAACGGCCGGCCGAAAGGCCTCGGCTGAGGTGGCGGAGGCCGGGGTGGAGGAAGCAGGCGTCGTGGCGACGGTGCCAGCCTGTTGCGCGTGAACGCGCTGGAGTCCAAAAACAGACCCGCCGAGCGCCAGCAACGCCGCCACGCCTGTGCCAAGCCATCGTTGGGACATGACATGATCCTTCAAGCAGGGACCTCCGACGACTTCATCATACCAGTCGGTGATCGAGTTCCTAGCACAATCGTCAGCCCGGGGAGGCCCCCGGCGGCCGCACAACCTGCCTGTTCGGCCCATCCCCTGCCGACATCCCGGGCGACCAGGGCTCCCAGCAACGGCATCGACGACCACATCAACATCACTCGTCGATCGGGGCACGCCGGCGTGAGGGGGACGGCTCCATCCCGCCGATCGGGATGAGAACCAACCATGATCTCGAGGCGGCAGCCTCCTTTCGAGATCGCCCGACCGCAACAAATCGGCGGGAAATCGAGCTTTGGCGTGCGAGGCTCGCGGCTCACTGTCCTGCTGCCGCGACGATCGCCTCCGCGACGGTCTTTTGTCCCTTTGACTGTTTCCCCTTGAACGACCCGTCCGCAGTTCCTGTGGGCCATGTCGCAGGGTCGCCGTAGAGCCCGTCGTCACCGTAGTGCTTCTGCAGACGTCCGATCTCGGATTTGAGTTCGGCGAATACCCGCGCGACCCCGGGCTGCCCGGCCTCGGCCTCGTCATCGAGGAGGTTGTGCTGTTCCAAGGGATCACGCACGAGGTCGTACAGTTCCCAGGCGTTCTTCTTCCAATAGTGGATCAGCTTGTGCGTTGCCGTGCGGACGCCGTAGTGGGCCCGCGTGTTGTGGTGTCCGGGGTCGTGGTAGTAGCGGTAATACACGCTCGTGCGCCAGTCGGCCGGCCGCTCGCCGCGGAGGAGCGGGGCGAGGCTCCGCCCCTGCATCGACTCGGGAACCGTCAGGCCGGCAAGGTCGAGGATCGTGGGTGCCAGGTCGATGTTCGCGACGAACGCTTCGGGCGTGATCCCCGCCTTGATGCCCGGCCCCCGGGCAATGAGGGGCACACGCAGCCCGGGCTCATACATGAATCGCTTGTCGTAGAGCCCGAGATCACCGAGGTACCAGCCGTTGTCGGTCGTGTAGATCACGATCGTCTGGTCGGCCAGACCCTCGTTGTCGAGCCAGTCGAGCACCCTTCCGATCCCGTCGTCGACGCCCTGCACGCAGGCGAGGTAGTCACGCATAAACCGCCGATATTTCCAACGGACGAGGTCGGCTCCGGCGAGCGTTTTTCCATCGACCTCCAGTTGCATCGGCTTTTCGTTCAGCCAACGAGCAAGTTCCTCCTTCGAGAGCCCAGGCGGTGGATCGAGCTTGAGGTCGCGGCGGGTCAGGTCCCGCGCGATCGTCTGCTCGTTCTCGGGAAGTGCGGCCGGCCGCGTGGCGTAGTCGTCGAACAGCGTGGCCGGCTCCGGGAACTCCGCGTCTGCGAATTTCCGCTGGTTCGCCTCGTCGGGCTGCCAGCCACGGTGGGGCGCCTTTTGGTGCAGCATGAGGAAAAACGGCTTGTCGGCCGGGCGTGTCTTCAGGAACTCCAGTCCGAGGTCGGTCGTGACGGCCGTGCAGTGGCCCTCGATCGACAGCTTTCCACGCGGCACGAGGAACGTGGGATTCCAGTAGTCGCCCTGCCCCGGGAGAACGATCCAGCGGTCGAAGCCGGTCGGGTCGCTGCCCAGATGCCACTTGCCCACGATGCCCGTGTGGTATCCGCCCGCCTGCATCCGCTTGGCAAGGTGGTCGCGCTCCCCGTCGAAGCTGTTGAACACCGGCACGCCGTTCTTATGGGAGTATTGGCCGGTCAGCAGCGTGGCGCGACTGGGCGCGCAGATCGAGTTGGTGACGAACGAATTGAGGAACCTCGCCCCATGCGCTGCCAACCGGTCGAGGTGGGGCGTCTGGTTGACCTTCGAGCCATAGGCCGAGATCGCGTGCTGCGCGTGGTCGTCGGTG
>JBILKZ010000022.1:0-40092 GCA_044376405.1 Pirellulales bacterium
TTTTCTCGGCACGGTCGCCTACCTGGCGCTCTGTGGCGTATCGGCCCTAAAGGAATCACGCGATCGCGCCGTCCGCACCGATCCGCGTCGGTTCACGGGTGTCGAGCCGCTCGCCTGGCGGGCCCCGGAACTGCCTCGTGATGTCATCGACCTCGTCATGCGGATGATGCATCTCAATCCGGAGGAACGCTGGCAGTCGGCGATCGAGGTGCGGCGGGCCCTCGAGCCGTTGGTGGCGAGATATTCAACCGAAGGCGATGTTTCGGCATCGGCCAGTGCCAATGACACCGTCGAAAAAAAGACGGCCATCAAGACAGCGGTGGCACAGACGGCGGTGAAGGGCACGCTGATGTTGGCAGAGTCTTCCCCCGCAGAGCAGGCGGAACTGCGCGGATTCTTCAAGCAGCTCGGTTACAAGGTGCTGCTGACGGAGAACCTGCAACGGGCGCTGGACCGCTGTTCGGCGTCGCCGCCGGCAGCCAACTGCCTCGTGATCAGCACCTCGTCGTTCGGCAGGGATGCCGTGGAGGCTTTCAACGCGCTGCCGCAGGATTCGTTCCTCCGAAACGTGCCGGCCGTGCTGCTTCTCGATCCCGCGCAGCCTGAATTGGCGGGGCTCGCCAGGGTGGACGAACGTCGTAGGATAGTCGCCTCGCCGTTGCAGACGGCTGAGATGACCGAGGTGCTCACAGCCCTGATGGGCTAGCCGGCGGATGCCGGCCAAGAAAAAACGACACGATGTCGTGTTTTTCGTGAAGTCAGCTTGCTTCGGTGTTCGGGGAGCCTGCCCTCGTCGATGACTGCTTCGCAGGATGCGAAGCGCAGCACCAGCAAACTGCGTTTGCCAAGAAAAAACGACACGATGTCGTGTTTTTCGTGAAGACAGCTTGCTTCGGTGTTCGGGGAGCCTGCCCTCGTCAATCGACTTCGCAGGATGCGAAGCGCAGCACCAGCCGGCGGATGCCGGCCAAGAAAAAACGACACGATGTCGTGTTTTTCGTGAAGTCAGATGTAATACATCGGCTCGTTCACGGCGCGGGAGCGTTCCACCAGGTCGGCGAACGTGATGCTCCGCAACGTGTCCGTCTCGGCACGGGCCACCTCTCGCCAGGCGTCGAGGAGGACGTTCACCGTGCGCGATCGGCCCGCGAGGTCGGCCGTGACGGCTGTCAGGAGTTCGTCGGGACCTTCGATCACGCGAAACACATCCTCCAGCGTGATCTCCGCCGGCGACCGAGCCAGTTGGTAGCCTCCCGCGGCGCCACGGGTGCTGGTGACCACCCCCGATCCCTTCAGCTGCAACAGAATCTGCACCAGAAAACGGGAAGGCACACCGTGCGCTTCACAGATCGAGCGAATCCGCACCGGCTCGCCGGAGGTCCACTGGCGAGCGAGTTCGAGCACGGCGATCGAAGCGTATTCGGTCTTCGCGGAAAGTCTCATCCCGAATCCTTTTGAATCGCTGCAGAATCCCGGCCGACATCAATGATCACGGGAATGGAGACCGCACTCCGTCTTGGCCGTGCCACTCCAGCGACCTGCCCGTTCATCCTCGCCGAAGCTGATGGCCCTGGTGCATGGCCAGCAGCCTATGGAGATGTAGCCCTGATCGTGCAACGGGTTGTAAGGCACATCCTCCCGCATGATCGCATCCCAGACCTTGGCTTTCGTCCAGTTGGCCAGCGGCGAAATCTTCACGACGTCGAACTTGTGGTCCCAGCCAACGATCGGGGCGGCTGCACGGTCCGGACTCTGGTCGCGGCGGATGCCGCTCATCCATGCATCGAACCTCGTGAGAACGCGACGGATGACGGCGATCTTACGGTCGCCGCAGCAGCGGTTGGGATCGATTTGATGGAGCGGGCCGCCATGCGCCCGTTCGTATTCCTCCACCGTCGTTTCCGGCCGCTCGAGCGACACCTCGATGCCATACCGGCGGGCAATGCGATCGCGGAGTTCGAGCGTCTCGTTGAACTGGTAGCCGGTGTCGAGGTTGAAGACGAAGGTTTTCGGCGCGATGGTTGCCAGCCAGTGAATGATCAGGCAGCCCTCCGGGCCAAACGCCGTGGCCATCGTCAGTCGCTGTCCATACCGCTCCACGGCCCACGCGATGACCTGAGCGGGCTCGAGTCCTTCCAGGGCACGACTGGCGTACGCCAGATCCTCGAGCAACTCGGGAGAGACGCCGGCGGGCTGCGATTCGGTGGCGTTCAATCCCATGGCGACTGCCCACTGAGCGGAAAACGGTGAGAGGCAGGAGTCTGCACTGACTGAATCCTGCATATGTTGCCCAATCAGCTTAACAATAGGCTTTTGCTCGTGAAGTATCGACCCTTCCGCCGCGAATAACGCATAAAGAGCCCGCTGGCACCGGAAAGTTCGCCATTTTTCCCCGGCCTGCCGCTTTCCCGTGCCGCCCGGGCTGGGGGCGGGTTTGGGGCACCCCTTCGAAAGCGGATCGAAAAACGGAACAATGGAGGGGCTTTCCCGGACATGTCCGTTTGGCAGGAGCGTGCAGCATGGCGAGATCCGTGGCATTGGCGATCGACCTGGGTGCCTCCGGAGGGCGGGTCGTGTCCGGAGCCTTCGACGGCAGGCTGCTGGAACTGGAGGAAATTCACCGGTTCGAGAACGGACCGGTCTCGATGGGGGGCGAACTTGTCTGGGATCTGGTGCGGCTGTGGCAGGAGGTGGTCACCGGCCTACGGGCTGCCGCGGTCAGGCATGGCCACGCGGTGCGGAGCGTCGGCGTCGATACGTGGGGCGTCGATTTCGCCTTCCTGACGGCTGACGGCGGCTTGCTGGCCAATCCCGTCTGCTATCGCGATGCCCGCACCCAGGGGATGCTCGCAGCCGCCGAGGCGATCGTGCCCCGCGACGAGATCTTCGCGGCGACCGGCCTGCAGTTCATGGAGCTGAACTCGCTCTATCAACTGCTCGCCCTGAAACGGCAGCACCCAAGCGTGCTGGCGGCAGCCGACCGATTTCTGATGATACCTGACCTTTTTCACTGGCTGCTCTCGGGAGAGCGATCCAACGAGCGCACCAACGCCACGACGACGCAGTGTTTCGACCCGCGCCGCCGCGACTGGGCTTTCGACATGCTCGATCGGTTCGGGCTGCCGCGGCACGTTTTTGGACCGCTCATCGAACCTGGCGCAGACCTCGGGCCGCTGCGTCCCGAGGTGGCGGCAGAGACGGGGCTAGCGGGCGTACGGGTCGTGGTCCCCGGCACCCATGACACCGCCAGCGCCGTGGCGGCAGTGCCTGCGCTCGAGCCCCCCTGCAGCCGGCCGAATTGGTGCTACGTGAGCCTCGGCACCTGGGCGCTCGTGGGCGCAGAACTCGATCAGCCGCTCGTCACGCCGGAGTGCCGTGCCCACAACTTCACCAACGAGGGTGGCGTCGGCGGCACGACCCGACTGCTGAAGAATGTCTGCGGTCTCTGGCTTGTGCAGCAGTGCCGTGCGAGTTGGCTGCGGGCTGGCCAGGAATGGGGCTGGGAACAACTTACGGCATTGGCGGCGGAGGCCACTCCGCTGGTCACGCTCGTCGATCCCAACCACCCCTCCCTTGTGGCGCCCGCCGACATGCCGGAGGCGATCCGTAGCCTCGCCCGGAGTGCCGGGGAACCGGTCCCCGAGACGACCGGCGCCGTCATCCGCACGGCGCTCGAAAGCGTGGCTGCCGCGGTGCGCAAGACGCTCGAGGAGCTCGACGAATTGCTCGGCCGTCGCGTGGAACGAATCCATGTCGTGGGCGGCGGTGTGAAGAACGCATTGCTCTGCCAGATGATCGCCGACGCGACAGACCGCCCCGTGGTGGCCGGGCCCGTCGAGGCGACCGCCATCGGCAACCTGCTCGTGCAGCTCGTCGCGCACGACGGCGCGGTCGATCTCCGCAGGGTACGGTCGGTGGTCCGCGACAGCTTCGAACTCGCCCACTACCAGCCGCGGGACGCCGCCCGCTGGAACGCCCGCCTCGGCTAGCGCAGCGACCGGGAGGGGATGGCCAGGTCCCGAGAGCCGGCGTTGCTGACCAGCGCAGGCAGGATGCCGGAGCGCAGTCAGCATCGAGTGAGCGAAGGGCAGGATGCCCGTAGCGAACGTCCGGCGATGGGGCATGGGCATCCCCGTATCAGCACGCCTTCGTTTCCTGTGTAAACCGGTTTACTTCGGCAGGGCGCTGACCACGATCAGCGACACCAGCGACACCACCACGAGGACGGCCGCCCAGAGGGCACGCGCCAACCACTGCCGCGCCCGGCGCGAGTCCTGCTCGTGCCGCAGGCGATCCATCTCCCGCCTGCGTTCAACGCTGGCATCCGCCGCCAGCACGAAGAACTCGTTGCACTTCGGGCAGACCACTCGCTGCCCCAGTATCGACTGAGTGACCTTCAGCACGTGCCCGCGGGGACAGGGGATGTGCAGGGAGTCGTTGTTGGCCGCCGCGGGCGTTCTGCAGATGGGGCAGGCGTTCTCGCCTGCCTCAGACACGCTCGGTCCGCGATAGCCGCAGATACAGGAGATGGAGGCACCCATGCTCCCAGTCTATCAAGCCGCCCGGTGTTGCGAAGCGGGCTTCTTCGTGGCAGTGCCGTGCTCGACGTGCACGATCGAATCGGCAAGAGCCAACGTGCTGGCTCTGTGGGTGATCATGATGACGGTGCGATTCTCCACGTAGCGGGCCAGCGATTCGTGAATCAGTCGCTCGCTCTCCACGTCGATCTGGCTGGTCGCTTCGTCGAGCACGAGGATCTCGGCGTCTCGGAGGATCGCGCGGGCCAGTGCGATCCGCTGCCGCTGGCCACCCGAGAGACGGAATCCGTTGGGGCCGACCATGGTGCGATAGCCGTCGGGAAATTCGCTGATGAATTCGTGGGCGTGCGCCTGCTTGGCGGCCGCGATAATCTCATCCTCGGTGGCATCCCACCGCCCGTAGCGAATGTTGTAGAGGATCGATTCGTTGAAGAGTTCGGTCTGCTGCGTGACCAGCGCGATACGGCGTCGGACATCGTGCAGCGCAAGGTCAGTGAGCGGCACGCCATCGAGCAGCACGTCCCCGCCCGTGGGGTCGTAGAACCGGCAGATCAGGTTGATGAGCGTGCTCTTGCCACCACCGTTCGGGCCGACGATCGCCACCCGTTCGCCGAACCCGATCGACAGGTTCACGTTCTTGACGACGGTGTCGATGCCGTCGTAGCTGAACGACACGTTCCGCAGGCTTATCTCCCGGTGCGGCGAGGGGAGCGTCTTCGGATTCACCGCCTCGCGCAGCTTCGAGGGATTGTCGAGCAGCGGGTAGAGGGCCTGTGCGCCGACGACGCCCATGTTGAGGCCGGTGAGCACACCGGAGAGCTTCCGAACAGGGTCGCTGGCGCCGATGAGCATCCCGAAGAAGACCATGATCCCCGGCACCGTCATCGGGCGATCGGTCATCGTGATGCCGAAGATCTGTGTCTGCTGGTTGATCACCAGCCAGGCTCCGACGGCGATCGACGTCGCCACCATGCCGATGCCGAGAATCTCCGTGATCGGATTCGCCAGGGCGAAGTAGAAAGTGTGCCACATGCCGGTTTGGAGCATGTCGCCCGTGCAGTTGCGAAAACGATTTCGCTCGAAGTCCTCCATCGTGTAGGCCTGCACGGTGAGAACATTATTGAGCGTCTCCAGCAGCACGTGATGGAAGCCCTTGGACCTCGAGAGAATGTGCTTCGAAACGCCACGGATTCGGCGGTTGAGCCAGACCATCAGGAAGCCGACGATCGGGGCCGCCGTCAGACATGCAAGCGTGAGCTGCCATGAAATGCAGAAAGCTCCGGCGAGGCAGGCGATGATCTTGAGCGGCTCCGTGACGGCGCCGCCATAGACGGCCGTAATGCCTCCAGCCAGCATGTCGGTGGTGTGGGTCAGCTGCGACATGAAGCCGGCCGAGCCGTGCCGCATGAACTGGGCCCTGTCGAGTTCAATCGCCTTGTCGAACACCCTCAGGCGGAGATCGCGGCTGATATTCATCGCCACCCACCCCACCATCATCGTGCCGGCCAGCATGAAAAGATGCTTCAGGAACGTGCTGAAGACGATGAGTCCCACGACGAGCAGCACGGTCTGGAACGGGTCGGTCGGCAGAAGCCGATCAAGCCAGGGCGCAAGCTGCCTCGCCGAATAGACGACCGCCTCGTCGCCACGGCGGTTCAGGGCAAGCGTATCGATGCGGCTGCGGGCCTTCATTCCCTCGTCTGAGCCAAGGGAATTGGAGTCGAGCGACGTCTCCAGCGCAGAGGTCTCAGCGACCGCGGCCTCGATGCGGTGCTCTGCGTCGGAGAGCCGGCGGCCGTTCCACGACTGCAATGACTCACCGTTCAGGGTCACCTCGATGACCGGAAAGAGCGCGGCGATGTTGGCGCCCCACAGACCGGCGACGCAGGCTGAGCAGAGGAATGCCGCCAACAGGAACGGCCATCGTTTGATCGCGTCGCGGAGGGCGCGGAGGAATTGATTCATGGACCGGAGCTTTCGGCATGCCTGGAGGGAAGGTTCCTCAAGCATCGGAACGACCGCATCTGCGACCCCACCCCGGCCCTCACGAGGACGGCGCGGGGAGGATGCACCGGGGCGGGCAAACTAGGGACTCTGGCCAGTTGCGCGATCCCGTGCGGGCGGGGAGGATAGAGATCATGCCCCGGTCGAACAAGGTGAAGTTCCCAGACAAAAACGCCCTCTTCCAAGGGTTCTGCCGACGGTTCCGTTGCCGGCTCAGCGGCGACCGACCCGGAGTTCGGCGGCCAGCAGGGTATTGGCGAGGAGCATCGCCACGGTCAGCGGCCCCACCCCGCCCGGCACTGGGGAGATCCAGCCGGCCACCTCCCGCACGGCGTCAAAATCGACGTCCCCGACGAGTTTGCCCGTGCCGTCGGGCCCCACGATCCGGTTGATGCCGACATCGATGACAGCAGCTCCCGGCTTGACCATGTCGGCGGTGACCAGCCGCGGCCTGCCGACGGCGGCCACGAGGATATCGGCCTGCCGGGTCACAGCTGCTAGATCAGCAGAGCGGCTGTGACAGATCGTGACCGTGGCATCGCCGCCCGGCCCGCGTGACGCCAACAAGAGCGCCAATGGCTTACCGACGATGTCGCTGCGGCCGACGATCACCGCATGCCGCCCGGCGGTCTCGATGCCAGCATCGATCAGCATCCGCTGCACACCCGCGGCAGTGCAGGGCACGAATCGAGGCCGCCCCTGCGACAGCAGGCCGGCGTTCTCGGGATGAAAGCCGTCGACGTCGCGGTCAGGCGGCACGGCATCGAGCACCGCGACCGTGTCGACATGCTCCGGCAACGGCAACTGCACGAGAATGCCATCGGCAGGTCCATGCTCGTCGCGGGCGATCGCCGCCACGAGGGAGACGAGTTCGACGGTCGTTGCCGTGGCCGGAACGCGGATCACATCGGAATCGATCCCCACGCGATCGGCCGCCGACGCCTTGCTCTTCACGTAGGAGCCACTCGCCGCGAGGTCACCGACGAGGACAACCACCAGCCGCGGGCGGCGATGGAACATCGTCACGAACGTGTCGACTTCGCTTCGCAGCGAGCCTTCAATCCGGGCCGCAAGTGCCCGGCCGTCGAGGAGTGTGGCCGTCATGATGGCTGCTCACTCATGTACATCATCCGCAGTTGATGCTGGATCTCTTCCAGCACTCGTCGTTCGTCTTCCGTGAGGTTGCCGGCGGTCTTCTGCTCCAGCATCGCGAGCGTGTCGATGAAGTGCCGTGCAGTCGGCAGGTTACGGTGTGCCTTCCGGGTAATCGGATTAGGAATCCTGCCCAGAGCCATCAACGCCTGCGTGAACAGGGTATGCGCGAGAAACTCGAACGTCGGCGGCGGTGCCTGCCCCGCGTCGGAATCCCCGACTGCTGAACCTTCGGCTGCGGAATCACCAGCGGAGGCGATCTCGTCGGCCGGCTCGTCTGGGTTGGCTGCGTTCATGCTGGTGCTCCTCAGGCCTCTGCCACCCACGCACTGCCGGCGTGCCGCTCCACGGCGGCAGCCACGAGTCCGGCGAAGAGCGGGTGAGCAGCCGTGGGCTTGCTCTTGAATTCGGGGTGGAATTGTACGGCAACGAACCAGGGATGGTCGGCAAGTTCCACGATCTCCACGAGCGAGCCATCGGGGCTCGTGCCCGCGATCACGAGCCCAGCCTGCTCGAGTTGATCCCGGTATTTCGGGTTGAACTCGTAGCGGTGCCGATGCCGCTCGGAAATCTTCCGCTGCCCGTACGCCGCAGCAGACTTCGTGCCCTCGGCGAGCACGGCCGGCTGGGCCCCCAGCCGCATCGTCCCCCCCTTCTCGAGCACTCCTCGCTGCTCCTCCATCAGGCAGATCACCGGATAGGGGGTGTCGCGGGCAAATTCCGTGGAATGGGCCCCGGCGAGGCCGGCGCAGTTCCTGGCAACGTCGATCACGGCGCACTGCATCCCCAGGCAGATGCCGAGAAAGGGCATCCGCCGCTCACGAGCGAAGCCGATCGCCTCAACCTTGCCCTCGACCCCCCGCTCGCCGAAGCCGCCGGGCACGATGAGGCCGTCGAAGCCGGCGAGCAGACGCTCCGCTCCTTCGCGTTCGATGTCTTCGCTCTTGATCGGCTGCACCCGGACCTGCGTGCGATGAGCGATGCCGCCGTGATCGAGCGCCTCGTAGATGCTCTTGTAGGCATCGCGGTGCTCGGCGTACTTGCCAACGAGGGCGATCGAGATCTCGTGCTCGGGATTGCGGAGCCTGTGGAGCAGGTCATGCCACTGTTCCAGATCGGCCGGGCCAGCCTGCATCCCAAACCTCCGCAGGACGATCTCGTCGATCCGGTTTGACTGGAGCGAGAGCGGCACCTCGTAGATCGAGAAGTCCTTGTCGCGCTCCTCGATCACTGCCTCGAGAGGCACATTGCAAAACAGTGCGATCTTTTCACGATCGGACACGTCGAGGGCCCGCTCGGTGCGGCAGACAAGCACGTCGGGCTGGATGCCGATCTGTCGCAACAGACCGACGGAGTGCTGCGTCGGCTTGGTCTTGAGTTCGCCCGCCGCCTTCAGATACGGCACAAGCGTGAGGTGGATGAACATGCAGTTCTCGCGGCCCACCTCGAGCGGAATCTGGCGGATGGCTTCCAGGAACGGCAGGCTCTCGATGTCGCCCACCGTGCCGCCGATCTCGGTGATTACCACGTCGGTCTCGGCATCGCCAAGGTTGGTGATCATCTCCTTGATCTCGTTGGTGACGTGGGGAATCACCTGAACCGTCTTCCCGAGAAACTCGCCTCGCCGCTCCTTGTTGATCACCGACAGGTAAATCTGGCCGGTCGTGTAGTTGCTCCGGCGGGTGAGGGGCGTGGAGGTGAACCGCTCGTAGTGGCCGAGATCGAGGTCGGTCTCGCTGCCGTCGTCGAGCACGTAGACCTCGCCGTGCTGGTAGGGGCTCATCGTCCCCGGATCGACGTTGATGTAGGGGTCGAGTTTCTGCATCTTGACCCGCAGACCGCGGGCCTCGAGCAGCATGCCGACCGACGCGCTCGTGAGCCCCTTGCCCAACGAACTGACGACACCGCCGGTCACGAAAATATGCCTGGTCACTGCTGCGAGCTCCTTCCCGTCCGCCGGTTGTCAAAGCCTCCTGGCGGCCGCGCTGTCGCGGTGCCGCGACCGGATTGAACCAGCCTCGCCGCAGTCGGTCAAATGCCCGCAGTGCAGACGGGGAAAGGCATGGTCGCGGTGGCCGATGGCTGCCGTCACCGGTGCCGGTCAGTACCGGTCAGTGCTGGTAGACGGCGTAGCGGAGTTCGCGGAGTTCCTCTGCGTAGGCTGCTTCCGTGGCGACCGCGTCTTCCCAGGTCATGGCCGGAAAATCGGCGAACAGGTCGGGCCGCAGGCGAACGCCATAGGTCCGCACCAGCGGGCAGCCCTTGTGGCCGCGGAGATGGTTTTCGAAACGGGCCTCGGGATCGAGTCCGGTCGAACCAACGTAGAGGCAGGTGGCGTCGTACCGAGCGTGCGGATTCTGCCGGCGGAAGCGGGCCTGCCGCCTGACCGCCGGATGCAGTTCGATACAGTAAACCCGATGGTGCAGCTTCGGTGATCCGCCCAGGAGGTGGCGACGGCGGCGCATACAGGAAATCGAGGCGGGAGGATGCCGCAACGACCAGACATCGATCCTTGCGGTGGTCCCCAAGTCTTGCCCGCATTCCAGAGCCGGGACGAGCGAGATGGCGTGGTGTAGAGTAGTGTGATGAATCATCCCGCCACCGCCGTGCCGTCCACGTCAAACCTCCGTATCCGCAGCCTGGAGCCTCTGGTGCCCCCGGCCCGACTGGCGGCACTGCTGCCGCTCGACGACGCCGCCACCCGAACGATCGTGGAGGGCAGACAGGCGGTCGAGCGAGTCCTTTCCGGAGAGGATTCCCGGCTGATGGCGATCGTCGGCCCGTGCTCGATCCACGACCTCGACGCCGCCCGCGACTACGCCGCGCGGCTGTTGAAGCTGGCCGAGCGGGTGCATGACCGCCTGCTCGTCGTGATGCGGGTCTATTTCGAGAAGCCACGGACGACGGTCGGGTGGAAGGGGCTGATCAATGACCCCCACATCGACGATTCGTTCGACGTGGCGACCGGCCTGCGGCTGGCCCGCGGGCTGCTCATCGAGATCGCCCGGACGGGGCTGCCGACGGCGACGGAGTTCCTCGAACCGATCACGCCGCAATACATCGCCGACACGATCGTGCTCGGCGCCATCGGCGCCCGCACGACGGAATCACCCACGCACCGGCAGATGGCCAGCGGACTGTCGATGCCGGTGGGCTTCAAGAATTCCACCGATGGCTCGCTGCAGGCCGCCATCGATGCGATGCAGTCGTCACGCGCCTCTCACAGCTTCCTCGGCATCGACAACGACGGCGGCACCTGTGTCGTCACGACCACCGGCAATCCCTGGGGCGTGCTGATGCTTCGCGGCGGTCGCAGTGGCTCGAACTATTCCCCCGAGATCCTCCACGAGGCCCGCGCGAAGCTGGAGGCGGCAGGCCTGCCCGCCTGCGTGATCGTCGACTGCAGCCATGCCAACTCCGGCAAGGACCACCGCCGACAGTCGATCGTCTGGCGCGACGTGCTCTCCCAGCGTGTGGCGGGCGACCGATCGATCGTGGGAATGATGCTTGAGAGCAATATCCATCCCGGCAGCCAGCCGGTGAGCAGCGACCGCTCACGACTCCAGTACGGCGTGTCTGTCACAGACGGCTGCATCGGCTGGGAGGAGACGGAGGAGTTGATCCTCGAGGCCCATGCCCGGCTGGCGTGAGGGCCTCCCGCGCGGCCGTGTATCGCGATTTCGCGGCATTCAAGCGTATCATCCGGCCCACGCCGGGGGCTCAAGAGTCACATAAAACCCGGAGCGCCAGCGATGGGATCGCGTCGCCTCGAAGCATCCAGAACTGCCGTCGACCGGGAGGGCCCCGGCGGGCTAGGCTCAGGGGCCTGTTTTTTTCTCGCCGCGAAGGGATGCGCCATGCGAACGATGACTGCCCGCTGGTTGTACGGTTTCTCGGTCTTGTGCGTGGTGGCCTGCTGTGGCCTGCGGCCTGTCGTGGCCCAGCCCATGGCCGGTGAGCAGGAGATCCAGACCGTCGTGAGCGCCCGCCAGTCGCTCGACCAGTTCTTCGCAAATCCCGGTGAGTCGCTCCCGGCGGCGATGCTGCAGAAGGCTGAGGGCGTGGCGATCTTCCCCAATATGATCAAGGGGGGATTCATCCTTGGCGTCAACTACGGGAAGGGCGTGCTGCACGTCCGCAATCCCGACCGCACATGGAGCCCGCCGGTGATGGTGACGATGGGGGGCGGCAGCGTCGGATTCCAGGTGGGCGTGCAGTCGGCCGACATCCTGCTCGTGTTCGCCACTCCGCGCAGCCTCAACGGCGTCTTGCAGGGGCAGAAGGTCACACTCGGTGCCGATGCGTCGGTTGCGGCAGGCCCCGTGGGCGTGCAGGCCAATGCGGGTACAGACGCCAAGCTCGGCGCCGAGATCTATTCGTATGCCCGCAGCCGTGGGCTGTTCATGGGCGTGTCGCTCGGCGGAGCCGATCTCTCCGTCGACAACAACGCCGACTCGGTGCTCTACGGTCGGTTCGGGGTGACGCCGGCCGATGTCTTCCAAAACCGTGGCATCGCCGTCCATCAGGAAGTTCAACAGCTCATCAACGATCTCAACATCCGCTCGCGACAGACGGTGGCAGCGGCCCCGCCCGCCACGGCCCCGTCAGGCTTCCCCATGGTAGCCCCGACGCAGCCGGCCTACACGGGTCAGCCCGTCGCCCTCCCCGTCCAGCCACAGCCGTTGCAGCCACAGCCGTTGCAGCCACTTGCGCCGCCGTTGCCAATTCAGCCCCTGCAGCCGCAGCCGGCGGCTCCGGCACCGAACGTCGCCAATCCGCCGCTGGTCCCGATCCAGCGGTGAGGAATCACGCAGTCACGATGCCCAGTCGGGCGAGCTCCGGCAGGCTCGTTGAGATGAATGCCTGACAGGCCTCCTCGACGAGTTGGCTCCGTTTGGCTTCATCGTTCACGGGCTGGCCGTTCTGCTGAATCGTCCGGCCGCTGGCCTCCAGCCGCTTGGCCACGCGTGCGGCCAGTCCCTCGCGGCCCCGCGCGGTGAGTTCGTCGAGAATCGCCGCATCGAGGTCGCCGACCGAGTGGCCGGTGCCGGTGAGCACGCTGGCCAGCGCCAATGCTCGGCCACCCAGCGCGTCAGATTCAAGCACGGCTCGATTGAAGGGGTGCGCAATCGAGACCGCGTCTGGCAGGTCGACCGGTGCCTCGCCGATCGCTCCCGCGGTGATGTCAAACAACCCCATGGCCACGCCTGCGTCGACGGCGCGGACGATCTCGGCGGGCGGCGTGCCCCGCAGTTCTTCCGCCGCCACAATCTCGGAGAGCCGCCTGCTCCGGCCCCTGAGAACCTCAAGCAGCGACTGGTAGAGCGGTCCCTGCACGGTCGAGGTGACGACGCCAAGATTCGCCTGGTATGGCAGCGTGACACCCGGCCGCGCGACGCGGTAATGGAGATCGTCCACCTCCCGCAACCGCTCGCCCGGGTCCCGCATCAGTCGCGGCGATTTCGAGTAGATGTCCCAGCGGAATGCCGTGTTGGCGCAGAAATCCTTGTGGGCCTCGGTGACGAGCCGGTTGGTCGTCGTCCGAAACAGTTCCTGAAACTCCGGCCGCACGCAGAGGTCCCAGAAGTTAGTGAAGACCGGCAGGCTCCCGACGAAGGAGAGTCCTTCCTGCCCAAACGCGCCCGCCACCTCGGCAAAGTAGAAGCTGGTCCAGTGCTCGTTCATGTATTCGTGAACAAGATAGCGGGGGTCCTGTTGCAGCAGAGCGTCGATGAAGGCGGCCGCGCGCGGGTTGTCTTCGAAGTATTTCGCATGCTTTTCACGCATGAAGACGAGATATGCCACCGCGTCTCTGACCCGCTGGGCACTGTCTCCCTGCCGCAACGCGGCATACTGCCGCAGCATGCCGCGGATCGGCTGCAGATGCGCCCAGCCGGGCATGGCGTTGTAGCTCACCAGCAGCAGGCCACCTGGAGCGAGCCGCTCGCGAGCCAACGTGAGAATCTCTTCACGTACGCTCGGTGCCACCCAGCTATAGACACCGTGCAATGCCAGAAAATCGAACGTTCCCAAATCGGCGGGCACATGGCCGAAATCGGACGTGATGACCCGTGCATTGCCAAGCTCCCCCGCAGCGATGTCGCGGGCCACGGCCGCGGTGTGCTCCGGATTCACATCCACGCCCACGAACTCGCCTTGGGGATGGGCGGCGGCGAGCGTGGTGAGGCAGCGGCCCAACCCGCAGCCAAGTTCGAGGAAGCGGAAACCCTCGGCCATCCGCGGCGGCATGACGCCGTTGAGCGCGGCAACATACCGCATCGCCACCGGCGACATCTGCGGATAGAACCCTGGAACGTAAGTGACGTCGGTGACGTAGCCGGCAGCTGTCATGAGATGTCCTCCTCGGGTGAGGGAGTATGGGACATCCGGCTGAAACCGGCAATCGCCTCGATTCTCAGGCGTTCCGGATGACCTTCCAGAACTTCCGTCGGATCCGTCGCCGAATGCTGGCCAATTCAGCCGGCAACCGGTCGAGGCCCAGCCTGTGCCTGACGGTGCGACTGCGGGCAACGGGTGCGACGGGCGTGGAGAAGATGCGGGTGAACTGGTCGAGGATCGACGTGGCATCGGCACAGGCCGGCACCCGGTTGTCGCGATACCACGGCCGACCGAGCAGTTCGAGGTGGAGGGCGGGGTTGCGGTCTACTTCGATCACCCGTTCGGCGAGATCATCGAGTGATTGAGAATCGTGCGCCGAGAGAAAGCTCCTTGTGTCGAAGTCGCGGCCCACAAGAGGATCACCCCAGTAGATCGGTATCGAGTCCGACAGCATCGGCTCAACGATCTTTTCCGTTGTGTAGCCCGGATGCGACTCGTTCTCGAAGGCGATCGTGAACTTGTAGTCCTGCAGAAAGGCCTGCTTGTCGCCCACGCGGTAGCCCAGCGTGTTGAGCACTTTCCCACCGGAATCGACCGGCTTGTAGCGGGAGAGCTTTCTGAAAAAGGCATTCCGCTTCCGGCACAGTGGATTGGAGACGACGAACGCACAAAAGCGACTCTTCCTCGCGAGGATGGCGGCGGGGTCATGATCGGGCGGCTTCACGAGCGACGCAGGATCGACGTAGAACGGCCAGTGCGGCATCCGGAAATGCCGAGGATGAAGGGAATGTTCGAACGAAAATGCCCAGTCGCTCGCACTCCAGTCGGGCTCGATGTTCTCGCCTGTATAGAAGATCCGCACGCACTTCCAGCGGCGATAATCACGACGCCTTTTGCCGACGTACGAGAAGATCACGAAGTCGGGATCTTCGCCGAGTTCGAGACGGTAGCGTTGGCCGAGCAGTCTCGTGAAGAAGTTGTCGTGCGGATCGAAGCCGTCCCAGAAGCCCGCGAACTGCAGCCGGATCGTCGGGAGTTCCGCACCCGGCGTTCGGGCAGCGTGAACATCTGGCTGGGCGATCGGCATGAAGACATCCCTCGTGTGCGTTCTGATCGCGAGAGCCCCGTGCTCCCGATCCAATCCGTCGCGATCCAAGCTATCCCAAAGTCGGGAATGGCTACAGGAGCGATGCCACCTTCTGCAACAACGTCCAGACACCGATCAGGACGAAGCCCGCCGACGAGAGCCACAAGAGCATGTCCCAACCACGCGAGGGGGTGAGCCGGGCATCGAAGTCGCGATGACGGAAAAAGAGCACGGCCACGCCGAGAGCGGCCAGCATGATCGCTTGTGCGATCCCGCTGGCCAGCACCATGCCCACGGGCTCGCGGATGATCAGTGCCAGAACGAGCGCCGCGAGCGGCCAGACCACCGAAAGCCGCTTGGACCAGAGGGACCGCGACGCCTCGTCCGCGGGTAAACGCCCGGCCAGGATCAGGCCATCGACCACCATCCGGGCATTGCCCGCCGCGGCCACGAAGAGCGTCGAGTAGAGCACGGCAAACGCACCGATGAGAAACACGCCGCGGGCCCAGTCGCCGAACACAGGCGCATACATGGCACCCAGCGTGCGGACCATTTCTCCGCCGCCGGGCCGCAGGCCGAGCCGGCCGAGCGTGGCGGCACCGAGGAGGTAGAAACAGATCGTGACGGTCGTGTAGACGATCATCGATCCCCAGGCGTCGAGCTGCATCACCTTCAGCCAGCCGCGGGCGCGGGCGGCCCAGGCCGGCGAATCGTCACGAGCCCCCACCGCCTGACCGTATCCCTTTTCCAGGCACCAGTAGGGATAGATCATCAACTCGCTCGCCCCCACACCGATGATGCCGATCGTGGCCAACGCCGTCACCAATGGTGACCGGCCGCCCACCGAGGGAGGAAGCGACGGGATCAGTCCACTGATGATTTCACCCGACGAGATCGCCCAGGCCGGGTCACACTGCAGCATCACGAGCGACAGCAGGGTGACGAGCGTGAACGTTCCGACGAGTAGGATCGACACCCGCTCGATGAGGCGGTAGCGACCTACGCCCAAGAGCACGGCGGTGACCACGCCCACAAGGACGGCCCAGATCGTGTCATCGGGGGGCGAAGGCAATGCGTTCATCTCCCCGGTGACCGTCTTGAGCCGGGCGTGGAGCGCATCGGCCTCCGCGGCATCTCCACGCCGCCGGACCGCCGCCTCTGCCACTCGTATGTCGGCTGCCTCGTCATGCAGGCGGTTCCACTCGCGGCCAGCCGCCGTGACAGGCAGGCCGCCAGAGAGCGACTGCGCCACACCGGCGAGGATGCCCCCCTGCTGCACGACGATGAGCGCCGTCATGAACACCCACCCCCAGTAGATCCATCCCATGCCAGCGAACCTGGGGCCGGGCACGCGATTGAAGGCATCGAGCGGCGTGCGGCCCCACGTCAGCGTCGTCCGGCCGATCTCGATCTGGGCCGCCACTTTGATGGCACAGCCGAGGATGATCAGCCAGAGCAGCACGAAGCCCGCCTCGGCACCGACGATCGTGGTTGCGATCAGTTCGCCACTGCCAACGATGGAACTGGCCAGAACGATCCCCGGACCAAGGTGCGCGAGCGACTGCCAGAGCGTCTGCGGCGGCTCGGAAACGGACGATGCTTTTTCCATGGAATCGAGCCCTGCCCTCTACCGGCCCGGATGTCAGCCCTGACTTTCGCGGGAGATGCTCTCGATCCAGTCGGCGAAACGGGGGTAGGTCTTTTCCCGGTCGAACTCCGACTCCGCGAGTCGGCGGGATCCCTGCCGCATGTCGAGCAGCAGCCGCCGGTCGCCGGCCAGCGAGGCGATGGCACGCGCCAGCGAATCGCCGCTGCCGGCGGTATAGGAAACCCCAGCCCGATAGTCTGCCACGAACTGCTCCAGTTCACCGGGCAGCGAATTGACCAGCGCCAGGCCGGCGGCGGTGTAGTCGCACACCTTGTAGGGCACCGCCACGAGTGACTCGGGCTTCACGAGCACGAGGCCAACATCGCACTCCGATAGCAGCTTGACGTAGGGACCCCGGTCGAGCAGTCCATGCACCCGCACCGTGCACACGCCGCGAATGGCTTCTGCCGCCGTCCGCAGGCTCGACTCCAGCCGACCCGTGCCGGCAACGTGGAGCGTGGCCGCGATGCCCTGCGCGGAAAGGATCCGCGCGGCGGCGAGGAGCGCATCGAGATCCTGGCCCGATTCGAGTGTGCCCGAATAGACGCAGGCCAGCGGTGCGGAGACCGGTGCCGATACGAGTGCGGCAGCCGGCTGGCCCTCAGGAGCCGCGGCGGCGTCCGTGTTCGGCACCTCGTCGATCAAGCGTGGTGGCCCTGCAAACTCAGGCACCCAGGCACCCAGATGGCAGACGTGCCGGGGCTTGTCACCGGCCGTGGCCTCAGGCATCGCGGTGAGATAGCCATGGGCAGACGATGAGACCGCATCGGCAGCCTCGAGCAGGGCCCGTCGCCGTGTGGCCATGCGGCCAAAGAGCAGGGGATACAACGCCTTGCGGAGCCACTGCGGGCCGGGCAGGAGACGCTCGAACGTATCGGGCCAGACATCCATCAGGTCGACGACCAGATTGGCGTCGAGGCGTTTTGCCAGACGCGCCGCCGCCTCTGGCCCCTCCAGAGGTGGGAGGCTGGCGAGGATCACGTCGGGCCGCTCAAGCTGGCCAGACGCGATCGATTCGTTGGCCAGCCGCTCGAACGTGCGGCCGAAGTCGCGGTGGCTAGCCAGGCGGGCAAAGGAGACGTTTTTCGTATAGGGCCGGACGGCCACCAGCCGTACGGCAAACCCCTCTTCGTCGCGGGTGAGCAGCGGCGTCGACCTGGGAGCCTTGCGGCGGTGGCTCCAGGACGCGGTCCACCAGGTTACGTCGTGCCCCCGGCCCGCCAGCACGCGGGCCAGCGACCAATACCGCAGCGGGGGCAGGCCCTCGCCGGGGATGTCATCGAAAGGATTGACGATCCAGATGGACAGGGGGAGGGGCTCGGATCGATACATGGTAGGCAGGGTAGCAGATGGCCTTCGCCCGGCAGAGAAGGACGCGTCTGGACCGTTGTTTTCGGGGGTTTGCTCCTGCGTCAATTCGCCCCCGGGCCGATGCCGACTACAACAATCTCAGCGGTGCGAGCAGCGCCCGCCCTTCCTCCGGATCCCCCACCATGCCCACCACCGATGTACGGCCGCAGCAGGCACACACCGCCCAGCCCCCCCTTCACGTGCCCGCGAAAGCGTGCGCAATCGAACTGGGGGCAGCCCGCGAACGCCTAGTTCACCACCCGCTCTACGCCTTGATCGACCGCGCCGACAGGCTCCGACTGTTCATGGAGCATCACGTCTTTGCGGTCTGGGATTTCCAGAGCCTACTGAAGGCGATGCAGCAGAAGCTGACCTGCACCAGCATCCCCTGGCTGCCCACGCCCGACCCCGAGGCACGAAGGCTCGTCAACGAGATCGTCCTCGACGAGGAATCCGACGAACTTCCCGGCGGCGGCCATGCGTCGCACTTCGAGCTTTATCTCCAGAGCATGCGGCACGCGGGTGCCGACACGGGGCCGATCGAGCGACTGCTCGACCTGCTCACTCGCGGCGCCCCGCTCTCGCAGGCGCTCGCCGCGTGCGGCGGCCCCACGGCCGCCTGCGATTTCGTGCGTCGCTCCTTCGAGGTGATCGAGTCAGGCTCCACGCACCGGATCGTCGCCGCCTTCACCTACGGCCGTGAGGACGTGATCCCCGACATGTTCCGTCACCTGGTCGGTTCGCTCGCAGCCGAACATCCGGCGGCCTGGGGACCGTTCCGGTTCTACCTCGAGCGGCACATCGCCCACGATGATGAGAAACACGCGCCAGTCTGCAGGAGGATCGTCGCGCGGCTGTGCGGCGATGACCCTGCCCATTGGGCCGAGGCATCCGAAACGGCCCGAGCATGTCTCGAATCACGGATCACGCTGTGGGACGGGATCGCGGAGGCTTGGCGGTCTTAGCGACGTCGCTCGTCGCTCCTACTTCGCAGCCGCCAATTCCGCCTTCTTCCGCTCCTCGACGATTTCCTTCTGGATGTTGCCCGGCGTCGGCCGGTACTTCGAGAATTCCATCGTGAACACGCCCTGTCCCTGTGTCATGCTCCGCAGGTCGGTCGAGTAGCCGAACGTCTCGGCCAGCGGCACCTCGGCGATGATCGTCGAGGTCTTGCCGACCGTTTCCGTGGAAACGATCAGGCCGCGCCGCTTGTTGAGCTCGCCCGTCACCGGCCCCTGGAAGTCGGAGGGTACCTCCACCTCCATCTTCATGATCGGCTCGAGCAGCACCGGCTTCGTGTTGAGGAACGCCTCGCGGAAGCCGGCCCGGGCACAGATCTGGAAGGCCATATCGGAGGAGTCGACGTCGTGGTAGGAACCGTCGACCAGCGATGCCTTGACGCCCACGATCGGAAAGCCTGCGATCGGTCCCTTGGAGAGCACAGACCGGAAACCCTTCTCGACCGACGGGATGTATTCCCTCGGCACGCGGCCACCGACCACGGCATCGTCGAAGATGAAGTTCTCGGTCGACTCCTCCGGGAGCGGCTCGAGCGCGCCGATGATGTGGGCATACTGGCCCGAGCCACCTGTCTGCTTCTTGTGCTTGTAGTCGTAGTTGGTGGCCTTGGTGGGCGCCTCGCGGTAGCTCACCTTCGGCGCACCCACCTCGACCTCGACCTTGAACTCTCGCTTGATTCGCTCGACGTAGATGTCGAGATGCAGCTCGCCCATGCCGGCGATGAGGGTTTCGCCCGTCTCCTCGTCGGTGGCCACGCGGAACGTCGGATCCTCGCGGCTGAATCGCTGCAGAGCCTTGCCGAGCTTGTCGAGGCCGTCGCGGTTGGTCGGCGTGATCGACATCTTGATCACCGGCTCCGGCACGAACATGTTCTCGAGCGTGCAATACTTGTTGTCGGCGGCGTAGGTATCGCCGCTGGCGGCGTCGACGCCCATCACGGCCACGATGTCGCCAGCCTCGCCCGAGTCGATTTCCTCGCGCTTGTCGGCGTGCATCTTCACGATCCGGCTGAACCGCTGCTTCTGGCTGGTGCGCTGATTGATGTAGGCCTCACCCTTGGTGATCGTGCCCTGGTAGATCCGCATGAACGTCAGCTGGCCGTAGGGGTCGTCGACGATCTTGAACGCCATCGCCACGAGCGGCTTCTTCGGGTCGGGAGTGAGATCGAATGCCTCGTCGGGATTGTCCCACTTCTTCGCGATCACCTTCCGCTCGAGCGGGCTGGGCAGATATCGCACGACGGCGTCGAGCAGCTTCTGCACGCCCTTGTTCTTGTAGGCCGAGCCGCAGAAGACGGGCGTGATGCTCTGGCTCTGCACCGCCGCTTTCACGACGGCGTGGATCTCGTCCTCCGACACCGGCTGCTCGCTGAGCAGTTTCTCCATGAGCGTGTCGGAATACATCGCCAGCGCCTCGAGCATTGCGTGCCGGCCCTCGGCCGCAGCCTTGGCCAGGGCGTCGGGGATCTTCTCCTCGCGGACGGTCTCGCCGTTGTCGCCATCGAAGTAGGCGGCCTTCATCGACACGAGGTCGATCACGCCCTCGAGTTTGTCTTCCTTGCCGATCGGAATCTGCATCGGGATCGCATCGCAGCCGAGCTTGTCGCGGAGCTGGCCGACGACGCGCTCGAAGTTGGCGCCGGTGCGGTCCATCTTGTTGACGAACGCCAAACGCGGCACTTTGTACCGCTTCATCTGGCGGTCGACTGTCATCGACTGGCTCTGCACGCCGCCCACGGCGCAGAGCACGAGGATGGCGCCGTCGAGCACCCGCAGGCTGCGTTCCACCTCGACGGTGAAGTCGACGTGGCCCGGCGTATCGATGAGGTTGATGTCACAGTCGTGCCACTTCACGCTCGTGGCGGCGCTGGTGATCGTGATGCCGCGCTCGCGCTCGAGATCCATGTAGTCCATGGTCGCGCCGTCGCCGCCGCCCTTCACCTCCTGGATGCGGTGGATGCGGCCCGCGTAGTAGAGAATCCGCTCCGAGAGCGTGGTCTTACCGGAGTCGATGTGGGCCGAGATGCCCATGTTGCGGAGCTTGGACAGGTCCATGGACGAAAACACCTTCGGGGGCGGAGGGCGGGAATGGGGAGGGATCGGCAGGAAAAAGGCCTGTCGACCGGTCGGAATATACTCAAGCCGGCCTCAACGCGACAGACCACGCGACAGACCGGCAACGCTATGCAATATCCAGACCCGCCGAAGACCGTAGGCAACGAGGGCCCGGACCGGCCGTGGGAGGCCTGTGTCGTTCCGTTTATCGTCTTTTTGGCAGTTGGACTGCTTGAGCCCACCCGCAGCGGAGACGGGCTGGCGGGGGTCCTGGGAATCCCCTTCACGGCCTATCCTCTCATCTACAGCCTGCGAATCGTCGCCACGCTGCTCGCGATCGCCCGCTCGTGGACGCCGATCCGTCATTGGTGGGGCCGGCCGACCTGGTGGCCGCCGCTGGTGGGCCTCGCACTGGTCGTGCCGTGGATCGTGCTCGCGTCGCTCCAACGCGAGGCCGGCTGGGCCAGCGGCGTGGGCGGGCGGGCAGCATTCAACCCTTTCGCGGCGTGCAACGAGTCCGCTGTGCCGGTGTGGGCCTTCGTGGCAATCCGTGCCATCGGCCTGATCGCGGTGGTACCGCTGGTGGAGGAGCTCTTCCTGCGGGGGTTTCTGATGCGGTATGTCATCCGCGAAGATTTCTGGGCCGTGCCGTTTGGCATGCTGACATTCCCGGCTGTCGGGGCCTGCCTGTTTTACGCCGCCGCATCGCACCCCTCGGAGTGCGTCGCCGCCGTCGGCTGGTTTGCCGTCGTCACCGGCATCGCGGCGGCCACGCGGCGGCCGATCGACACGATCCTCGCGCATGCCGCGACAAACCTCGGGCTCGGTGCCTACGTGTTGCTGACAGCCAACTGGTGGCTGCTGTAGGAACGGCAAGGAACGCCTGCATGGCTTCGTATCGACGCGGCCGACTAGCCCCGACGCCCACCGGTTTTCTCCACGTTGGCCATGCGCGGACATTTGCGGTCGCGGCGTCGAGGGCCGGTTCAGCTGGCCTCGTCCTCCGGATCGAGGACCTCGACCGACCGCGATGCCGCGAGGAATTTTGTGAGGCGGCGATCGAAGACCTCCGCTGGCTGGGGCTCAAGTGGACTGAGGGTCCCGACATCGGCGGGCCACACGCCAGCTATCGGCAGAGCGAACGCACCGCCTGGTATCTGGAGGTCTGGCGACGGCTGGAGGCGGCGGGCGCGATCTACCCGAGCCCGCATTCCCGTCGCGACGTCGACGAGGCCGCCACCGCGCCGCACGAGCCGAGTCCGCGCGATGCGAATGCCGACGCAGACGCCGAGCCGATCTTTCCGCCGAGACTGCGGCCGGCGGCGTGGGACCGTGCGGTCGCGCCGGGGAACGTCGCCTGGCGGTTCCGCGTGCCGGACGGCCGCACGATCGAGTTCGACGACGCGTTGGCCGGCCGCGTGCAGCGGACGGCTGGCGTGGACTTCGGCGACTTTGTCGTCTGGCGGCGGGACGATCTTCCCGCTTACGAACTGGCAGTGGTGGCCGACGACCATGCGATGGAGATCGCGGAGGTGGTCCGCGGCGAGGATCTGCTCACGAGCACGGCGCGGCAACTCTTGCTCTACGAGTCGCTCGGCTGGACCGCGCCGGCGTTCTGCCACGTGCCACTCGTGCACGACGCAGACGGCCGTCGCCTCGCCAAGCGCACGGGTGGCCTGGCGATCCGCGACCTCCGCACCCGCGGCCTCTCCCCCGCCGACGTATTGAAAAAGGGGACGCAGCTCATTTCGTAGCTGGCCGCCCTCGTGGCCGAAGGGTATGTCTGATCTTCAGGTGGGCCGCCGCTTGTGAGACCCATTGTTCGTCCCCAAAGGGCACACCGCGGTTCACGCTCTTCCGAATCGCGTCCATCTCGCGCTCCGTTTGCGGTTGGTTCACATGATCCAGCCAACATGAAGGACGGGGAATCGGCCATGGGCTGAGAATACGTTCCGAGGATATCGTGCTTTTCGCTCGATGCCACGCGCTGCCGTATCGCCATTGCTCGGCCCGCTGGCAGAGATTTGCCCGCAAGGGGTTTCGTTCTACATAGCGAATCACCGTAAGGAGGTGACTGTCTTCTTTAATCGGAAACGCTTTAAACCGCCCCTGATAAAGATGCCCGGTTCCCAAGGTCTGGTGACTCGCGTGCCAACGCATGGTGTGTGTGTGTGGGTCAACCATCGAAAAAAGTTTGATACTTGATGATCGTCAACGGGTCTGACCACAAAGTGCCAGTGGTTCGGCATCACGCTGTAGGCGAAGATCGGAAGCGGTTCGTGCAGCAAGGCTTCTCGCAGCACTTCCATGAACGCCTCGTAGTCGCCAGCACGCTCGAACAATGGGAGCCTGGCAACCGCGCGGTTGAGCACGTGATAGCAGGTTCCCGCGGGGCAGAAACGTGGTCGGCGAGGCATCTGCGTGTGCGGCGATTCCGCTGCGATGGACAACGTTCAATGCAGTCAATCAAAAGAGTGTACGCACGTTCACTCGTTGAGTCAAGTCTTCAAAAAAGGGGACGCAGCTCTTTTCGAGTACGAAAAAGAGCTGCGTCCCCTTTTCCTCTCCCTTTACCGTGCCTGGCGGCAGCGGTCGCTGCAGTAGCGGACCTCGTCCCAACACGTGGCCCACTTGCGCCGCCAGCTAAACTCGCGGCCGCACGTCGCACAGACTTTCACTGGCTTTGGCTGACCGGGCTTTCGCCCGGCTGGCTCCGGCCGTGACCGCTTCGCAGTCATGCGCCGGCCGCTCGAGGCGAGCCTGCCACGCGGCCCAGGGCCTCACGTGGTCCTTGCGGCTGCAGCGGCCCCTGCGGCATCGCGATCACGCGGATCGCCTCGACGAGCATCACGGCGGCGAGCGACAAGAGCACGAGGCCCACCCATGGCACGAGATCGGCCGGGAGGGCAAAGCCGTTGGCATTCCGGAATTTCGGCAACGTCATGCTAGCCAGCGCCCATGTGCTCATCACATACATGAACACCGTCGGCACGCCCGTCACCAGCCAGACCCAGGCCTCGCGACGCGTCCGCCAGAGCCAGACCGTCACGCCCAGAAGCGTGAGCGCCGCCAGCAGCTGGTTGCTCGCGCCAAACAGGCTCCAGAACGTCTTCCAGACCGGCACTGCATTGCCCGCGGCATCGACGTGGGGCCGCAGCAGAAACACGAGCGGCACGCCCGCCGTCAGGGCCGTGCCCAGCCAGCCGCCGGCCTTCCCCGTCATGCCGGTCAGCTCTTGGATGATGTATCGCCCGAGCCGCGTGCAGACGTCGAGCGTGTCGTAGACGAACGTCGTGAACGCCATCAATGCGAACGACACGCCGATAGTCGCGGGCACGCCGAGGATCTCCAGAAACCGTCCCATGCCCATCGCGTATATAAAGTTCGGCGGCTGGCTGACGAGCTTCGAGTCGCCGGCGAGCACCATCACGCAGGCCAGGCTCACGATCGCCACCATCGCCTCCAAGAGCATCGTGCCGTAGCCGATCGGCCTGGCGTCGGTCTCCCTGCGGAGCTGCTTACTCGTCGTGCCCGAGGCGATCAGCGAGTGAAAGCCGGAGCAGGCGCCGCAGGCGATCGTGATGAAGAGCATCGGGATGAGGTTCTGGCCATTGGACGCCTGCCAGCCGGTGAACGCTGGGTAGCGGATCGCGGAATCACCTGCCACCAGCCGGTCGCTGACCATCAGGCCAATCGCAGCGCCCGCGAGTGCCACATACAGAAAGCATCCGCCGAGATGGCCGCGGGGCTGGAGCAGGAGCCACATCGGCACCATCGCCGCCACGAGACAGTAGGCCAAGAGGAGCACGCCCCAGATCTTCTGCGCGTTGGCGTCGGAGGTGCCGAGCACCTGCCCGAGGTCGAACGGAAAGAACTGGCCGATCCAGATCGCCAGTCCGACCAGCGGTAGGAAGATCGCGGTCGCCAGCCAGAGCGGCATCTTCGCATACCGCATGCAGGCCCCCATGATCATCGGGATCACGAGATAGAGCAGGCTCGACGTCGCGATCCCGCCCCCCGATACCGTATCCCCGTTCTCGAGCACCTGCCGGCCGATGAAGCTCGATGCCGTGATGTCGGTGAACGCCACGATGATGTAGACCAGCGCGATCCAGACGAATGCCAGGAAGAGGAGATAACTCCGCTGGCTCATGTGGTCGCGAACCACTTCGGCGATCGACCGTGCCTTGTGCCGCACCGACGCCACGAGCGCGGCGAAGTCGTGCACGCCGCCGATGAAGATACTCCCGATCAAGATCCAGATCAGGGCGGGCAGCCAGCCGAAGGCGACGCCTGCGAGGATCGGCCCCACGATCGGCCCGGCCGCCGCGATCGCCGAAAAATGCTGGCCAAGCAGCAGCTGTGGCGGGATCGGAACGTAGTCCACGTCGTCGCGGAGCGTGACGGCCGGCGCGGGAACTGCATCATCAAGTCGGAAGAGTCGGGCCAACAGGCTGCCGTAGACACGGTAGGCGATCGCCAGCACCAGGGCGCTCGGCAGCAAGACATACAACAGACTCATGGTGACCCCACGTCGTGGCGAAGATGGCGTGAACCCGCCGTTCTACCTATTCATCTTGCCCAAAAAAGGTGCCAGCCACCAAATTGGGGCAATCTGGCAAGCCTCTGCTTCCAGACAACGCCCCAGACCACCCAGATTTGGTGGCTGGCACCTTTTTCATGGAGCCATGCATGTCCGCCACCACAGGCAACACGATCCGCGAAACCCTCGTCATCATCGGCAGCGGACCGGCCGGCTGGTCGGCCGCCACCTACGCCGCCCGGGCCCAGCTCAAGCCGCTGGTCTTCGAAGGCGCGATCACCGAGAAGAACCGGATGTCGGGCACACTCCCGCTCGGCCAACTCGCCCTCACGAGCGAAGTCGAAAACTACGCCGGCTTCCCGCACGGCAACCTCGGAGCCTTCCTCGACTCCGCCCTGCCGGCTGAACGGCGACAGATGATGGCGCCCCACGCCGGCGAGGGCGTCACCGGCCCGGAGTTGATGGAACTGATGCGGCAGCAGGCGGTCAACATGGGCACCAGGATCGTCACCGACGACATCCTCAAAGTCGACTTTTCTTCACGCCCGTTCAAGCTCTATCCCTCCGAAGGCGGCGTGGTGGAAGCCCAGTGCGTGATCGTGGCCACAGGTGCCAGTGCCAACTGGCTCGGCCTGCCGAGTGAAGAGCGTTTCAAGAACCGCGGCGTCAGTGCCTGCGCCGTCTGCGATGGCGCGCTGCCCCGCTTTCGCAACAAGCCGATCGTGGTGGTGGGCGGCGGCGACTCGGCCGTGGAGGAGGCGACCTACCTCACGAAGTTTGCCAGCACGGTGCACCTCGTGCATCGCCGCGACCAGCTCCGTGCCTCGAAGATCATGGCGCAGCGGGCCCACGACGACCCGAAGATCAAGATCCACTTCAACACGGGTCTTGCCGAGGTGCTAGGCGACGACGCCAAGGGGGTAACGGGCGTGCGGCTGGCGAGCACGGTCGACGCCGGCAAGGAGACGGTGATCGAGGCGACGGGTGTTTTTCTAGCGATCGGCCACACACCCAACACGGCTTTTCTCGATGGCCAGCTGGAACTCAATCCGAAGAAATACGTCGTCTGGACGAAGCACTTCCGCACGGAGACGAGCGTGGAGGGAGTTTTCGCGGCGGGCGACGTGGCCGACGACTACTACCGTCAGGCAATCTCCGCCGCCGGCACCGGCTGCATGTCGGCCCTCGATGCCGAACGCTGGCTGGCAGGCCAGGGCGTGCACTGACTTCACGAAAAACACGACATCGTGTCGCGACGACGGGCGGATGCCCGTCCTTAGCGAGCTTCTTTGCAAACGCAGTTTGCTGGTGCTGCGCCGGGCTTCCTGCCCGGCGATAGGTTGGTGCTGCCCGCTTGGCGACCTCCGGTCGCTGGTGCTGCGCCGGGCTTCAGATGAGCCTCTTCCAGGCCCAAAGCCACTTCACGCCGGCCTTCAAGACGTCCAACGGCCGCGCCGCGTGCCGTATTTCACGAATACGACCGTAATTGCTTTGTTCCCGATTGGCACCTTTTTGGATGAACACCATGCTGTGATAGAAGTGCACCGCGACCGTATGCTCATCGAAATAGCTGGGGCGATAAAACGGGTTGTCAAACTCCATGAAATTGAGCGAGTCGGTCAGATGCTTGAAATAGTTCATCGCGGTCTTCACTCGCTTCAGATTGAAACTGTGTCCGCCAAAGTCATGAAAGTATGACGTCTGCAAATCCTCGACTGCATAGATGCCGTTGTCGCTCAACAACGGGTATAGGATTTCGAAGGTCTTGACGACGTGCCAATTCACGTGGCTCCCGTCGTCCACGACAATATCGATCCGGCCAATTTCTTCGGCCACTCGAGCCAGGAACTTCGCATCGACCTGGCTGCCCTGAAATGTCTTGATTCGATCGTCGTCATGAGGCGACTTGTCGCAGATGTCTATGCCGTAGATCCGACCGCGAGGGAAGAAGTCTCGCCACATCCGCAGCGAGTTCCCGCCCGCATGCGGATCCTGATAGCCGCCGACGCCGATCTCCAGCAGATTGACCGGCTCGTCTCGCAGATGCTTGAAGTGATGCTCGTAATGCGGGGTGTAGGAATGGCTTCCCCACTTGTCTGTCTGATGCTGGATGGCAAGTTCCGTCAATGTCGGCCGATCATCCATCGGGATTCTCTTGAGATTGGCTGGAAAACGTGAGTGCTGGCAGTTCATTCCTCATAGGCGATCAACCCCGTCTGGGCGTTTCCCGCACGCCTCAGCGACCGCCTGCCAGCAGAAGCCGGCCGCATTTGCCACCTGCCACGCGCACAGCAGCAGGATAACTTTCACTCGCATCCACAGCGGGAGTGGCTGCAGGTGCGTCTGTACATGGTGACGCAGTTGGAGGTGAAGCTTGGTGTCTTCCGACATGACTCCACTTCCGCGCCGTGCACGCAACCGGTGATACCGCCAGGCGCCACGGCCGTAATTGAAATACTGCTTCAGGAATCCCCTCAGGCTGCTGCGGTGCTCGTGGCGGACGATAGCCTCCGGGCACGCTACCAGTCTTCGGCCACACGTCCGCCAGCGATCGATGAAATCGCGGTCCTCGGCCGCCAACCTCCCAAAGCCGGCGTCGCACCCGCCGATGGCGAGGTAGGCGGCCCGCTCCACCGCAAAGTTGAGGCCCGGAAAAAAACGTGGTTCCTGACCGGGCGGGTTGAAGAACGAATCCACCGCGGCCGTGATCACCTGCCCGGCAGCAGCGTAGGCGTTCTCGGCATGAGGGTTCTCCACTCCGCCCCCAATCAGAGCACCAGGGTTTTCGCGACAGGCTCTGGAAAGCCGTTCCAGCCAGGTTGCGTGCGCCACGCAGTCGTCATCGAGAAATGCCAGCAGATCGGCAGAGGCCGCGTCAGCACCTCTATTCCGATTCCCCGCGACGCCGAGATTCGGGCCGGGCAGATGCACCAGTCGCAGCCGACCGGAAAACTCCGCCACGACATCGACCACAGGAACGTCGGATGCGTCCACCAACACGACCTCGAACTGCTCCGACGGAACCGTCTGAGTAGTAAGCGATTCAAGGCAGCGACGCAACGGTCCAGGACGGTTGAACGTCATCACGATCACGCTGAAAGTGACGCCCTTCATGCTTGGTGCGCGGGTCGCTTGTGATTCTTGGCTCTGGCACATCGATTGCGCGCCTATGGCTGGCTTGCCCGTTGAGGCACAAGCCGCCGCCATGCACGTTCGGCCAGATGACGGCCCTGTCGGAGGTAGAAGGTGACGCTCCCGAAATCGACCAGTCCGCCGGTGCTGTCGAATTGAACAACGCCTCTGGAATGGCCTCGCCACAGGCAGACCCAGAGCGCCAGATTGCCGGTGTGATTCACGACGAAGGCGGCCCGGGAAAGAAGTTCGGTCACGGCAATCAGCATAACACCAAATTCGCCGCGATCCCGCTGCAGCGAGGCATCGTCCAGTTCATGAACCACGATTCCATGTTGACTGACCGGCATGTCCTCGATGAAAAAGCATCTGGAGCCGAATTCCTCGAGAAACAGCTGTCGCACAGCCAATTCGTCGGTCTGGATGAGGATGCGGAAGTCTGGATGCCGTTCCAGAATCGTCCTCGCCTGATCGACATAGGCCCGCGGACTTGCCAGGACGACTTCGGTGCCCTTGTCGGTGCCGCGGTAGATCACCGCGATCGTTTTGGCGAGATTGATATCGTAGCGGGCGATCCACTTCGACTGAAATGCCCGAGCCTTCTCCGACGGCTGGAAATAGCGTTGCATGACCAGATTGAAACGCCGGTAATCGATCCAGCAATAGAGGCCGTGATACCTCACCCTTGGCAGCCACGTCAGCCCTCTGGTGGCGTCGATCGCCCCCGGACTGAAGAACAGCGGATACATGTCGGATGCGTCAGAAGTCTGTTGGGCGTTCCGAAACCACCGGAACGCTCGCGAGAAATCAATCCGCTGGGGCATCTCACCGGTCCTTTTCAACACCTCGGCAATGTGCCACAGCGTGACGCTGCAGGTGGAAAAGAACCCCGACTGGAAACTGCAGAACAGGGTGCCGTGACGAAGGTTGTAGGACCCCTGGTGACCAAGACGAAGGTCATCCGAGGGCGTCGATGCGTGCCGACTCACCATATCGATTACGGCCGATTTGCCCAGAATACGAGGAGTGGTATCTGCGTTTGGAAGGATACGATTGATTACGGCTCTCCGCAAACAGGTCCGCGCGGTCCGTTTGACAGGCCGTCGTGCGTGAACTGTATGCTCGACCCGATCCCACCGAGAAGCCTGGAAGCCAGCGAGCACCGCGTGATCATTGTTCAGCTCAAACACGGCTTCGGGAATCAACTCTTCCAGTATGCCACTGCTCGTCGACTGTCCTTGACGTTGGGAGTGCCGCTCACACTCGACCTGAGTTTCTACACGACCCACCGGCTGCGGTCCTATGCCCTGGATCGGCTGAACATCGATGCCGATGTCGCAACGGTCTGGGAGATGGTCCGTTGGCGAGGTCCGCGAGTGCTGATACCGATCACCCATCGGCTGGGATTGGTTCCTCGCCTCGTACGAGAACGTGCCTTCACGTTTGATCCGTCCATTCTGACGCTTCCCGATGGCCGTTGCCTTGACGGCTATTGGCAGTCGTACCGCTACTTCGAGGATGTCGCGCCGACGATCCGCCGGGAATTCACGGTGACAGCTCAACCGACGGCCCGCGACCAGCAACTGCTCGCCAGGATGCAGCAGCCCGACTCCATCTGCCTCCACGTGCGGCGGGGGGATTACGTTTCGAATCCCGTCGTCCGGAAGTTCCACGGCTTCTGTTCCGAAGACTACTACCGTCGTGCCGTCGAGCAACTGGCTGCCCGGTTGCAATCCCCGGAACTCTTCGTGTTTTCCGACGACATGGCCTGGGTAAAACAGCACCTCGCATTCGAGATGCCAACGACCCACGTCGAGCACCACGCCGCCGATAATGCTCCCGAGGAACTGCGACTGATGGCCGGCTGCCGGCATTTCGTCATCTCAAACAGCACGCTGAGTTGGTGGGCGGCTTGGTTGGCGTCCGATCGTGGCGGGATTGTGTACGGGCCACGGCAGTGGTTTGCGGATCCCTCCATGAATCCCGCCGACCTCATGCCACCCTCGTGGCATCGAATCTAGCTGGCGGTGAAGAAGGCGTCCGCAACCTTTTTCCACGCGGCTGAATGCACTTCAGCGTGGTGGCTGCCCGGTGCACGCAGTCACAAACGCACTCCCCGCCCGAGCCTCTGCCGATGCGTCGCTGAAGGGCAGGTAGGAGCGCGTGCGCTCCAACGCCCGCCTGCCTCGTGCCCAGGCCGTTCGCAGGCCACGAAAGCGGCGATACTCGGGATGTGCGTCCAGCACGATGTGCACCTCGCGTGACCTCACCTGATCGGAAATATGTTTCGTCAACTGATGCTCCCCGAGCCGGATGATGCTGTTGAAGTGCCGAATGCATGCCGGCGGGCCATGTCGATTGAGCAGTCGCACGTAATACTCACAGTCCATCAGCCACACGAGGTCTTCGTCGAACAAAAGCGGGGGTGCATTCACGAAACTCAATACGCTGGGCGGCCCAATCGTATTGACCCCATAAGCCATCGCCGTGCTGGCGAAAGGCGTGAGTGGTCGCTCAAGCCTCCCATCGATCAGGTGCATGTATGGTCCCACGCACCACCGCGCGCCTCGATAAAACGCCTGCATCATCTGCCCGAGACTGTCCGGGCCAAACAACAGGTCGTCCTGAAAGAGGATGCGGACCACGTCGCCGGTAGCCGCTCGAATGCCGGCGTTGAGAGTGTCCGTCGATCGATGCGTGCCGGGCCTGATGTGCACGATTGGCAGGAGATGTCGCCAGCGATTCACGACCAGCGTGATCGAGTCATCCTGCGCATTGTCAGACACGACCACTTCGACGTGCTTCCACGTCTGCAGGAAGATGGAGTGCAGTGCGCATGCCAGATATTCCGCCCCCTTGCCATGCATCTCATAGCACGGGATGACGATCGACACACGGCTTGTCGCAGGTTCTGGCACCTTGAGGCGGTTCCGATTAATTGCCCCGCACCCAGCGTGTGTACCGCCGCGGAAGGAACCGGGCACACTGCCACGGCGCGGCCCTCTTGAGAATCTCGAAGTACCACGGCCCCGACTCGTACGCGCGGCCGTCCTGCCCGATGCGTGTAAAAAACGTCACGTCCGTAGGGTAGCTCGGGGCATCCCAGATGTCGATCTGATTGTATTGATATGACGAGGCCGGGAGCGCCGTGGTGCCGGCAATGCATCCGTCAACGAGGGTGCTCACGTAGTTCCATTTGTGGTCGTGGAAATCGCCCCCTCGTCTGTCCCAGTCGGACCCTGAGACATAGTGCAGAAATGCGTGTTCCCAGATTTCAATCGCGAAGCGGTCATCGTATTGATCGCGGAACGCGTCGGGCAGACAGGAGAGATTCCCGTTCCTCGCATTGATCTTGCCGGAGTACGCGAAGCCGCGGACCTCTGCCGTCGGGTGATTCCTCAGATAGTGATAGAGGCCACCGCCAGTGTCGGTGTGGACGCCGTCGATACACGCGGGCGTGAAATCCAGATCCGCGACCGATGGCACGAGGGCCGTGTTGATCGCGAGTATTCCCGACCCGGCCAGATACCGCACGTTGCTCCGACGATCCTTCCGGCCAGCCAGCGCATAGCCTTCGAGGAAGTCGTGAAATGAAAAGTCTCGCAGCAAGAACATGTCGGAATCGATCAGGCAGATGATTGAACCCGGTGGTGGCGTCGGCTGATTGCGAAGCACCCCGTGGATGAGTTGCGAGTGCGCGTGTGATGGTGGTAGCGATCTGTCAGGGGCCGCGAGGTTCAGCGTCGGCAAAGAGAGGCCTGCGGCGGCGGCGGCGATATCGGCACGCACGGGCCCGCTGGCTGCCGAGTTGACGATCCTCAACTCGTAATCGTCACGGATAAAGTGACGAAAGCATCTCGCCTGAACGGCCATGTACTCGGGCCGGTTTGGGTAGAAGACGTAGATGATAACCATGCGGGCCTAGACTCGTTTGACAAAAAGCCCCGGACGGAAGTCTGGCGACACCGGGCAGTTGAGCTTATTCCGGATCCGCATACCACGCGGGATGGTGTTCGTACCCGGAGTCCCCCGGCTTCCGCCGGGGGCTTTTATGGGACGCGGAGGGTCTCCGCCTTGCGAACAAGGTCGAGAAACTCGGCACGATAGCCCCCCCGATCCGGCCCGAGCGCACCCGCGGCGATCTTCGCCACCAGCGGCAGCGTGGCCTCCCCCTTGTATTCGCTGTTGCGAAGCACCATTCCGAAGGCTGCCACGGCACCGGCGAACCGCAGGTCGGCGGAAGCCTGTTCGAAAGCACCGCCGCGATCGACGAGCGGCACTTCATCCAGCGTGCTCGCATCACCTTCTGGCTTCTTCCACCGCAGCTTCACCGTAAGCAGCTCCCGGCTCGTTTCGCCATCCACGAGCGCGGCCTCAGGGGCAGGCTTGGGCTGCGGCGGCTGATACTTGAGCGGCTCCGCCCCGGCCGACCCTCTGCCGCCGTCACCCACCAGCTCGATCTCGTAGAGCGCCGTGACGCTGTGCCCCGCACCAATCTCACCGGCATCCTTCCTATCGTTACGAAAGTCCTCGGCCGCCATGATCCGGTTCTCGTAGCCGATCAGGCGATAGGAGGCCACCTGCGTGGGGTTAAACTCCACTTGGATCTTCACGTCCTTCGCGATCGTGATCGTGCTGCCCGTGAGCTGCTCCACGAGCACCTTCCGCGCCTCGCGAGCGCCGTCGATATAGGCGTAGATGCCATTGCCGTTATCGGCGATCTTTTCCATCTTCGCGTCCTGCAGGTTGCCTTCGCCGAAGCCGAGCACCGTGAGGAAGGTGCCGCCGGCCGCCCTCTGCTTGATCAGGTCCACGAGCGCCTCGTCGCTGGTCACACCCACGTTCAGGTCGCCGTCGGTGGCGAGGATCACCCGGTTCACGCCGCCAGGGATGAACCGCTCCGCCGCCTGCTCGTAGGCCAGGTTGATGCCGGCGCTGCCATGCGTGGAGCCGCCCGACGAGAGCGATTCGATCGCCGCGAGAATGTTTCCCTTTTGGTCGCCGCTCGTGGCGGGGAGCTTCACACCTGCGTCGCCGGCATAGGTGACGATCGCCACCGAGTCGTTTTCCGTGAGCTCCTCGACCAGCATCGCGAGGGCCTGCTTCACCAGCGGTAGCTTGTTCGCCGCTGCCATCGAGCCCGACACGTCGATGAGAAACACGAGGTTCCCAGCGGGCCGCTCTCGGCGGTCGATGTCGCGGCCCTCGAGGCCGATGCGAACCAGACGCCGGCCGGAGTGCCAGGGGCACTCGGCCGCCTCGAGCGTCACCGAGAACGGCCTGTCGCCGAAAGGCTGCGGGTAGTCGTAGCGGAAATAGTTCACCATCTCCTCGATCCGCACTGCATCCCGGGGCGGCAGCCGACCGGAGGTGAGAAACCTGCGCACGTTGGCATACGACGCCGTATCGACGTCGATCGAAAATGTGGAGAGCGGCTGCTCAGAAGGTGTCCGCGGCCGGTTCTCGTCAAACCGGGTATACCGCTCGCCGGACTGTGCATCCTGCTGCTTTCGCTGCCCCCCGACAGAACTCATTTCGAGTTCCCGGGCATCGCGGTCGCCGGCCAACCTTCGGGCTCCAGGAGCCGGTGCGGCAGCCCGCTCCACAGCATCCGCCTCACGGGCACGAAGACTATTGGCTGCCATCATCGGCGCCGGCGCGGCAGGCATTGCAGTCCCCCTCGCAGCCCCCAATCGATCTTTCGACTTGTCGACCTGCTCCGTGGCTGATCTTTTTGCCAACGCCGACTGATCGCTCGCCAACATCGACACAGATGGTTGTCCCTTCGCCCGCTCCTGGAGAGCGGGCGCGACGCCTTCCGTTCGGACTTCCGACCGACGCTGGGCAATCTCACGAGCCATTCGCGGCTGCAACTTCCAAGGCGGCACGAGCACCGCCGTCACCATCACCAGCACCGCCGCCAGCAACGAACCGGTGAGTGCCAGCCCCCTGCCGAACCGGCGCCGGGCAGGCTGCGGAGCAACGACGACATCCGACGCGAGCGGCCCCCCCTCTGCTTTGCCGCCGTTCGCCGCGATCGCGGCGACCACCGCCCGACGCAGTGTCGGAGACCGCGGCACGTCGTCGGTCGGTTGACCGGCCCGAAGCGCCGCCGCCACCCGGTCAATCTCATCGACCGTCCGCCGCTCCTCGTGTCGAACGGGGTCGGCGAGCAGCCGTTCGACGACAGCCCGCTCGTCGCCCTCGAGTTGTCCGAGAGCGTGCGCCGTGAGCAGCGCATCCGCTGCCTCACGGTCGCGCGGAGCCGGCTGGTCGCTGTTGGACTGGGCACTGTCGAACTGGGAATCGTTGACGTTTTCGGCGGTCATGGTCTGCCTCGGTGGGTGTGTCAGGAGTTTGATGCGTTCTGCGCGGGCCGATGGCCCTCTGTCACCAGCAGGTCACTCACCAGCAGGTCACGCACCAGCGGGTGCGAGCGGAGGGCAGTAAGACCGCGATGTGCTAGCACGCGGACATGCCCCTCCTGCCGGCCGGTGACCTCGGCGATCTGGCGGTAGGTGAGGCCCTCGCACCAGAGGTCGATCGCCTCGCGTTGCGGCGCCGGCAGATCCTCGAGGAGTTCACGGAGCCGCGCGGCCAGATCGGCTCGCTCGGCCGACATGGCCGGATCGGCCTCGCGGCTGCCGGGGTGGCCAACGGCAAACGGCGAGTCGCGGGGTTCATCGAGCAACGAGTGCTCGCGGCCCGCGCGGCGGAGGTGATCGATCGCCCGGTTGCGGCAGACGCGAAACAGCCACGGTGCCACCCGTCCATCGAGACGCTCTCGCGACTCGTCGCAGAGCTTCACGAATGCGTGCTGCACCGCGTCGGCGGCCAGATCGACGTCGCCGAGCAGCCGCCTCGCATAACGCAGCAGCGGCAGTTCGTAGACCTCGACGGCCTCCATCACCCAGCCGTGTGATTCGCCGCTGGCAGACATACTGTTTCTTCCCGGTGGTTCTGACGCCGATCGACCTTACAGGATGACCTGTCGATCCGTCTGGAAGAAAGAACGCCGCCGCCCGGAATCCGTTACAGACCGCCCAAAAAAAGAAAAACCCGGCCGGGAAGGACTCCCGGCCGGGCTCGTTGTGATTGAAACGGAAGACCCTGATCCGTCCGTGTCGGACTAGAAGCCAGCGTAGGTGACGAGGATGTCGCCGTGCTTCTGGAAGCGGATGATCACCGAGCAGCCGCAGGCGTAGTCATACCGCACCTGGCCGCAGCCCAGCAGCGTGCACCGCGAGCTCTCGCAGGGGCAGCCCTGGCAGCAGGCCGGCAGGCAGACCGGCACGGCCACCGTCTTGCAGGTCTCCGGGCTCGTCGGATTGAGGACCGTCTCGTAGGTCGGCTCCGCGCAGCAGCCCTTCGCACACTTGTGCTTGTGGGCATGCTTGTGGCGATATTTGATGCAGGGGTTGGTCGGACAGCAGGTCTCGGCACCGCAGTCAGGCTCGAGGCCGCAGGAAGGCTCAAGGGCACAGCCGGGCTCGAACTGGCTGCAGCCAACACCTTCCGGTGCCGCACAGCCGGGATCAGCGTGACGACGATGGTGGCCAAAACCGGCATCGGCGAGCGAGCCGACGGCAAACAACAGGGCGACCGCAAGACCGCAAATCAGGGAACGACTCATGACGTGAGCCTCCGAAAGAAAAGGTTGGCAGTGACTGGGGGGACCGCAGAAGGGCATTCCGCGGGTGAAGCCGGGATGCCGCCCGAAGCTTCAACCAACTCTGGCACACGAATGGCGAATGTCAAAAAACGTTATTTCCGCCGGAATAAGCGGCATTCCCCTCGACGAATCCGTGAGGGGCAACCCGTGTCCCCGGGAGCCGGCGTTGCTGACGAGCGCAGGCAGGATGCCGGAGCGCGGTCAGCATCGAGTGAGCGAAGGGCAGGATGCCCGTAGCGAACGTCCGGCGACGGGGCATGGGCAGCCCCGAACCGTCATTCACAGTGTCGACTACGATTGGTGCTTCCGGCAGCAGCCCGACCGTCCCAGTTCTTACGAGAGGTTTTTCCGTGGCAGCATCGCAAGGTCCGCAGAAGGCATGGGGCGGCGTGTTTCGTGAGCCGACCGACAAGCGGGTCGAGGCGTTCTCCGAGAGCGTCTCGTTCGACCGCCGTCTGGCCGACGACGACATCGACGGCTCGATCGCCCATGCGCGGATGCTGGCCGCCTGCGGCCTGATGACGGTGCCCGAGGCCGATGCGATCTCGCAGACACTCGAGGAGATCCGCCGGCAGATCGCCGACGGCCAGTTCGAGTTCACCGCTTCCAAGGAGGATATCCATCTCCACATTGAGGCGGCCCTTACCGCCCGCCTGGGCGACGCAGGCCGCAAGCTGCACACCGCGCGGAGCCGCAACGACCAGGTGGCCACCGACCTGCGGCTCTACTGCCGACGGGCCATCGACCGGCTCGACCACGGGCTCCTCGAACTCCAGCGGGCGTTCCTCGGCTTCGCCGTCCGCGAGCAAGGGCTGATCATTCCTGGCTACACCCACATGCGCCGCGCGCAGCCGGTGCTGGCGGCGCATCAACTGCTCGCCTGGTGCGAGAAATTCCAGCGCGACCGTGAGCGGCTCGCCGACTGCCGCAGGCGCACCAACGTGCTGCCGCTCGGCTCGGGGGCGCTGGCCGGCACGACCCTGCCGATCGATCGCGACCACGTGAAAGAGGCGCTCGGCTTCGCGACCGTTGCGGCCAACAGCCTCGACGGCGCGAGCGACCGCGACTTCGTCTGCGAACTGGCCTTCGTGATTGCACTGGCCGGCGTGCATCTCTCCCAGTGGGCCGAGGAGTGGGTGATCTATAGCACGCAGGAATTCAGTTTCCTCCGCCTGCCGGAGGGCTTCTGCACGGGCAGCTCGATCATGCCGCAGAAGATCAATCCCGACGTGCTGGAGCTCGTTCGCGGAAAGTCGGCGCGATCGATCGGCAACCTGCAGTCGTTGCTCGTGCTGTTGAAGGGCCTGCCAACCGCCTACAACCGCGACCTCCAGGAAGACAAGGAGGCGATCTTCGACTCGATCGACACGCTGGAAGCGGTGCTCGGCGTGGCCGCGCCGCTGGTGGCAGGGAGCTCGTTCGACCGGGAAAGGGTCACCGCCACGATCGACCGTGGACACCTCGACGCCACCAGCCTGATGGAGGCGCTGATCGGGGCTGGCGTGCCGCAGCGGACAGCCCACGAGCTGGTGGGCACGTTCGTCCGCCGGGCGATGACCCGGGGCGTGTCGCTGGCAGAGCTTACCGATCAGGAGTTTTTGCAGGATTATGCCGGCTGGAACGCCTCGCTCCGCAGCGCACTTGGGGCATCCAGGGCAGTTGAACGGATGGTGAGTTTCGGCTCGACCGCGCCGGCACAGGTTGCCGACCAGATAGCAGCGTGGGACCGCCGGCTCGCCTGAGAGCTTGGAGCCGCCGCCCGCGCCTGACGCGGGGGTGGCGAGTGGCGACGAGCGTTTTCAGAGTGGCTTCGGTGTGGTGCGTCGTTGCGCTGGCGACGGCCTGCGTGGCTCCTGCCAACGCGGCCGATGGCCTGCGGCCCATGCCCGATCCGTTGGCCCAGTCCGTGATCGAATCGCTCGCCTTTCCCCCGCGGACCACCCCGCCGGCCCTGCTCGATGCCGCAATCCGGGCCGCCGACGTCGAGGCCTACGACGTGGCCGCCCGCTATTTCTCCAAGTTCGCCGACACGCTGGAGAAGGCGGGTGACAAGCGGCTCGATCTGCTTGCCGATCTGGGCGACACCGCCGATCCCGCTAGCCTCCGCCGGCTCGAGCGGGTGCTCGGCGATCGCGACGAAGATGTGCGGCCTATCGTGCAGTCGATGCGTGAAGCCTCGCGGGAACGGCGACGGGATCCCGCCCGGCTCAAGCGGGCTGCCGATGAACTCGCCAGCGACAAGCCCGCCACGCGGACCGCCGCCTTCGACCAGTTGGCGCGAGCTGGCGTTGATGCCCTCCCCGTGCTCGTTGAACTGTTGCAAAACGAAGACGCGGCACAGAAGCGTTCTCGTCAGCTCGCCCGGGAGCTCGTCCGCACGCTCGGCACCGATGCCAGACAGCCGTTGCTCGCATGGCTGGGCTCCGACGACGTGCAGCACTGGCCCGGCGTCATCGAAGCGCTCGCTGCCGGTGTCACCCACGACGATGCGGCCGAAGTCGCCGAGCATCTGTTGGCTCCGGCGCTCGTGCCCGACGCGCCCCCTGCCGTACGTGATCGCGCGACCCGCGTGCTCAAACAATTGGCGGCCCGCGGGATGCTGCCGGCAGAGGCCATGGACGGCGACACGGTGCCGCCAAGCCCCGGCACCGCGATCGCGATGCTCACCCGGCGGCTCGACCATGTGCTCTCGATCGACGGCCTCCCCGCCCCGGACCACCTGATCATGGAGCCGGTGCTCGATCCGACCACGGCGTTCGCCGCCGCCGGCAAGACGGTGGAGCGGTTCGTCTGGAATCCGGAGGCAGGCCGGCTCGAGCGTGTGAATCTGTCGCCGCAGGGAGCACGCACGCAGGAGGCAATTCATCTGGCCCGCGATCTTGCGGCGCTCAACGCCACCGATCCCGACGCCGTTCGCCTCGTGCTCCTCGCGCGGCTGGAATCGCTGCTGGCTGCCGCCGGTGATCCACTCACGTCGCTCGACCGCGTGCCCACCGAACAGTTCGAGGCAGCGGTCACGGGACCTGAGGGCTTCGACTACGAGGCCGCGGCCGACGTGCTCGAGATCGCGGCTTCGCGTGGCATGTTCGCCGCAGCTGCCGGGGCGGCCCGGGCGATCGCGGCAGCCAATGCCGACGCGGTTGCAAAAGTCACTGATGCCAAAGCGACCGACGCCCAAGCAACGGGTGAAGAAGCGGCTGCTGACACGGCGTCTGGTACGACGACGGCCGAGGAGCGAGCCGCTGCCGAAAAGGCCGCTGCCCTCACCCCCGCGGTGCGAGCATCCCTGCTGCGAGCGCTGGCTGTGCCCGACGCCACGCTGCAGTTCGAGGCGGCGCGGACCCTTGCCCTGGCCGGTGGCGATCCGCCCTACCGTGGCTCGAGCCGCGTGGTCGAGATTCTGCTTCAGGCTGCCACTAGCACCGGTGAGGAGATCGCCGTGGTAGCACACCCCGACACGGTCGTGCGGGAAGAACTGGCCACGAATCTCTCCCGGTTTGGCTACCGCATTGAGAAGGTCGCCTCGGGCCGCGAAGCGATCCTCGCCGCGCGG
>JBILKZ010000204.1:0-4819 GCA_044376405.1 Pirellulales bacterium
AGTGACACTGGCGGGCCCTTTCGGGATGGGTGCGATACTGGCCCTGCAGGTTGTCCGGGCTTGACACAGTATCCTGGCGGACGGACCCAATCGCCCACCAATCGCTTTGAGGAATCATGCGCCGACCGTTTCATCGCCTCGCAGCCGCGATCGCGACCGCCGTACCGCCGACCGTGCTTGTCATGCTTGTCATGCTTGTCATGCTTGTCATGCTTGTCATGCTGACGAGCCTGCGAGCGGATGGCCCCGCCGACAATCTTCCCGCCGCCGTTCGACCGATTCCCCCTGTCGGCATCGAACTCGACGACGCCACGCGGACGCGACTGCAGGATGCCGTCGTGGCACTGACACGCGACGTGGACGCGGCCACCACTGCGAGCGACGCCGACCGCGCCGAGGTGCTCGTGTTCGCCCGCGCTGTGCAGCTCGCCGTCGAGGACCGGTTTTTCTACGACCCGAAGGAGATCGAGCAGGCGGAGCGGTTGCTCGACTACGCACGCAAACGGCTCGGCATGCTCGCACAGGGCGGTCGAGGGCCCCTGATCGTCGACGATGCGGCCGGTGCGCCGGCAAAGCCGCGGCTCACAGTCGGCGGTTTCCGTTCGCGGATTGATGGATCGATCCAGCCCTACGGCCTCGTCCTGCCGGCCGACTTCGACGTTTCCGACACGAAGCCACGCCGCCTCGACATCTGGCTGCACGGTCGGGGCGAGAAGGTCGGTGAGGTGCAGTTTCTTCACCAACGACTCAACGATGCGGGCCCGATCGTCCCCGCCAACACGATCGTGCTCCATCCTTACGGCCGCTACTGCAACGCCTTCAAGTTCGCCGGCGAGGTCGACGTGCTGGAGGCCATCGCCCACGTGAAGACGCTGCTGCCAATCGACGACGACCGGGTCACGATCCGTGGGTTCTCCATGGGCGGCGCGGGCTGCTGGCAACTCGCGGTGCACTATCCGGGCACATGGCTGGCCGCCACGCCCGGTGCCGGATTCAGTGAAACGATCGCGTTCCTCAGAGGGTTTCAACAGGAAGATTTCAATCCGGGAGAGCCGCAGCGATCGCTGCTCCATTGGTACGACTGCCCCGACTGGGCGGACAACCTGCGGCATCTCCCCACGATCGCCTACAGCGGCGAGCTCGACCGACAGAAGCAGGCGGCCGATGCGATGGAGGCCGCCTGCAAGGAACGCGGATTCACCATCCCGCACGTCATCGGTCCGCAGACGGGCCACAAGATCCATCCCGACTCCCTGACGGCGATCGAGGAGTTTGTCGCAGTCCATGCGGCCGGAGGACGGCCTGCCACGCCGGCCGAGATCGACTTCACCACCTACACGCTGCGCTATCCAACGCACACCTGGCTCACGATCGAGGGACTCGGTGAGCACTGGCGCAAGGCCCGCGTGCAGGCTCAGGCCCGCCGCCCCGCGTCGATTGAGATCACGACCACGAACGTCACCCGCCTGCGGCTCGACATCCCTCGGGCCTCGCAACTGCTCGACTTTGAGGCTCCCGTCGAGGTCCGCATCGACGGGAGCACCGTCACCGTCCCGCCAACACCGGGCAGCCGCTGGGAAGCCGCATTCATCACGGCGGACGGTGGATGGCAGCGCGACGAGACCTCGAAACAAAACCCGCAGCAAAACCCACAGCAAGACTCGACGCTGCTGCGAAAGCGACCAGGACTCCAAGGGCCAATCGACGATGCCTTCATGGAGCCGTTCCTCTTCGTCGGTCCGGAGGCGACGCCCGACGAAGCATCACCTGTCGAAGTCTGGGCCAGAGAGGAATATGCCCGCGCCATCCGCGAGTGGCGGCGGCACTTTCGTGGCGACGTCATCGAGCGAAAAGCCGCTGATGTCTCCGCGCAAGACATCGCCGACCGTAATCTGATCCTATTCGGTACGGCCGACTCCAATCCGCTCATCACGCGGGTGATGCCAGGGCTGCCGCTGCGGCGCGACGGCGACGCCTGGTCAATCGGTCCGCACCGTGTCGATGCGGCCGCCGCCGTGCCGATTCTCATCTACCCCAATCCGCTCAACCCCGACCGCTCCATCGTGCTCAACAGCGGCTTCACGTTCCGCGAATACGCCTACCTGAACAATGCCCGCCAGATTCCGATGCTCCCTGACTGGGCCATCGTGAGTGCCACGGAAGGACACGGCCCGCAAGTCCCCGGACGCATCCTCGCCTCAGGCTTCTTCGACGAGCGCTGGCAGCCCAAGTGAGCACCACTTGCCACCGACGCGCTCGTGCGTGTCGTCGAGTGGCGGTTACACTGCCCACGACTTCGCGGCCTCGTCAGGACGACCGCAGATTCAGGGACGATCGCATGGAACAGAGCACTCGTTTAGATCGCCTCGAGTTGGCCCGACTGTGGGCCGACCTCGTTGGCAAGGTGTTGAGTGGCACCGCCCTGATCGTGGCGGCCTGGTGGACCTACACCAACTTCACGGTGGAACGGACTCACGATCCCACGATGGAGGTGAACGTCTCACCCAGCGTCCACCCGCTGCGCACCGACAAGGTGCTCCTCAACGTCGACATATTCCTGCGGAACGTCGGCAAGGTCGCCATCAAGCCGAAATTCCCTCGCGGGAATAACGATCAAAACCTTGGCTTGGAGATTTCGATCGTCGAGATCGAGCCGCTCAGTCACGGTTCGACCACTGCCAGGCAGCCCGCTGCAGACGCAGCCGATCCGTCCGTTCCCTGGTTTGACTGGACTGCCGGGGATGGCAATCCGAAGCCGCTTTTGCGCAAACGCAACCTGCTGGCTTCCAACGAGGACTTTGCCAACGGGTGCTATCAACTGAATCCCGGCGTGCGATATCGCGAGCCGTTTGCCTGCATTGTGGAGAAGGACCGGCTGTATGCCATCCGGGCCCGGTTCTGGACCAACGAAGGCTCCGTGGCCGATCTGGTGTATGTCGATACGTTCCAGGCAGGCAGCGAATCGCGGTAGCAATGGGCGGACCTGCCGTCCGGCATGCGTGACAATCGGCATCCCGACCGGGGCGGCCGACTTCGGGTTTGACACGGGGTGGTTGATCGCAGAAAATCCGGCCGCTTCCGCCGTTGCCAGGCAGCGACGGCCGTGTGGCATGGCAACCGAGTTTCGGACGTTCCCGGAGGTTACGCTCATGGCAGGAACCTCGTCCTTCGCTCGCTTCTGGCCACGGCGTCGACGAGCATCCAGCCCGCACCACGCCGCAGGTCGCGGCATGCCTCGGCGTCGAACCGGTCTCGCCGCTGAGCGGCTCGAGGATCGGCGACTCTTGGCGGCCACACCGGCCAATCTATTCGAGCAGGGTCTGTCCGATATCCGCGTGACGCCCGCGGTGACCCCGGCCTGGTTTGCCTCGCTCGCTGACGACTCTGCATCGCTTTCAACCGGGGCAAGTTCGGCCGCGTCGATCATGATCGCCTCGAAGAGGCCCATGGCCACGGTGCCTGGCACCATCGGGCCCATTGCCCAGGTGCCGACCAAGCCGGCCAAGGTTGCTGCAGCCACATCAGACGCCGCGGGTGTCCATGAGTGGATCGTCCAGTTGTCCAGCCGCACCCTCGCGAGCGTTCATTCGGTCGCTGAGGCGGCGGCCTATCTGCAGCAAGCCGCGTCGCTGGGCCTGCAGGTCGTCGAGGGGCTGGGGCTGCCGGGCCAGTTGCTCGTGCGAGCCACGGCGCCGTTGGGAACAGTCGAGCAATATTTCACTGCCAACGTGGGCATCGCCTCGTTCAGTCGCAACGGCACGACAAAGGTGTCGACGACCCCCAACGACTCCTCCTTCACGGCGCTCTATGGCCTCAACAACATCGGGCAGACGGGGGGCACGACAGATGCCGACATCGACGCACCAGAGGCATGGAATGTCACGACGGGCAGCAGTTCGATCGTCGTGGGCGTGATCGACACCGGCATCGACTACACGCACCCCGACCTGGCTGCCAACGTCTGGACCAATCCGGGCGAGGTTGCCGGCAACGGCGTCGACGACGACCGCAACGGCTTCGTGGATGACGTGCACGGCTACGACTTCGTGAACGACGACGGCGACCCGATGGACGACCACTACCACGGCACGCATGTGTCGGGCACGATTGGCGGCGTGGGGAACAACGGCAGGGGCGTCGCCGGCGTCAGCTGGAACGTCTCGCTGATGGGGCTCAAATTCCTCGATTCCTCCGGCTCGGGGTACCTCTCCGACGCCATCCGCGCCGTGAACTACGCGACGATGATGCGGACGACCTACGGCGTCAACGTGCGGGTCACGAACAATAGCTGGGGGGGCGGCGACTACGAAGCCGGCCTGTTCGACGCCATCAATGCCGGCGGTGACGCCGGCATTCTGTTCGTGGCGGCGGCCGGCAACAGTGGGACAAACTCCGACGACTCGCCGAGCTACCCTGCAGCCTACGCCTCGCCGGCGATCATCAGCGTGGCGGCGACCGACAACAAGGATGCGCTGGCCTCCTTCAGCAATTACGGAGCGACGTCGGTCGATCTCGCAGCGCCCGGCGTGAATATCTACAGCACGGTGCCCGGCAACCGGTATGGCACCTTGAGCGGCACGAGCATGGCCGCTCCCCACGTGGCGGGCGTGGCAGCCCTGGCGCTCGCGGTCGATCCGTCGCTCTCCGTCGCCCAGCTGAAGAGCAGGATCATCGACACCGTCGACCCGGTCGCCTCGCTTGTGGGCAAGACCGCCAGCGGCGGTCGGCTCAATGCAGCCACCGTCGTCAACTCGGTCGCGGCGCACGGACCGACGGTGGTGATCGCCAGCAGCAGGTCGTCCGTGAACCGGGGCGAAAC
>JBILKZ010000205.1:0-4803 GCA_044376405.1 Pirellulales bacterium
GTGCTGGCGGGGCTGGGGCTGGAGGGCCTCTTTGCCAACGGCATCGGCAATCTCGTGGCGGCAATCAGCGGAGCCCTCACGCTCATGGTGGCCTATGGCCTCGATACGGGCGACACAATGCACGTCCTGCAGGCCGTGCTCGACACGCAGTTCTGGCTCTCCACGCACGTGATCACGGTCACGCTCGGCTACGGCGCCACCTTCCTCGCCGGAGTGCTCGGCATCTTCTCGATCGTCCATCGGATCGCAGGCCGGTGGACCGCATCAACTCCCGAGCAACGGCTGGCGGCGCGGCAGTACGAAGACCAGCTTTATCGCATGACGTATGGCGTCGTTTGCTTCGCCCTCTTCTTCAGCTTCATCGGCACGGTGCTCGGCGGCCTCTGGGCTGACGACAGCTGGGGCCGCTTCTGGGGCTGGGATCCGAAGGAGAACGGCGCCCTGATGATCGTGCTCTGGAACGCCGCCGCGCTCCACGCGCGGTGGGATCGCTGGCTGGGCCCCCGCGGGTTTGCGCTGTTTGCCATCGGGGGCAACATCATCACCGCCTGGAGTTGGTTTGGCACCAACCAGCTCGGCATCGGCCTGCACAGCTATGGTTTCACCAGCGGTGTGCTGATGCTGCTCGCCGGCTTCGTGGCCAGCCAACTGCTGCTGATCGCGGCCGGCTGGCTGCTAACGCGACCCGACGCGACGCCCGACCCCGGCGCTGCCTGACTCATGGCGGGTGGCACCTCCCGCCATCGCCCCCTGACGAACTGCTCCACACGGACGGTTGACGCCGTGAATTCCACCGCGATGGCACCGCCCGTCGACGCGTCATCAGCGCCCGTCTTCACGACGGCGACCCGGTCGCCGTCCCCGCGTGCCCTGGAGTAGGCCTCGCGAACCTCCGGCCATCCGGCGGCCCCCACGCCGCTGACGATCACCCAGTCGGCCGCCGTGGCCCGTGCGATGTCGGGAGGCAGACTCGTCCGACTGCCATGATGCGGCGCCACGAGCACATCGCACGAGTCCGGGTCAGAGGCGATGAAGCGCGCCAGCGACTGCCCTTCGAGGTCGCCTGTGAGGAGCAGCCGTCGGCCTGCCGACTCCACAGCCAGCACGAGGCTCGTCTCGTTGTCTGTCGCTATCGCATCGCCCCTCGCATCTTTCAGCGCCACTTCATGCACGTGTGGATCGTCACTGCTGGCGGTCGGGTGCAGCACGCGGACGCGGCAGAGCGGATCAAGTGCGAATGACTCCCCCGCCGTCGCGGACCGCACCGGAATCCCAGCCGCCCGCGCCAGCCGCAGCACCTCCCTCACCGCCCATGAATCACTCTCGAGAAACGGCGGCGGCACCACCATCTCGCGCACGGCAAATCGCTCGAGCAGTTCGGGCACGGCGTTGAAATGATCGGTGTCGGCATGCGAGATGACGAGCGTGTCGATCCGGCTCACCCCCTCATGCCAGAGCACGCCAGCCATGGCCCGCCGTGCCGCGGATGGTGCCCCCAGCCGGCCGGCATCGTAGACGAGGCACCGCCCCGTCGGGCTCCGAACCACGATCCCGCAGCCATGGCCCATCGCCGCCACAACTGTTCTCATTCCGGCGTGCTGTGAGCCTCTCAATTCGGCGTGCTGAAGACAGCTCAACCGCGGCGCGGCCACACCGGCCCAGCCCACGACCACCCATGCCGCCGCCACCGTCCCCCAGGTGCTGATGCGGGTCAGCCGCTCCCGCGACACGACCAGCAGAATCGCGGCCAGCAGCACATACCATCCCGCCACCCACCAGGCCGGCGGCCCGGCCACCCACCAATACCCGCCAGGCAGGCCCGCAGCCCAACTCACCACCGCGCCGATGCACCGCAGCGTGCCGTCGCAGGCCCAGCCACAGGCCGCCGCCAGCGTGGCCGAGACCGTCGCCGTCACGAGGCAGAGAAACCCCCACGCCATCGCCACCGCCACCAGCGGCGCGATCAGGGGATTGAGCACCAGCCCCACCGGACTGACGAGGTGAAACGATGACGCCACCACGGGCGCCGTCACGGCCCACACCGCGGCCCCCGTGACCACCATCTCGAATGTCTGCCGACCAATCCGGCGGAGCCGTCGCTCCCAGGGCGAACGGCTGCGTTCGATGAGCCGCTCAATGGGATCATCGGTATCGGCGCGAGGAAGTGCCGCAGAGGCCCCGATCAGCACGGCCGTCGATAGGAACGAGAGCTGCGAGCCGATCCGAAACAGCTCCGGTGGATGCCAGAGGAGCACGAGAATCGCTGCCAGCGCCAAAGAGTTGGTCGCCAGCGATCGCCTGCCGATCGCCGCGCCCAGGCATGTCAGCCAGATGAGCAGCGTCGCCCGCACGACGGGCGTCTCCGCCCGCACGAGCACCATGTAGAGCCCCGTGCAGCAGGCGACAGCCACCAGTGACCAGCCGCGGGGCAGGGCGAGCATGCGGAGCACCTTGAACAGGGCCAGCGACAGAAAGCCCACGTGGAGTCCGGAGATAGACAAGATATGGATCGTGCCGGTGACCAGGAATTCGAGCGACTCCTCCCGCGGGAGCGACTCCCGACTGCCGATCAGCAAGGCCGCCGCCAGCGGCGCCCGCTCGGGCGAAAGATGACGCCGCAACACCTCCACGCCGCCGTCCCGCAGACGGTCGATCCAGGCCAGGGGCGACCATACCGCAGGCCGCGACAGCACCCGCACGCACTCCGCCGAATGGGCCCGCACGATCGACAGGCACCGCAGCGACTGGGCACGCTCGTGGAAGTCGAATTCGTTTGGATTGAGCGGCGGCGGGGGCCGCATCCCACGGCCGAGCACCCGCACGCGGCATCCTGCCGCGAGATCTGGCGGCTCACCATCCACGATCAACGCCGCCCGCCCGCCAGCCGGCCGCCACGCGGCACCACGGCGGACAGCCAGCACCGCCACCACGCATTCGCTCGACGGCCGTTGCATCGCAGCCTGCGCGGCCCCGCTCCGTAGCGGGTCGATGACGGGGGCCGACAGCCGCCTTGGCGACTCCTCCACGATCCCCTCGACCGCCACCGGCTGCGGCGACGACGTCAGGCTCCAGGCAAGATCGTCGCTGGAGAACAGGTTGGACCGAATTGCCGACCAGCCTCCGGCCCCGCCAACGACAGCCCCTAGAAGCGCGACCGCCGCCCATCCATGCCGGCCCAGGCCCGCCAACAAGCCCCAACCCACCAACGCCACCGCGGCCACCAACCACCAGACGACTGGTGAAAGATCGACCACCGCCGGCAGGCCACAGCCGGCCGCCACCGCCACCGCCACGGCGACGAGCGGCCGCTCGGGGAGCGGCTCGCGTCGCACGCAGCGGCGGAGCCACTCGGCGCACGTGCGGACCATCTCATGTGCCACCTCACGAATCAGCGAAAAGAATTGCTGCGCATCTCCCATACCTCAGATGGCGTACGCGGATGGCACCAGGGGCAAAGAGACGCGACACGCAATTCGCGAAATCCCCCGGCTTGCGCCGGGGGCTTGTATGGGACTCGGACGCATCCGTGAGGGGCTGCCCATGTCCCGAGAGCCGGCGTTGCTGACTAGCGCAGGCAGGATGCCGGAGCGCAGTCAGCATCGAGTGAGCGAAGGACAGCGGGCACCGATCCGTCTCAGCGGATTGGTCGACGGAGCGAACGTCCGGCGACGGGGCATGGGCAGCCCCGAACCGCACGTCTACCCGCGGCGGCGGGCCTGCACGATCCGCGGCAGCGCAGCCATGTCTTTGAGCGTCGGTTCGAGGCTCAAGGCCGCCTGCGCCGCGACGATCTCCTCGGCCGCGGCGGCTGTCGACGGCCCGATCTCCACCAGCAGCCAGCCTCCAGGCACGAGCTTCTCGGCGGCCGCCTCCGCCAGCCGGCCAACCACCTCCACACCGGTCGGCCCCGACACGAGCGCCGTCCGCGGTTCGTGCAGCCTCACATCGCGGGGCAGGGCATCGAACTCGTCCTCGCGGACATAGGGTGGGTTGCTCACGATCACATCCCACGGCCCCGCGGCCCGCGGATCACCGAGCAGGTCGCACTCCACAAACTCGATCCGCTCCGCGACTCCGTGCCGCTTCGCATTCTCAGCGGCCACGGCGATCGCCTCCGGCGAGATATCCGTGGCGACGAACTCTGCCTGCGGCAGCCGCTTCGCCAAGGTTACAACGATGGCACCAGACCCTGTGCCGACGTCGATGATCCGCGGCCGCTGGCTGATCGCCCCGGCCGTCTGGCAGAGATCGAGCACGCGAACGACAAGCTGTTCCGTTTCAGGCCGGGGCACCAGCACCGCCGGACTCACGGCGAACGACAACGAAAAGAATTCCCGGCTGCCGACGAGATAGGCCACCGGTTCCCCCTCGCCTCGCCGCTTCACCAGCGACCGAAAACGGGCCCGCTCATCCTCGTTCACGGGCACGTCGAACGCCGTGTAGAGCGCGATCCGCGGGCAGCCACGGACGAATGCCAGCAGCACCTCGGCGTCGAGCCGCGGCGACTCGCTCCCCCGGGACGCGAGCCAGTCGGTCGTCCAGGTAAGCAGCCGCCCCACCGTCCAGACATCGCCGCTTGGTTGTTCGCCTGCCATGCTCGAATCTCCACTTCATCCATGAAGGTTGGTCTGGGAAGTTGGTCTGGAAGGATCGGCCTCGGTGCCGATCAACGAATGAGCCACGGGCGGTCAGGTCGTGGCTGCCTTGGCGGACCGTTCCATCTCGCTTCTGCGCAGCTCCCGTGCATGCTGTTCGATCGCCTCGATGACGAGGACCAGTCGGCCAGTCATCACCTGGTCGAGC
>JBILKZ010000103.1:0-14185 GCA_044376405.1 Pirellulales bacterium
GCCGGGGGATTCCCGCCCCATACAAGCCCCCGGCGCGAGCCGGGGGATGCCCGCCCCATACAAGCCCCCGGCGCGAGCCGGGGGATGCCCGCCCCACGGCTACGCCTGCAACTCCGACCGCACCTTCTCGAGCAGCTTCTTCGTGGCCAGGATTCCCTCCGCCTCCGGCAGCCCGTTTCCTTCGTATTCGATCCCCACCCAGCCGCGGTAGCCGGCGGCGACGACCATCCGCAGCATCCGGCCGTAGTCGGTCCGCACCTCGTTGCCGTCGGCGTCGAACTCGTGGCTCTTGGCGCTGACTCCCTTCGCGAACGGAAGCAGTTCCTCCACGCCCCGGTAGCGGTCGTAGTCGTGGAAGTTGCCGAAGTCGGGTAGCGTGCCGCAGTTCGGCTTGTTCACGAGTTTCATCAGCCCCGACAGCCACTCCCCATTGCTGGAGAGCCCGACGTGGTTTTCCACGATGACAGCGATGTCCATCTGGGCGGCATAGTCGGACAGCCGCGAGAGCCCATCAGCCGCAAGCTTCTGCTGTTCCTCCGGCGAGCCCTTGCTCCCCGCGTTCACTCGGATCGAGTGACAGCCGAGCCGCTTGGCCGCCTCGACCCACGGGAAATGATTCTCGATCGCCTTGGTGCGGGCCGCGGCCTCGGGATCGCCGAGATTGCCGAGGCCATCGCACATCATCAGGACGTTCGTCACACCCTCGTCCTTCGCCCGCTTGGCGAGGTCTGCCAGGTAGGCCGCATCCTTTGCCTTGTCCTTGAAGAACTGGTTGACGTATTCGACCGCGTCGATGCCGAACTGCTGCTTGGCGGCACGGGGAAAATCAAGGTTGTCGAGTTTGCCGGCGAAGATCGTGCGGTGCAGCGACCATTCCGCCAGCGAGATGCGGAACAGGGGCGCCGCGACACGGGGCTCGGCGGCCCAGGCCTGTGACGCAGCGATCGCCGCTGCCGCGGCGGCCAGGAAATCCCGGCGGTCGATTGATGTGAAACGCACCATGGAGTCACCCTCTTTGGAAGCGTACCAGACGCCGCCCCCCCGGCACCATGCCGTGGCGTTATCCATGTCATGCCGACGCCTCGTCCTGGAGGTATTCGCGGGGGCGATAGGTCCACAGCAGCGGCAGGAAGAGCACAGTGGCCACGGCCATGCAGCCGCAGAAAAACCAGTAGTAGGCGGCTCCGGTCAGCAGGGAATTGCCGGCCGCATCCTGGGAGAACGTATTCACCAGCGCCGTGAACAGGTTGCCCAGCGACACGCTGAGCAGATACAGGCTCATGACGAGCGACTTCATCTGCGGTGGGGCCTGCGTGTAGCTGAATTCGAGGCAGGTGATCGACACGAGGATCTCCGCGGCGGTGATGACCACGTATGCCAGCAGCTGCCAGCCCACGGAGGGCCAGCGGGCGGTGAGCTGCGACCCATCCTTCCGCACCGCCATGCCGGCGTTGACCATCGCCTCCACTCGGGCATCCTTCCCCTGCGGCCCGGATGAGCCGTCGCCGTGCTCCCGGCTCGTCCCAGTCTTCAACGTGTCGGCCAGTGCATTGAGGCCGGCCTTTCGCATGGCGGCTTCCGTCGCCCCGTGGTCCACGCCGTCGTCGGCCGCGATCGGTGCGACGACGCCCCGAAACCGGCTCGCCTCGGTATCGATCAGCCGCTGCGCATGCGCCGTGATGGCAAACGCGAGGATCGTCAGCAGGAAGCCGGCGAGGATCTTGCGGAGCGGCGTCAGGCTGACAAACCGCGCCACGGCCGGGTAGAGCACCAGGCTGAAGAGCGGAATGAACACCAGCACGAGCAGCGGATTGATCGCCTGAACCTGGCTCTCCAGCCACTCGACGCCGAGGAACCGTCGGTCCATCTGCTGCGCCTGCTGCACCCACGCGCCGCCCGACTGATCGTAGAGTGACCAGAACACGGCCACGAGCAGGTAGAGCGGCACGAGCTTGAAGATGGCGGCCAGGCCCTCCGGGCCAAACGTCTCGGCGAAGTAGCCAGCCCCCCGCGGCGGCACATGGATGAAACGGTGCCGCCCCAGCCAGAACACGAATGTGGCCAGCGCCATGAGAATGCCGGGGACGCCGAAGGCCCAGCCCGCGCCGTAGTTTTTGAGCAGCCACGGCGTGAGGAGCGTGGAGAAGAACGAGCCGAAGTTGATCGCGAAATAAAACCAGCCGAACACGCGCTCGAGCAGGTGACGATTCGAGTGGCCGAATTGGTCACCCACGTGGGCCGACACGCAGGGCTTGATGCCGCCGGAGCCGATGGCGACGAGAGCCAGGCCGGCCAGCAGCCAGCCCCGTGGCGCGAGCGTGGCCGCCAGCAGCGGCTGCGGCAGGTCCATCAGCGCCAGACAGAGATGCCCAAGGCAGTAGACGATCGACAAAAGCAGGATCGTGAGATACTTGCCGAGGAAGGCGTCTGCCACGATGCCGCCGATGATCGGAAAGAAATAGGCGCTGGCCACGAAGAGGTGCATCCACTCCCGCGACTCGGCCTCGGTCATGAAGTCGGGGCCGCCCGCCGTGGAATGGAGAAACTGCGTCATGAACACGACGAGGATCGTCTTCATTCCATAGAAAGAAAACCGTTCCGCCGCCTCGTTGCCGACGATGTAGGGAATCCCCGGCGGCATACCGCTGGTGGCGGACGGGTGGGTGGCGAAGCCGTGACGGTTGGTGGTCGTGGCAGTCGTGGATGGCATGGCGGTCTCGCGGCCCAGGAGGAAGACAGAGGAAGCCAGAGGAAGGCAGAATCGTCGGCGTGGCAAGGCTGGCCTGCACGTCCGAGAATGTGGCACAGATGCCTCGTATGGTGCAAACCGCATCGCCAGCCGACACTGGGAGCCTATGGATCCGAATCTGCACGCCAACGACACGCCATCATCGGCCCTGCCCGCGGGGCTGCTCGTTGTCACCATCGATCGGCTGCCGGCCTGGATGCTGGCCGCCTACGGCACCACCTGGGTGGCGACGCCGGCGCTCGACAGCCTCGCGGCGCGAGGCGTCGTGTTTGACCGCATGATCGCGCCGTCGATCGCGGCCCGCGACACGCTCCACGATCTGCTTGCCGCCGCACCACCTGCAGGCCAACCGCTCTTGGCCGCGGCTGCGGCCGGCGGCTGGCGGCCGGTGGTCGTCACCGACGATGCCGCCGTGGCGGCGGGCATGACCGTCGGCGACGCGGGGCCTGCGGCCAGCGTTCGGCTTGTCGAGGCGGTGGCGAAAGAGACGGTCGAGGATGAAGACACGCAGACCAGCATCGCCAGACTCATCGATGCGGCCCTCGAGGTGATCGAGTCGAAAGAGCACCGGCTGGTGTGGTGCCACGTCGGCAGTCTGGGCGTGGCGTGGGATGCGCCGGAGCGGTATCGCGATCGGTACGTCGATCCAGAGGATCCGCCGCCGCCGAGCGGGGCCCGCGTGCCGGGATTTGCCGTGGACGGGAACACGGATCCAGATCGTGTCGTCGGGATCCGCCAGGTGTTCGCCGGTCAGATCACGCTGCTCGACAGTCAACTCGGCCGGTTGTTCGCCGCGGTGCGCGAGGGAAAGGCTGCGGCAGGCGGTCCGTGGGCGGTGCTGGTCGTTGGCGTCCGCGGTCTGCCGCTGGGGCTGCACGGCTGGGTTGGCAACGGCGGACGGGAACTACCGTATGGCGAACTCGTTCATGTGCCGGCGATCTTCGCCGATGCGGCGGGGCGGATGGCGGCCCAGCGGTATGGCGGGCTCGTCGTGCCTGCCGACTTGGGCGCGACGCTTGCGGATCTGGTGGCCCAGGGAACGAGCTCCCGGCCGCAGGCATCCGTTGTGGATCCCGTGGCGCCATGGCGGGGTGTGAGCCTGGACGGGCTGTTCGAACGCTGGTCGGCTCCGCTCCGCGACCGAGTGATCGTCACGGGAACCGATGGCGCGGCGATCGTCACGCCTGAGTGGCATGGACTGCTGGAGACTGGGGCCGCACCTTCTGACGCGAACCGCGGTCACGAACGCCGCATCCGCCTCTTTGCCAAACCGGATGATTTCTTCGAGTTGGCTGATGTCGCCAACCGCTGCGCCGATGTTGCAGGGACGTTGGGCGACCTGCTGGAACGGGCCTGCGCGGGTGACCGAGGCGCCGCCTGGCTGACGCCGCTGCCGGAGACAACGGGCGAATAAGAGGCTCACAAGCCTGGTTTTTCGGCCGCAAAGCCCGCTTGGTTGCAGGGGATGCACCCCGCTACCATCCCCGGATGGTACGCCCGCTGCCACAATCCGTCACGTCAATTCCCTGCCGCCGTCGGCTGGGCTTCCTGCTGCTGGCAGGGCTCGCGCTGGCGACGGGTTGGTGGCTCCCTTCAGCGGTCGCGCAGGAGGTGGCGTCGCCCGAGCGGCCCGTCACCATCCGCGTGAACTGGGGCGGAGGGAAGGCCCGTGCCTGGTCGGGGTCGATCCGGCTGGTGCCAGCCGAAGGTGAGGCGAACCCGGCCGAGGACATCCAGTGGCAGACGCTCTGTGGCGATGCCGACGCGGCCGCGACCGCCCACGCCGCCGGGAGCACGATCTTCGTCCATGAGCCGAGTCGCCGGGGCGGCGATGGCGTCGAACTGGTGATCCCGCGGTGGCGTGGTGCCCGGATTGCGGTGCAGCTATTTGCCGATGGAGATGAACGGGCCGCCTCGACCTTCGAGGCCGCCGTCGCCGATCTCGTGCTGGACGCCAAGCAACAGGTGCTCGATCGGGATGGCAACCGGCTGACGCTGAAGGCCGCTCCCGGTGATGGACTGCGTGTGGAATTCCTTGCCACCAACGCGACCGCCGGCATCGCCGTCGCTGACTCGTCGTTGTTTCGTCCGGGGGAGATCGTTCGCATGGCAGTCGATCCACTCCTGCCCAGGCGGTCGCAAGGGGCAGGCGCGGTCGAACTGCGGATGCGGCTGAGGGCCGCGGCCGAGTCCGAGCCGCTGGTCGTCCAGTCGTTGCTCCTTGCGGAAGCGGCGGCCACGGCGGCCGAGCTGCGGCTTCAGGAGTATCAGCGAGTGCAATTCGACGTGCCACTGCCGGCCCGCGAAGGGGCTTATGACATCGAGCTCGAGGCGGTCGAGCGGGGTGGCATGCGGTGGTCGCGGCCCCTGGCATCGCGAACGGTGCAGGTGGTGGCGGTTGCCGACGTCGCTGCTGCGCCGGTCGCAGAAAACGGAGATGCTTGGAAGGTGATCCACGAACTCGATCCTGGCAGCCCCCGCCTGCACGAGCGGCTCCGGCGTCTGCCCAGTGTCGGCATGTCGTATGTCCCGATGCCGGCCATGCCGATGCCATCGATGTCGTTGCCAAGCATGAGCATGCCCAACGTGCCCATTCCCAATGTGCCGATGCCCAACGTGTCGCTCCCCAATGTGCCGATGCCCAAACTGCCATCGGTGTCTTCGATCGTGCCCAAGCTGAGCGGCCTGCTGGCGGCTGGCCACTCCACCGTCGAGGTGCATTCGCTCGGGCCGATGCTGCGGCTGCCGCCGGCGCGATCGGCCGATGAACCGGCCTGGGAGGGGATCGTGATTGCCGGAGCACAGCCCGGGATGCCGCATCTGGTGGAGGTGGAGTTTCCGCTCGACCAGCGGGCGGTGATCGGCGTGAGCGTGCTGGAAACCGACGCGGCGGGCACATCGGTCGAGGTCCGCTCCAGCGGCGGATTCGAGGTGACTCCACCGACCGCCGCCAGTGAGGCCTCGAACGCCGCGGGCAGGGCCGTCGGGCTGGGCCGGCATGGCTTCGTCTTCTGGCCGACCACACGGCATCCGCTGCTGCTGATCTCCAATCCATCGCCCCACGGTGCGGCGGCCTTCGGACGGGTGAGGGTATCGGCAGGGCCGCTGCGGCCGCCGGCCAAGGCCGGCGGCGCCGCGACTCGTAGTCTCGCCGCCGTTGCCGACGGTGGGCGGCGAGTGCACGCCTATCTGCCGGCTCCGGACTTCTTCCAGTTTGGTGCCCTGGAGCGGCCCGCCAGGGGCTCGGGGCGGCCCTTTGCCGACTGGAAGACGTTTCTCTCCGGTGGCTCCCATGCGGCTGAATGGTTCTCGGCGCAGGGGGTCGCGGGGGCAATGGTGGTCGTTTATCGCGATGGCGCCGCGATCTGGCCGTCGCGACTGACGCGGGGCGCTCCGCGTTGGGACAGTGGAGTCACATCCGACGCGGGCCTCGATCCAGTCCGCAAGGATCTGCTCGGCATGCTCTGCCGCATCCATGCCCGCGAGGGCCTGCGGCTCGTGCCGGCGGTCTCCTTCGATGCCCCGTTGCCGGCGCTTGAGATGATCCTCGCCAGTGGTGGCGAGGGGGCGGCTGGCATCGCCTGCGTGGGCCGTGATGGCAAGCCAAAGCAGACCGATGGCGGTCGCGGCTACCACTACAACGTGCTCGATCCACGGGTGCAGCAGGCCGTGGAAGATGTCGTGCGGGAACTGGCGGTGCGGATCCGTGGCGCCGAGGCCGTCGATGGCCTGGCGCTGGTGCTGCCGCATGACGGCTGGATGCATCTGCCCGGGACGTCCTGGGCGCTTGATGATGCCACCTTCCCGCGGTTCCTCGCGGAGTTCGGCGGTCCAAGCCGGGGCACAGAGCCGGCGACGGGCGGCGAACGCTTTGCGCGGCGGGCGGCGCTCGTGGAGGGGCCATTGCGGGAGCAGTGGCTCGAGTGGCGGGCCAGGGAGATGGCCCGCTTCCATTCCCGGCTGGCCGACGTCGTGGCCAAGCACGGCAGGAACGTGAGCCTGCACGTGGTGCCGACGACGCTCTTCGCCGCGGGGGAACTGGCAGCCCGCTTTCGGCCGTCGCTGGCGGCAGAGCCGGCCGATGCCGACCTGCTGCGTGAAGTCGGCCTCGATCCGCGGCGGATCACCGAGGATCGGCGGATCGTGTTCGTCTCGCCGCACGTGCATGCCGCGGCGGATGCGTTGCTCGACCGCTCCATCGTTGACAATGCAAACCACTCGCTGGGCCTTGCCCGCGGGGTGGCCTCTGCCGCCCGCCGCGGGGTGATCACGCTCGAGCAGCCGCTCTCGATGCCCATCGATCGCGTCGTGCCGCACGGGCCCTTCGGGGGCGCGGCGGCTGCCGTCGAGGCGATGCCGATTCACGCCGTCGCCGAAGGCGCGGCGCGAGGCAGGCCGATCGCGGAATCGCTCGTGGCGTCGGACGTGGAGGTGGTCTTCGACATGAGCCTTTTGTTCGGCCGCGTCGAGCCGGCGTACGGTCGCTGCCTGCAGGCCTTCGCGGCGATCCCCGGCGGCGGACTCGAGTTGTCCGAACCGCTGCCCGCGCCGCTGGTGGTTCGCAGCCGGCGCGACCAAGGGCTGACGGTGGTGAGCATCGCCAACGCGGGGCCGGCCGAGTGTCGCGCCGGGCTGACGCTCGCAGGCTCCCCATCGGCCGTAATCGATGCCGTCGATGGCACGCGGTTGCCGCTCGACCCGGCCGGCGGTGCGGTCGTGCCGCTGCAAGCCTGGGAGGTTCGCACGCTCGTGCTCGATGGTGGCGTGGCGGTGCAGGGGGCGAGGGTGGAATATGACGACGAGGTGCGGCGTTCGATCGCAACGCAGTTGACCGACCTCGGCCGTCGTCGTGCCGTGCTCGAGACGCCGCGGCCGCTGGATGTGCTCGACAATCCGGGGTTCGAACTGGTCGGCGCAGGCGACGCCGCGGCTGCCGAGCGAGCGGCGGGTGGCGGAGTGGGGGGCTGGGAACTCGTGGAGGCGAGCCGAGGCACGGTCACATTCGTGGCCGGCGCGAATGGCACCGCCGGCCGTGCCATCGGCTTCTCGTCAATCAACGGCCTCTCCACCATGCGGAGCAATCCATTTCCGCCGCCATCCACAGGGAGGGTGAGCGTGGCTGTGTGGCTGCGGATTCCCGAGGGTGATCCGCAGCCGCCCCTGCGACTGGCGCTCGAGGGCGTGCAGGATGGCCGCGAGTATTACCGCTTTGCGCCGGTGGGCGGGCTGGCCGGCGGCAAGCCACTCACCAGCGGCTGGTCGCAGTTCGTACTCCAGGTCGACGACCTGCCAGCGCACGGCCTCGAGTCGTTGCGGGTGCGGTTCGACCTGCTGGGGCCGGGCAGTGTCGAGATCGATGGCGTGCGGGTGTTCGACCTGGCGTTCGACGAGTCGCAGCGGGTGCAGTTGTCGCGACGGCTGTCGGTGATGGAGCAGCGGTTGGCGGAGGGCGATCTTGGCTCGTGCCTGATCGAACTCGATACGTATTGGCCGCGGTTTCTTGCCGCATTCGTCTCCGACGAGGCCGTCGCAGCACAGCGTGAAGACAGCCTCCGGCCGCCGGGCGGCCCGGCACAGCCGCCAGGGTCGCCGACAGAACGGTCAGGCAGCATGTTCGACCGCGTCCGCCGCTGGTGGCAGTAAGTGTCAGCCCGGAGGCCAGCCGAGGGAACGGCCGCCCAGCAGGTGCACGTGCAGGTGGTCCACCGACTGTCCGCCGTCGCGGCCGCAGTTCACGACGAGTCGGTAGCCGTCGTCGAGCCCCAGCTTTCGCGCCAGTGACGATGCCACAGCCACCAGGTGGCCGAGCAAAGGCGCATCAGCGTCGGTGACTTCGACCAGCGAGGAGATCGGCCGCTTCGGAATCACGAGCACGTGGACGGGGGCCTGCGGTGCCACGTCGTGAAAGGCGAGGCAGAGGTCATCTTCGTGCTCGATGCGGGCCGGGATCTCGCGGCGGATGATCCGGCTGAAAATGGTCTCAGCCGGCGCTGCCATCGATCGCCTCCGGGGGAGTGGCGACAGCGATCGCCTCAGCCTGGCGGGCGGCGGCTGTCTTGCGGATTCGCTTCCGTGGGGCCTTCGGCACGGCCCATTCCTTGGTGAGGTCTTCAAACACCTCCGGCGACTCGTAGCGGACGACGTTGCGTCCCTCGGGCATCGGGCCGACGAGCGAACGGAAGATCGGGGCACCGCGAAGGTCGAGGTCGGTGCTGCAGTCATCCGTACCGACCTGGAGATGGGTCTTGAGGATCTGCTCCGGCGAATCGAAGTCGCGGATGATGAGCTCGCCGTCCGTGCCGCGGGTGACGATCCGCCATGTGTCTTTTGCCATTGTCGATGCGCTCCTGACGGTGGCGAACGGCCGGCCAAGGCGTTCTGCAGCCCACGTGTCATGATGGGAAATCGGCATTCGTTGGTGGCGGCTCAAGGGAGGGAGGGGGAGGCGGTTGTGGCCGTCACGGAAGTGCCTTGCCGGCACGCCGTGCTTTTCCGGCAGAAGCGTTGCAGGCGGCCCCCGGATCGAGACCCGGCAGTGGCCTGGCGTGGCTGGCGGCCGCACAAAGCGGCTGCGAACTTGAGCGCCGCAGGAGTGCGGCCTACATTACAGATGCAATTCGGAGGGTAAGCGAATTGGCCAGCGGTCTGACTCGAAATCAGATGCCCAGCAATGGGTTGTGGGTTCGAATCCCATGCCCTCCGCTCTTGTTTTTTCCACTGACGGCATCGCTGGTCCTTGACCCCAGCGAAAACGCGTGATGAAAAACATCGCGGTCGCGTCCATCGTGCTCTTCACCATGGCGGGGACCGCCCTCTGCGAGCCGCAGGAACTGCCCAAGAGGCATGTGTCGGACGTTGGCGGCGGGATGAAAATGGAACTGGTGCTCATCCCGGCCGGCACGTTCAAGATGGGCAGCGGCGAGTCGGCAGAGGACACGGCGGCGTTCTTCAACAAGACGTACCGCGAGAATTTTCCGGCGGACGGTGGGGGTGGGCTGGAAGCCAACTTTTTCGAGAACGAGCACCCGCAGCACGACGTGTCAATCACGAAGCCGTTCTTCATGGGCGTGTACCATGTCACGCGCGGTCAGTTCCGGCAATTCGTCGCTGCCACAGGGTACATGACGGATACGGAGAAGGATAAGAAGCTGTTGGCATGGGGCTGGGATGCTGAGAAGAAGCAGTTCAGCAACGACGAGAAGTATTCCTGGCGTAACACGGGTTTCGAGCAGACCGACGAGCACCCTGTGGTGAACGTCACTTGGAACGACGCGGTGGCCTTCTGCGCGTGGCTCGGCAAGAAGGAAGGGACGACCTACCGATTACCCACGGAGGCGGAGTGGGAATATGCCTACCGTGCCGGTTCGACCACGCGCTACCCCAGTGGCGATGATCCAACGACACTGGAGAAAGTCGGGAAACTGGCCGACCGGACCGATGCCGCGGTCAGAGCGACAATCCCAGACTGGAAATACATGATCAGGGCCAGCGACAACTATGTGTTTACGTCGCCGGTGGGGAAGTCCAAGCCCAATGCCTTCGGGCTGTACGACATGTACGGAAATGCCTTTCAATGGTGTGCGGATTGGTACGGGGATACCTTCTATGCTGTGTCCCCCGCGGGCGATCCGACCGGTCCAGATTCGGGTACGCAGCGGGTCATTCGTGGAGGTACATGGAACTTCAGCCCGCTCGGTGCCCGTTCCGCAGAGCGATGCTGGACCGAGCCGGACAGCCGGAACTGCAGCGCCGGGTTCCGAGTAGTCAGGACTCAAGAAGACTGAGAAGCGCGGCCGATTTGCCGGCGGAAGCTGCTTGGCGTGAAGCCTGTCATGTCGCTGAAGAGCCGCGTGAAGTGACTCTGGGACGAAAAGCCCAGATCAAGGGCGATCTGTGACAACGGGGTCGAATCGGCACGCAGCAATGCCATCGATGACTGCAGACGCCTTCGGTTGACGAACCGTTGCAGGCTTAATCCCGCCGAGTTGCGGAACTTCTTTGCGAAGTGGCTGGAGGACGTTTTGCAGAGCAGGGCGAGGTCTGCGAGGGGGATGTAGTGCTGCAAATGGGAATCGATGTGGTCGGTGATGTGGCCCATGGTGCGGCTGTCGAAAACACTGGAGTCGTCATGCCAGTCGGGAGTCCCGCCCTGCGTGATCTCCACGAGTCGTACGACGAGCGACCTCGCCGCGATCTCGGCGTCGAGTCCGCGTGTGATGCTGCCTCCCGCAGTATTGGTGACCAGCCGAGTGAGCAGGGCCTGCATGATGGCATCGTGAAAGAACGGGCGCGCCTGCAGTTCAGAGGAAGGCGTCAGGCCTTCGGAAGCGGCGATGGACTGCAGGTGTGCCGGGGGGATCGCGAGGATGAACGCCTTCGTAGCTGTGTCGGTGCGTGAGACCATGGCCTGTTCTTCATTGTCGGCTGAAAAGAAGCCAACCATGCCACTCGCCGAGTTGCAACGCGTCTCTTGGCCGCAACGAATCCACTGGTTCGAGCAGGCTCCCGACAGGATCAACACGGCCAGGTGGTTGACCTGCCTGAGATGCAGCTCGGTGGGCACTGGAGACGGGCTGACATGGTGCGTGAAACCAAGCCATGACTGGCTTGGAAACAGCGACATATGCGAACCATCCATGGCGTGCTCCGGAATGGGGGCAGGAACACTCGTTCCAACGGGCGGACCCCCAAGCTCGACCCTGAACTGAACCCTGAATGCGTAGAGCGTGACCGATTGAGTCAAAAAAGTCGCCCCCCCGTCGGCTTCGGCTCGGCACCCTTGGTCACCGGTGAAGTGGTGACGAGTCGCCGGCACGGCCGAGATGAGGTTTTGTGATCGTGTCGTGACAGAAGAAAATCAGGCTGTCGGAGCGTCGGAGTGGTGGTGAGAGGATGTCGTGCACGGAAGAGACGGGCACTCCGGTGATCGTATCGTGAAATACCCGGGCGACGACAGTTCTGTATCAGTCTCCCCACGCCAAGCAGCGAGCTTGGTATTGAGATCGGGGATGGTTCTTACAAAGGAGTGTGCCGTGGTACCGAACGAGACTGTGTCGCTGGCGACGTGTGCGATCATGACGATGGCGGAAGTCAAGGCCGCGACTGAGGCCTTCGACCTGGGAGAGATCAGCGTGTTCGATGCCCTAGCCGCCATCGGCACGGCATGGGAGGCGTATGCGTGTGTCGTTCCTGCTCGTCGTCAGGCGGCCTGAGTCGTGGTCGGTGGAGCGGGGCATGACGTCGTTGTCGGACACAACCGTTGTCGCCTCCGTTGCCGCTGGGCTGATGGTGCATTCGTCGGTCGCTACTGGCAAGCCGAGCGTGGAGCTCAGGCAGACCGCCGACAGTTCCATGGCGGCCATCCTCGGGCGGGTGGCCGCCTCAACCGGCCAGAAGGTCTCGTGGGAATTCCTGACAAAGGAGTCGACACTCGACCTGTTGCCCAAAAACATCGCCCTGGATGCGTCGTTGCCCACGCCGCAGCACGCCGTTCCTGGCAGAACGAAGCTGGTGGAGCCGGCGGCGAGCGGAAGATCGGTTACTTCTCGATCGTGCCCCGCGGAGTCAACGTCTTGCCGGTGAGTCCAGCGTAGGACGGGGCGTAGCGGAGAGCCCGGAAGGTCAGGTTCGTGCGCACGTTAGGCGTGCCGTTGAGCCCAGTGATCTGCACGGTCGGCGGCGTGACGCCCTGCTTGACCGGTCCGGTCATCGTGTCGGGATTGACGTACTGCCAGACGATCCTGCGGGTACGAGTCACTTCGAAGATGCGGCCCGTCGTTCCCTCGTCGATCAACGTGTTGCCGTTCGGGAGCCGCTGCGCTCCCGACACGATGGCCGCGAAGAATCGCGACGGGGGATTGGCCGCGTAGTTCCAGACGAGTTGGCCAACGCCGTAGCGGATCGGCTTGAGTTCCATCACGGAGGAGAACGAGCCACCCGAGGCCCGGTTCCATCCATTGTTAAAGAGCAGGACATTGCCGGCGCCGGGTAGACCTTCGGCGATCCACTGGACGTTGTGTTGGAAGTAGAGCTGCTGGTTCGCCCGCGTGCCGAGGTTCCAGCTCGCGGTGTTGCCGTACCTCCAGAGAAGATCGCCCCCCTTGCCGTAGCGGCCGCCGGTGTGGCCGGCGGCTTGCTCGGTCGTGGTGCTGTGGTCAATCATCCAGACTTCGCTGAATTCGCGAGACGAGACCATGATCTGGTCGGTCTTGGGGTTGTAGGCGATGGCATTGAAATGGGCCCAGTCGGCGATGTGGGTGTCGGCCCCGATGCCGGTCGGCACGTAGTTGAGATTCACCCGCTCCGGATGGAGGCGAACGGCGCCAAAGTCCGGCTTGCCGGGATACAGGTTCTGGATGAGGTGGTCACTGAGGTGCCACTCCCAGACGATGTCGCCGCCAATGCCATCGGTGCGATCGGGTTTGATTTCGAAGATTGCCTCCGACCAGACCTCGCGGTTCGTGGCGGGATTGGTGAGAGCCGGATTGCGGCCCATGGCGACCGCCTCGGCGTAGGTGTGTCGCTCCCAGGCGATCGCCAGAACATTGCCGTTGGGCATGGGGATGGCGTCGTGGTGCAGTTGGTATTTCTCGGTCTGCATGTCGAATGTCCAGACAACGGAACTGTCCCATGCCAGTTCCTCGATACGGCCTGTGCTGCCATTACTGCCGAACACTCGCCCTGCCGGCGTATTCGTGTTGCGAAGCAGATTGCCGTTGGGCAGGAGGTAAGAGGAGGTCTGCCCGCCGCTGCCGGTCCATGTCTGGACGACCTTGCCCGCGGTGTCAATCAGGTGGGTCGAGCGACTGAAGGAGTTGCCGAAGAGGGTGTAGCCCGCGGAGACGCTGGCAGTCTCGTTGACGAGCAGTCCAACGGTCTTCGCCAATGCCAGTCGGGGTTCGAGCTGCTCGGCCTGAGGGGCGATCGACTGCAGGCGGTGATTCCGAGTGGTTGCCCGGGAGCCACGGGAAACTTTCTGACGACGGTTGCCGCGGCCGCAAAAGACTCGAGAAAACATCGAACTGCTCGACATGACAGATCCTTGCGAGAGGTTGGGTCTGGGTAGAATGCGTAGATTTTCCGGCAAGCTATGCGACCGCTCGGGCCGAGTCAATAATCCGGCCAAACGCGCAATTCAGCCCGCTCCTTTTGCTCCGGTGGGCCTTCCGCTGGCGGTCACGGCGTTGGCAGGGCGGGGGAGACTGCCGTGCTGCCGGCCACGATCTCCTCGAGTTCCTGCCGGACGAGATCGAGAAACAACCGGGCGGCCTCGTGCGGACTTGGGTGGGCGGAGCAGAGGCAACAGAGCGACAGTCGGCCCGCATAGGTGGTGACACCAATTGCCGCCCGCGTCCGTGGCCGCAGGGGCGGCACGCCGAGAAAGCCTTGAATCACAAGATCGCCCGGTGCATCACGGCCGTCGAACTTGCCAACCCC
>JBILKZ010000023.1:0-39747 GCA_044376405.1 Pirellulales bacterium
ACACCGATCGGATCGCTCTGGCACGTTATCCTGCGTTGCCATTCCTCCGCGATCACCTCGACTTCGAGCGGTGCTTCGTCCTCCTGGACGACGCGGAACGGACCGGGGAGCGGGAAGTCCGCAGACGATGGAAGGCGGAACTGGGCATCGATCTTCCTATGAAGGTGTCGAAGTCGGCCTGCGGCTTTCGCGGAACGTGTTTCAACCCCATTCCGTAATCGGCCGCGTTCATCACGGCCGCATCTGCCGCCGATCCGCCGCCGAGCCAAACCGCACCCGCGCGGGATCGAAGGACGCATTGGGCGACATGTAGGGGCGATCCCACTGCTTTTCGGGATCGGCCCAGACCTCGAAGGCAAAACCCGCATCGAGGCAGGGGATGCCGAGCGGCCGCAGCTGCGGAAAAAGCGCCGACTTGCCGACGCCGCCGCCGAGCAGGCAGAGGTCTGGCTTGTCTTGCAGCTGGGAGAGGTCGAGCGTGTCTGCAAACGAACGGCTCGGAGAAATCGTCAGCCATTCGATCCCACGCGGGCTGGCCGCCTGGATCGACCGCGTGATCGCGTCTCGCTTGGAGCCCGTCGCCGAGTGAACGATCAACACCCGCCGCCCGCCAATGAGCTCGGGAAACACTGGCCCACGCAGGAGGCCATAGACGAAATAGAAGGGGGCGTAGTTGTCGAGCGTGAGTGTGACGTTGTTCTGCTTCAGCCACTGCCGCACCGCTGGAAAATAGTGCTCCTGAAACGGCGTCGGTGCGTAGCCGAGATGCAGCCCAAGAATCCCGTCCTTCGCGATTTCCAGATACCGCGCCGAGAGCGTGGGGACAAATGCTTTCTGTTCTGTATGGGACATCGCGCCCGACGAGACTCCGGGAGCCGTCTGGGCCCGAAAGCCGACGAGACGCTGCCGTATCATGTGCCGGGCCTGCGACAGCTGAATCCTCCACCGACGCAGCAGGGGATGGCGAACGCTCGGGGGCTGAAACCCAAACAGCAGCAGAAACTCTCCGTCGCTCATCCGGCAGACCGGCAGATAGCTCGAGCCCACGGCCTGCAACACTCGGCCCGTAAAGCGTTCGAACCACGCGCCGCAGTCGACCGGTTCGGGAGCAAAGACATAGCACTGCGGATAGCGCTGCTTTTCAAACCCCGGCACATAAAACGGCTCACTCGTCGGCAGCACCCGATACGCCGGAGGCAGCACGATCTCCGCTCCTGCCTGCGCGGCCGCCGTTGCTGGCGTCGAGTCGTCGCGGGACTTCATGGGCATGGCACGGCAGGCGGCACGGGGGAAGAGGCTGTTTCGCACGGTCACACCGATTTATTCTAACATCACAGTTTTTTCGGTACGGCGAGGCCGCTCGGACGTCCGTCCATTCATGAAGATCGTTCACCTCAACTACTCCGACTCCATCGGCGGCGCCGCCCGTGCGGCCCATCGCATTCACCATGCTGTTCGTGGCGTGGGGGTCGATTCGACGCTGCGTGTGAACAGGGCCGCCCTCTCCGACCCGACGGTGGTCGGCCCGGCCACGGCCCCCGGACGACTCCTGGGAAAGGCTCGCCGCTTCCTCGCCGCTCCGTGGCAGAGCCTGCTGAAGGGGGGCAGCCCCGGGCTTCATTCCCCCGCCTGCATTCCGTCACGCTGGGCGAGCCGCCTCAATGCCTCTCCAGCAGATGTCATCCATCTGCATTGGATCAACTGCGAGATGATGTCGATCGCGGACATCGGCCGGCTCACGAAGCCAGTCATCTGGACCCTGCACGACATGTGGGCCTTCTCTGGCGCGGAGCACTACACCGAAGACCATCGCTATCGCGATGGATACTCTGCCGCAAATCGGCCGCCCCGTGAGTCGGGCTTCGATCTCGACCGCTGGACGTGGCGGCGCAAGCAGCGGCACTGGCGGCGGCCGTTCCAGATCGTCACGCCCAGCCGCTGGCTCGCGGGCTGCGTGGAGCAGAGCGCGCTCATGCGAGACTGGCCCGTGACCGTGATCCCCAATCCCATCGACACGAAGATCTGGCGGCCGGCAGACAAGCTGCTTGCCCGGCAGAAGCTGAACCTCCCTCCGAATGCACCGATCCTGCTCTTCGGCGCGCTGGGTGGCGACGAGGATCCCCGCAAGGGGTTCGATCTTCTACGCGACGCCCTGCAGCACCTGCGGGGCCGCATCGATGAACCGGAACTGAACGGCCTGGAACTGGTCGTCTTCGGACAGTTGGCCCCCACGCACGAAACTCTACTGGGCTTTCCTGTGCGTCATACCGGCTACCTGCACGACGACGAGAAACTTCGGCTGCTCTACAGCGCCGCCGACGCGGTGGCCGTGCCCTCCCGGCTCGAGGCCTTCGGCCAGACGGCGTCGGAGGCCCACGCCTGCGCGACCCCCGTCGTTGCATTCAATACAGGCGGGCTGGCCGACATCGTCGCCCATCGCGAGACGGGCTACCTCGCGAAGCCATTCGATGTACAGGACCTGGCGGCCGGAATCGAGTGGGTGCTGGGAGCCAAAACGGCTGGCCCCAACCTGAACGCTGCGGCCCGCGAACGGGCGTGCCGTTTATGGGATTCGCGGGTGGTTGGACGGCACTACGCCGAGGTCTACGCGGAGGTGCTGGATGCTGGACGTGCAGAGCACCGTTGGCCAAGGAAGGAGCATCGAACGTAGGATTGAACATTTGACTCGAACCGTCGGTCGGCAACGTATCCGGCAGTGTTATCCCTCGGTGAGTGGAGCAGTCCCGTGAAGCATCTCGTGTTCATCGGATCGATGCAAGCAGCCGAGGACTGCGCGAAGAATCGCTGGGCGTCGGCGGCACACAACACGACGCAGCTTGAGCTTATGCAGAGCGTGCATGAATGTGGTGGAATCCGCGTGACTGGTCTGAGTCTGCCCGGCTGCTCCGCCTTCAAGGCACGGCCCCGACGGCGACCATTCAAACGCAGCGTCATCGAGGAAGGCGTGGTCATCGAGGAACTGCCGTCGTTCGCGCTGGGGCCGGTACAGATCCTCACGCAGGTCTGGTCGATGATGCGGCGGCTGTTTGGCCGCTGGCCCGACGGACGGCCCGACGCCATTCTCGTCGCCAACCCGCTCACGCGATTCACGGCACCGGCGCTCCTCGCGGGATGGTGGTTTGGCATTCCCGTCGCGACGATCGTCGCCGATCTCACCTGCTCCCAAGCCGGTCAGCCACCGGTCACGAGGCTGCGGAACTGGCTCCAAACGCTGATGGTTCGCCTGTCTCCGGGCACGATCGTGTTTTCCTCGCACACGACCAACGATTTCCGGCAGGGCAAACCCTCGATGCGGATGGTCAGGCCGCCGGCCTCCTACCTCCTCGATCTGCCCCAGCCGCCAGCGGAGCCCGCCGCCCACGCCATCTATTTCGCCGGCGCCCTCTCGGAGCCCGCCGGTGTGAATCTGCTGCTCGACGCCATCCCGCACGTGACCGACCCGACGCTCGAGTTTTGGTTCAGCGGCCGGGGCACGCTGGAGGAACGCCTGAAGCAGCAGGCCTCCTCGGATCCCCGCATCCGATTTTTTGGATTCGTGACCGAGGAGCAATACAGCGAGATGCTGCAGAAGGCGGCGCTGCTCGTGAATCCGCGGCCATCCCGGCTGCTGGAAAATCGCTACAACTTCCCGTCGAAGCTCATGGAATACCTGGCGGCCGGCCGGCCCATCCTGTCCACGGCCACGTCAGACGTGGCCGAGCACTATGGCAGCGCCTTGATCGTGCTTGCAGATGAGACCCCGGAGGGTCTCGCACGATGCATCGAACGTTCGGTGGCGGTTCCAGCCGAGGAGCGGGCCGCCATGGGCAGCCGTGCCCGGGCCACTGTCACAGGCGTTACCTGGCGGACACAGGCCGAGAAAATCCTGGCCTTTATCGAGACGCTCGGCCGGCGTGCCAGCCCGGGGTCTACGGCCGGCCGCTGACGCCTAGCCACGCGAGCGTCGGCTTCCAATCCGGCTCGGGGTAGATGCTCGAGCGGACGAATTTGTCGATCAGCCGCGACACCTTGCGTCCCTTCGTGCCACACATACCGACCGCGCTTGCGAGGGTGCGCACCAGCGACGTTGGCACGGGCAGGGCACTTCCGGGAAACCATTCGAGCAAGTCATGTTGACTGGCGGGCGTGGCATCGGCCACGTTCGCGAGTTGTCGCCCCGGCGACGCTGTTTCCACGGCCGACACGATAGCCTGCACCGCCCGATCGAGCGAGCACAGGCTATGCACTGGCGGCGGGCAGAGCCGCAATTTCACCCGTGTGCCGGGCAGGAACACACGCTTCGCTACGTCTTGGAGGTGGCCGCTGTCATACATCGGTGCGAATCGCAGCACGCACAGGCTTCGAAAGGGCGCGGCGTACAGCAACTGCTCCGCCTGCAGTTTCGAGGCAGCGTAGGGTGCCTGCTCGGCGGTCATCCTTTGCTTTGTGTCGAGCAGTTCATACACAGCCACGGAGGATGCATGCACGAACCTGACTCCAGCGGTTCGTCCCTCGGCACGCAACGCAGCGATGAGATTGCGTGTCGTGGCGGAATTGGCCAGCAGCAAGTCGTCGAGGGAGAGCCCGCGAAAGTCGTGAGCCCGGGCGGCAAGATGCACGACGGCGTCACAGTCGCCCACCGCACGCACGGCTTTATGCACAGCGTCCGCGTCGGTGAGATCGCAGACGGCAGCATCGACGCCCGGGTGACGGCCGATCGTCATGACATCGTGGCCGCGAACCCGCAGCGCCGCAACGGCCGCCGAGCCGAGATACCCCGATCCACCCGTGACAAGAATCCTCACGCCGGCCCCACCGACTGCTGGCACAGGTCCCGGAGGGTCACGAATGAAAACCCGCCATGCTTCAGGAGCCGAATGAGCTTCTCCAGTTTCCTCACCACACCGGCCCGCCCCAGCCCAAACCGCAGTCGCTGCGGGAAGGAGAGCTTCGCCGCGGTGGCGGGCAGCGGACGCGGCGACAGTTCGAAGGGGTGGATGTAGAGGACGTAGAGGGGATTGGTTGAAATATACGACTGGATCAGCGGCCGCATGATGGCCCAGGGGGCAATCCGCAGGTAGCCGCCGCCCGAGACCGGCAGCCTCTTGCCCAGCACGGGCAGCGTGCTCACCTCGAATTCGTGAAAGTCGTGCTGGACGGAATGCCCCGGAGAGACAGTCTCGAAGTCATCGACGTTTAAGCTTCCGTAGAGGGGATGCCCCGTGAAGTCGATGCGGCTGGAATCGTATGTAAAGCCCGCTTTTCGCACCTCCTCCAGTCTCGTGCGGTCCATGCTGAAGCATGGCGCACGGAATCCCTCCACAGGTCGCTGCACGACAGTTTCCAGCTGGGCCTTGCTCTGCCGCAGATCGTCCGCGAAGGCATCGACGGTCATCTTCAGGGGCCGCTTGTGGGCTACGCCGTGCGAGGCGATTTCGTGACCAGCCGCCGCCATCGACCTGAGCGTGCCGCCCAGATGCTCCGCCAGTTCGCTTAAGACAAAGAAGGTCGTGCGGATCGAATGCCGCTCGAGCAGCGACAGGTAGACATCGAGTCCATCGAGCATGCTCGACGAGCGATCTGGGGCGAGTCCGGCAAAATAATCGAGGTGGTACCAGTCCTCGACGTCCATGCTGAGAACCGCGTAGCGCTTCACGAGAGCCTGCCTCCCTGCCGACGAAACTGCCGCATCTGCTCGACGGTCGGCCACCCAAAGTAGGAACCGTCCGCCTCGCGATTCTCCTTCTCGGAGACCGTGCCCGCAGCGATCCCTTGAACGACCTGCACCATCAGATCACCGCCGACCCGCTTTGTTGTGCGAATCACGTCGAGCATCGTAGCACCCGTCGCGATGCGGACGACCTCCTGCCCCAGGATCCCGCCGTTGTCGATCCGCGTGTCCATATAGTGCACGGTGGCTCCTGTCTGCGGCTCATGATGGTAGAGCACCCAGAAACTCGGCAAGAGGCCGGCATAGCGGGGAAGGAGGGAGCAGTGCAGGTTGATGCAGCCGTTTCGCGGCAACCTCAGCAGCCGTTCCTTGAAGACGATCGGTGCCGAGAACGAGACGATCAGATCGAGATCGAGAGACTCGAGGGAGGTCAGCAGCTGTTCCGAATGCAGTTCGGTGGTCGAAACGCAGGGCACTGACAAATACTCCGCAAGCTGCTGCACTGACATGCCCTCCCCCGGCCGAACCCGGCCCCCGACGGCACGGCGGATCACCGCAGAGAGCCTCTGACTGTTCAGCTTCGCGAAGAGGTTGAAGCACTGCCACACGCCGAAGCCTTGGAGGAAATAGCCGCGTTTGTTGGCGAGGGCCCCCTTCACGTCGAGAACGACGACGGTCTTGATCGCGACGCCAGGCAGAACCGCGAGCTTGGCGATGTTTTCCGGAATGACGGCGGAGTCGGGCTGCGTGATGATGGCGATGTTCATGGCTGACCCGCAGGTTCTTTCGCTGTCGATTCGGGATCGCGAGGAGCTTCCAACTTGAAAACGCGTGGCCATCGCGTCTGTGGTCCACCGGCGACGTGATTGATCGTCACCTCACGGGCGGACTTGAGAAATGGACACCAGGCAGGATCGCCCCAGACCAACAGATATTCGATTCGATGCTGCCGCAACTGTTGCTGCTGCTCATCGGCGGAGGCATCGGGCCGCAGGAGTCCGTAATACCGGGCGTCGAGATGAAAGGCGATGCTGTTCGTGATGCCCCACTCGAGATCAGACGCGATCCGCGTGCCGGGAGGCATCGTGGGCCGCAGTTGTGCCGCTACTGCCGGCGTCTCTTCCAGGACATGGTGCCCAAGACGAATCAGAAGCCAGGCCGGCCAGAGCGAGAGAGACACGGCCACCACGACCGCCCAGCAGGTGCTCCACGGTCTGCGACGTAGGACCGGCAGGACCGTGGTCAGTAAGCCCGCCGAGAGAGACAGCAGGAACGTGATCAGCCAGAAAAATCGCTCGTTGATGAAAATCAACAGATAGCCAGCCGGGTAGAGAAGCATCGTGCCGATCAGGATCACCCAGCGGTCGCGCTCACCGCCACGCGGCACGTTCCAGCACGCAATCAATAGCCCCAGCAGAATGACTGGCGACAACGGCGAGAGCCGGAAGAGCGTTCCCATGTACCGGATGGCGTTGGAGTAAATCCGATAGACAAGGCGGCTGATTGGCCCATCGGGAAGGAAAGGCTTCGCCTTGGGCACGGCTGCTGGCACCACCTTGGGCCGCGGCCTCGCCGGTGGCTTGGCCCCGGGCGGGCGTGGAACGATGGATAGCTCCGACGGATCCTCCCAGGCGCTGATGGCAAGCTTGTTGGCAGGTGGATACAGACCTCCGACCTCGGTCGGATGGCCCTGACCGCGGAGGCTGAATTGATAGGAGCCTGTCGTGCCGATCGTGGGTCGGGAATATTTTCGACTCAGCAGGCCCGCCCAGCCGCCGGCAACCACGGCAAAGACCAGAAGGCCCGCAGCCGTGGCTGCCGCAAGGCGACGGAGATCAACCGCGCTCGAACGGCGTCGCAGGACGAGATATCCCGAGACCGCTAGGAAGTGCGCCAGGAAGAAGGGAAACGCATACGCCTTGGCAAGGTAGGCGAGCGCCCCCAAGAGGCCGCAGGCTGCGCCCTGCCAGAGCGAGCGTGGATAATCCGCTCCGATCACGACGCCGATATACACGACCAGCAGAGCGGCGACGAGCAGATCTGGCGTCGTATCGGTCAGGGCATACATCGCCACCGCGGGCACGAGGGAGAGCGTCGTCCAGACACGCACCGCCTCGGGGAGTTCCAGCCGCTTGCCAAGCCACCAGACGGCCGAAAGGGCCCCCGCACCAATGGCTATCTCCAGGCACTTGCCGGTTACTTCGGTCGGCGCTCCGAGGCACAGGAGCGGTGCCAGAAGCCACGACAGCAACGGGCTCCAGTAGCCATTGACCGCATCGCTGAACTCCCAGGCCCGGTATTTTCTCGCAATCGTGAGGTAGGAGACGGCGTCTGGGGCAACGCGATGGAGGAACCAGGGCAGCATCGCCCCGCAGAGCAGAAGATACCCCAGCAGGATGCCCACCAGCGGGTGAACCAGCCGCCTCTGAAACGAGTGGTGCATGATCATGGCTGGTCAAACCAGCGTCGGGCCGCAATCTGCCTGCCGAAATACCTGCCGCCGACGGTCGTCAAATGAAAGTTGTCGGCGAACACCATCTGGCCATCGGCATCGTACAACAGCATGCTCTTGGCCTCGTCGTCGCAGAACACCGCCTCCTTGTCGAGATAGCGGACATTCTCGAACCGCCCAGCCACGCCACGGGCATCGGCGTTTGGCTTGTCGATCTTGCTTCGCTGCACCGTGTGGTAGGCCACGGCGTTGGACTGCTCAACCGTGAGGCCGTTCTTGATGGCAAGGAACGCCGTTGACGACGCTTCCTGGAGCGACATCAGCCCGACGATCCGCACCTGCCTGCCCTTCGCCGCCAATGCCTCGGCCAATGCAATCCCGCCTTCGTGCGTGCTGTGCGTGATATAGCGGGGCCAATTCGAGCAGAGCACAATCACATCCGCGGCCTTCAGAAGCGGCCCATCCCGCAATCGCTCGAGGGCCACTCGGCATGTCTTTTCATCGATGGACGCCGGCAGTTCCCCCTTGGCGACGAGGAGCGCCGCCGCCTGCATGCAGGGCTCGTCGAGCATCAGCCGACGAAACTCGATGCCAGGAAACAACTCACTGTTCACCAGCAGGGCACTGTAGAGGTCCTCGGAGACAGAGTCTCCGAGGATGAGGACTTTTTTCGTCGCTTGGTCGGTGGAAAAATCTTTTCCTGCCTCGGGTAGGAACTGCGCCACGAACGCATTGCGATCGGCCACGAGCGACTCCCGGGTGCGAAACTGCGATCGCAGGGCGGGCTCGACGCTCTGCAGCCGTATCTGCGTAATGCGATCGCTCATGCGATGCCCGATGAACCCGAGCCCCACGAAGGCCGCCATGCCGGCAGCCGACAGCGCGAACACCGCACCGCGGCTGATCAGACTGCGATCACGAAACGGCTGCTCGACATACCGCCAACTGAGGCAGGCGAGCACAATGGTCACGGCGGAGAGCACGATCGCGAGATCGGGGGGCAGGTCGGCGAGCAACGCGTGCTTCGTGAACGCAAACAACGGCTGGTGCCAGAGATACGCGCTGTAGCTGATCAGGCCGAGGCCCACGAGCGGCCTCCATGCCAGCATCCGTCCCACGGTCGTGCGGTCCGACGCACCCAGCAGGACCAACGCCGTGCCCAGAGTTGGCAACGCGGCATTGAAACCGGGAAATGGCGTCCGTTCGTCAAATAGGAACAGGGCCAGAATGATCATCGCCATACCACCCCAGCCGACGACCTCGCCGGCGATCGGGCCCAATGATCCCTTGCCGTCTACGGTGCGCCAACGGTCTGCCACGAACGATGCCAACGCCCCCACGAGCAACTGCCAGGCCCGGGACGGCAGGAGATAGAACGCCGCAGATGGAAAGTTCCGCACCTCATCAACTGATATGTACAAACTCGCCATCACGATCGCACCGATCAGCGATAGAAGAACGCCTCGTCCCAGCCGCCACGCCGCCAGGAGTAGCAGGGGAAATATGACGTAAAACTGTTCCTCGACCGCCAGGCTCCACGTATGCAGCAAGGGCTTGAGTTCGGCCTGCGTGTCGAAGTAGCCGCTCTCGCCCCAGAACAGGACGTTGGAGGCAAACAGGCAGATCGCCGCCAGGCTCTGGGCGAAATCCTTGAGGTCATCCGGACTGAGCAGACGGTAGGCGAAGGGCACGCAGGCGGCCATGACCGTAAACAGCGCGGGCAGGATGCGTCGCGCACGCCGTTCATAGAACCTGAGCACCGAAAACCGGCCCGTTTTCAGCTCCTCGACAATGATCGACGTGATGAGAAACCCGCTGATGACGAAAAACACGTCCACGCCGACGAAGCCGCCACTGAACAGGGCGAAGCCGGCATGAAACAGGATGACCGCCGCCACCGCGATGGCCCGTAGCCCGTCTATCTCTGGTCGATATCGCATGCTGCTGTCCTGCTCCCTAGCAGACCTTCTGAAGCGCTCCGGCCCAGTCCGCCGCGATAGAACCGTAAGCGAACCGCTCGCGTGCGAAATCCCTCACCCTGCCACCTTCCCGAATCGCCGTATCCCGAGACGAGAGCAGCTGCACGAGCATGTCGATCCACTGCCGGGGGTCGTTCTCCTTGATGAGGAACCCCGCCCTCGCGGCGTGCAACACCTGCCGGGCGTGGCCGATGTCTGTCACGACCGGCACCGTGCCCGCCGCCATGTAGACCTTGGTCTTGTAACACCCCTTCGCGAACGCGTAGTCGTCGGTGCCCAATCGGCAGAAGCCGGCCCAGGCTCGCGGGATGAACTCCTGTTCGTTGGCTGGCGAAAACGGCACCCACCTCCACGGGATCGGGAGCGACAGCGCCGGCTTGCGGTCTCCCGAGAGGACGATGAGGTCGAACGGTCGCACACCATGCACGGCGGCGAGGATGTCCCGCATCCCAACCAATTCGGTCTGGCTGAACGGACTCCCAGCCCAGACGAGCGTGGGCACATCTGCCTTCTCAGTCGCGGCGGCATCGAAACGGCTGCAATCCACCGGCTCCTCGATGGCGAACACTGGCTTCCGCGGATAGGAGTCCTCACAGATCTCCTTGAGCCGCAGGGTGGGCACGATGATGGCCTCGGCCAGTTCGCATCGCACCTTTGCCCGCTGGGCCAGATGCGGCACGGCGAACCAGTTGTCGAAGAAGTTGTAGATGTAGGTATTGTGCCTCGCGATCTCGCGTTCAAACACGGCCGTCGCATCTCCGCGCCAGAGTTCATCGCGCACGCAGACCACGCCGCCCGGAGCCAGTCGCCCTACGGCCGCACGAATCATCATCGGCCGCAGGGTGCGGTTGTAGATCCCGTGGCGAAACGGTATGAGCGAGATGGGAAACGTTTCCAACAGGTCGTCGTGCCACTGGGGAGATATTTCAGACAGTGTCACGGGCGAGAAGTAGGGGGCCATGGCATTCGCGAACGCCTGCGAAAAGGCGTCGTCTCCGCTGCGGTAGCGACGCGGGCCGCGGAACAACGCCAGCGACTTCATCGCGACGGCCGTCCGGCATCGTCGAGGATGTCGCAGAAGCGAGTGAGCAGTCCGGCACTGGAAAAGGATGTGGAAACGATCCCGGTGGCTCGGCTTCCCATCGCCTCCCGGCCATCTTCGCCCAACGACACCAGTTCGCGGATCGCTGCGACCGCCGCGCTGGCATCTCCATGGGTGATGACCCTGCCGATGTCGCCGGCCTGGAAAATGTCGCCGACGTGCGATGCTTTGGGACCAAAAAACAGCACCGGCCTGCCGATGGCCATCGCGCCATAGATCTTGCAGGGATGGATCACCCCCACGGCCTCGTTGGCCAGACTCACGACGTGGACGTCGGCGGCTGAGAGGCTCGTTCCGATCCGGGAAAGCGGCTGGAACGGCAGCGACCGAATGTTTCTGGCTCCCTCCGCGATCCGCCGTTCGACATCGTTCTTGCCGGCGCCGCCCCCGATGAACACGAATAGCAGATCTTCCCGCTCCTCGAGCAAGCGGGCGGCGTCGAGGAGCGTCTTCAACGGATTCTGGATGCCATGGTTGCCGGAATACATCACGACGAATCTGTCACCAAAACCATGTTCGTCGCGAAAGGCGTTCGGACGGCTCGGCACCGCCTGCAGCACGTCCTCGTGCGGCCACGGCGGTAGGACGTGAATTTTCCCGGGCACATCGAGCTTTGCGATCACCCGATCCCGCATGAACCAGTCCATGACGACGATCGCCCGCGACCTGCGAAGCGTGACCCGGTTCATCCAGTCGAAGGCTCTCGCCACCGCCGACCGTGGTGATAACTTTCCCGACGTCACCATCTGGTCGGGATTGAGGTCCATCACCCACCAGACGAGCGGCACGCGACGCAGCCAGGAGAGCATCGCCCCACCAATGCCCGCAAACGGCGGGCTCGTGCTCACCAGCACCAGCCCGAGCCTGCGGGTGAACAGCCCCAGGACGATTGCCTGCACCATGAAGCAGGCTTGGGCAAGCAGTCGGATAGGGATCGATCGCTTGCCGAAGCTCGACAATGGCAGCCGGCGGACATCAACACCGTCGAGAATCTCGCTGCTCGGATAGCGCTTGCTCGGGTCGTCGTACCCGCGTGCCGACGTGTAAACCACCACCCGCCAGCCCCTGCGCACCATCTCCCGGGCGGCATCGGTAATTTGCTGCCCAACCGCCGCAGGGTCGGGTACATACACCTGCGTGATGATCAGCAGCGTCTTTGGTTTGCCAGACATCGTCAGAATGCCGAATCGATCACCGTCCACGGCGGATTGGACTCAACCAGGTTTTCCGTAGCCGACCGGAATGCCCTGCCGCCAGGTATCCATGTGCTTCGACTCGGCAACGTAGCCATCCCCCGGGATGGGCTTCGAGCCATGGCTATACCCGCTCGTGGCCAGACTCCTCGCGTCAGCGGCGTTGCATTCCTTGCGGAACTCCTCCTCGATCCAACGGTAGGTCGCCGCGATGCCCTGCTTCAACGAAATCGAGGGCTCCCAGCCGAGGTACGACTTGATCTTGGTGTTGTCGCTGTTGCGGCCCGCCACGCCGCGGGGCGCGTCGAGCTTGTAATGCCGCTTCAGCTTGATGCCCGCAATCTCCTCGGCGATATCGACCAATTGGTTGATGGTCACCAGTTCGCTCGATCCCAGGTTGATCGGCTCGTAGATCTGAGAATCGATGATCTTGCCGATGCCTTCGACGCAGTCGTCGATATACATGAACGAACGGGTCTGTGTGCCGTCGCCCCAGATCTCGATCGAGTGGTCACCCGACGCCTTGGCTGCGATCACCTTGCGGCAGACGGCAGCGGGAGCCTTCTCGCGGCCGCCCCGCCATGTGCCATTCGGCCCATAGACGTTGTGGAACCTCGCGACCCGTGTCTGGATACCGAAGTCCTCGCGAAAGTGCCGGCACATCCGCTCGCTGAACAGCTTTTCCCAGCCGTACCCGTCTTCCGGTAGCCCGGGATAGGCGTCTGCCTCCGCCAGGGCCGTCACATGGGGATTCACCTGCTTCTCGGCGTTGTAGACACACGCGGACGAGCTGAAGAAGAACCGCTTCACGCCCGCCTCCTGCGACGCCAGGAGCATGTGGGTGTTGGTGAGCACGCTGAGCATGCAGAGGGCCTTGTTGTTCTCGATGAACCCCATGCCTCCCATGTCGGCCGCCAGCTGGTAGACGTCGCTGGCGCCGCGGCATACCGTGCGGCAAACGCGAAAGTCGCGGGCATCGCCATCGGCAGGGCCGGCGAAGTTTTCGGCGGCCGGCGACACCTGATACCAGTCTTCGAGCGGCTTGATGTCGACCGCCCGCACGTGGCAGGTGCCGAGATCGAGCAGCTTCTTGACGAGATGGCCACCGATGAATCCGCCACCGCCAGCCACTACCACGACCCGCTTGTTCACTTGCAATCTCCTCCGTTGATAGGCGACGCCTTGTCGGCGGTCGCCCTGAGCTCACGAACCTTCACACCGATATTCCAGAAGTAGACTGCCTTCGAACAGGCATAGACGAAGCCCGGATAGCCATCGAGGAATCCAGCCTTGGCGACGTAGCCGTAGAAAAACTGTGCCCAGGGAAACCAGAACCGGCCTACCCCATGGTACTTCGCCTTTTGCCGCCACGTGAGCTTTGGTTGCCCTGCTTCACCCTTCGCCCGCAGGAGGGCATGCAGCCGATGCGCCTCCCAGGTTGAATAATCGTTGTGTTTGGCAAGCCACCGAGCGTAGCCCCGGTCATCCTTGTGCTCCAGCACGGCCTGGATAGCACCGGTCGATCCCACGAGAACAGGGTGCTCGTGCACCTCCATGTCGAGGCTGCTCCACCGCTGATCGTCGATCCGCTCATACTCGCCAGCGCCCACCCGGAAGAGTGCCAGCTTGCGGTTGGCCCCGCCGTGGTGGAGCTTGCGGCCGAGAAACCAGTTCGTGTAGGAGACCCAGAAACCGACGTGGTTCGTTATCGGCAACGTCGCGGCCAGCTCGTCGCAGAAGGCATCTGACACCAGTTCATCGGCATCGAGGAAGAACACCCAGGGCGTGCGAAACTCGTGGTTGGCAAGCGTCCAGTTGCGTTTCTTCGGAAACCGGCCGTTCCACTCAAACGCGAGCACCTCCGCCCCATGGGCCTTCGCGATCTCGATAGTGCGGTCCTTCGAGCCCGAGTCAACCACAACGACCTGCGCGAATCGTGTGAGTCGCGACAGACACGCTCCGAGCATCTGCTCCTCATTGAGCGTAGGCACCACGACGGTGATCGGGAGTCGATTCGTCATGGCTCTATCTGGCGGATCACACGGGCTGGATTTCCGGCCGCGATGACGCCTGGGGGAATGTCTCGGGTGACGACGCTGCCGGCTCCGATGACGGAGCCCCGGCCGATTGTCACCCCCTTCAACACGATCGAACGGGCCCCGATGAAGGCGCCCGCGGCGATGTGAATGGGCGCATTCAGGGTTTTTTCAGGAATGTCGCGATCCGCGTAGGCGATCGGATGAAAGTCGCTGTCGGCGATCAGACAGCCGGCCCCGATGAGCACGTCATCCTCGATCACGATCCGTTCAGCGGCCGAGATCGTGCATCCGGAGACCCCGACGTTTCGACCGATCGTGATCGTGGCCTCGTAGGTGACCGTCTTGAGCGTCACCGGCTGAAAGATGCCGACCGTGTTGTATCGCCAGTGGCTGTTTGCCGAGAAGTGCGTGCCGATTCGGATCGAGCCCCGCGTCCGCGTCTGGATCCGCGGCAGCCCGTAAAACCGCCAGGTGGGATGCCAGGGGAGGCCCCACAGCCCGCACATGAAGGCATCCCGCAGCATCCATGGCACATAGAAGAGCTTCAGCAGGAAGCGACGAAACGTGCGGGGCAAGACGTGGCTCAGAGGGGGCATTGCAGAGTGCTCACAGCCGCAGTGTCTCTTCCCGATTGGACGTCGCCGAGAACCGACAGGTATTGCTCGGCCACGGTGGCGAGCGTGAACGACGACGCCGCGCGGTCAAATCCCTCCCGAGCGTAGCGTTCCCGGAGGACCGCGTCCGTCATCACCCTCTCCATGCCGCTGCGTAGCGATTCCGGCGAGGTGACATCGACCAGCATGCCAACGCGACCATCATCGAGAATCCAGGGGACCGCACCGGAATCCGCGCCCGCGATCACGGGCAGCCGCTGCGACATTGCCTCGAGAATGGACGACCCGAAGGACTCCTCCAGGGTCGGATGCACGAAGGCGTCGGTGTGGTCACGGAGATGTCGCAGCACGTCGGCGTGCGACAGATGCCCTAAATAGAGCACGCCTGCGGAGAAACCCCTGCCAGTGGCCCATTTCGCTGCTGGACCGCCGGGCTCGAAGCCCCTTCCGATCAAGTGCAGCCGACAATCGGGGTGCCGCCTGAACAACTCAGCAAACGCAGTCAGCAACGGCTGGGGATTCTTCCGCGGATCCCAGCCGGCGACGGTGGTGAACGTGAACGGCCGCGCGGGACGCATCTGCTCGGCGGAGGCGAAGACCTCCGGCCGGATGCCGTTGGGAATGACCAACGGGGCGGACTGCAACGTGTAGCAGTCGATGAGTTCCTGCCGCATGTAGGGCGACACGGCCGTGATATGGGGAATCCGTGGAATCAGCCAGTCGCCGTAGAACTTCTTGTAGAGCGTGTATGCCGACGGAGAATGCCTGTAGATCTGGCGGGGCGAATCCCGTGCGGTCACGAGGGTTGGAAACCCGCTTCCCAACGCAGCGTGGGCAAACTCGTAGGTCCATTGGGCATGAACCACGTCCGGCTGGCTGCGGGACAGGGCCGCGATCATCTGCCGACGTTCTCTCCGGAAGGCATCGAGACAGAACAGGTAGCCGCGTCGGGTGGGGACGGCGTCAATGCTGAGTCGGTCATTCGACCAGGAGTAGGGTGACGGGAGGCGGTGGATCGTGGTGACGACGGAGACCTCGTGGCCGCGCCGCAGATACTCACGCACGAGATACGCACCGAACGCATACTGAAAGCCCGTTGGAGTCGAGGTAACGTCAACGCCCTCATCCTGTAGGAGATGCAGGGAGATCGGGCCTATGTAGGCGATCCTCATCCTAGCGCCGCATCCTCATACAAGCCCCCGGCGTGAGCCGGGGGATCAACGTCATCCCAATACAAGCCCCCGGCGCGAGCCGGGTGATCAACGTCATCCCAATACAAGCCCCCGGCGCGAGCCGGGTGATCAACGTCATCCCAATACAAGCCCCCGGCGCGAGCCGGGGGATCCCGTCGCTTCCACTCATGGCTTCTCCGTGCGATCAACACGATCAAACGACACGAAGTCTGGCCGGCTTGCCCCAGTGCCGAGCAGCCACTCGTAGGTCTCGAGGAGCAGCCGCGACTCCGCCTCCCAGGTGAAATCCCTGGCGATCCACGCCGCCCCACGCTCTCCTCTGACAGCCAGTTCCGCTCGCGGAAGCGGCAGAGCTTCGCGGAGCGTGTCGGCGAGGGCATGCTGCGACGGCGCGATCCACCAGCCACAGTCATGCTCGACGATGCCCGGCCAGGGGGCGCCGGTCGTGGTGATCACCGGCACTCGGTGCGACAGCGCCTCTCCGATCACCAGACCAAAATTCTCGCTGATCGTTGGGAGGACGAAGAGTTCACTCGCGAGATAGGCGGCCGTCTTGCGGTCACCATACAGTGGACCCGTGATGGTGGTGCGGTCGAGGACACCGCCTTCCCGCAGGATTGCCAGCACCTCCTGCAGATGCGACCGTTCATCCGGGCCGACCACCACGAGATGCCAGTCGGGAAACTGGCTGGCACACTCGGCCCATGCCCGCGCGAGGGTCATCACCCCCTTGATCGGCTCGATGCGAGAGAGAAACAGTAGCAGACGGCGGCCCTGCGTTTCCGGAAAGTCGCGGCGAAACGCGGCAGCGAGCAGGGCGGCGCGGTCGGACTCGATCGGCCCGGCAGCCGTGATGCCGTTGGGGATCATGGCGACCGGGCCGCGATATCCGTAGAGGCGAAACGCATCGGCCTCGTCTGGCGCCGTCGCGTGCAGGCAGCTTGCCTGGTTGAGCATGGCCCGGTCGGCGAGCACGGCAGAGACGCGCTTCTTGAGCCAGCTCTTCCTGAGTCGTGCCGGCTGCAACGAGCCGTGGGGCGTGATCACATAGGGCACGCCCGCATGGCGGGCCGCGGCCGCCGCCGCCCAGTCGGGAAACTGCCAGATGCCGTGGATGTGCAGGATGTCGTGCTCAGACGCGAGCTGCTGGATTCGGCGATGCAGTTCGCTGCTATACCAGATCGTGTGGCGGAAACTCGGCGGGAATTTCAAGACGCGAACGCCGTGCGCTGCTGCATCTTCTACCGACTGGGCGGAATCGCCAGCGAGTGTTGCCAGCGTTACAGCCGCGCCCGCATCGACCATGGCGGTACAGATCGCGGGGATGACCTCGGAGGGGCCCCCAGTGTCTTTCCAGAGCCCGGTGATGACGTGCAGCACACGCATGGCTACGGCCGGCAGGTTACTCCGATCGCAGCCCCGTCGCGGGCCTGACCGACCTCGGGCGACCGGCCAGTCGTCAACCGCACGCCGGTGAGATCTGCCACGAACCCCGCCAACTCCCGCGCAAAACGGGCTGGTCCGAAGTTGCCCGCCCGAGCGTGCGCCGCGTCGGCGAGAGAGTCGGTCACCTCGTCTGTGAGCCCGCTCGCGTGCTTCAACGCGTCGCGAATGGCAACGGCACTGCCGGGGGCGAACTTCAGCGGCGAATCCTCCGGCATCAGCTCGGATGTCGCGCCGACCGTACTGGATGCGGCGAGCAGGCATCGGGACAGCGCAGCCTCGTGCAGCGCCACGCCCCAGTTGTCGTTGCGGCTGGGCAGGATGAAGAGCCGAGCGTCGGCCAGATGCCCGGCCACTTCCGCCGCATCGCAGAATGGCAGATGTTCGCAGCCCGAAGTCGCGGCGGCCTGTGCCGCGAGTGGCCCATCTCCGATGCATCGCAGTCGCCACCCCTGCGACTCGAGCCCCGAGGCCCGAAAGCCTTCGAGAAGCACATCGACGCCCTTCCGCTCGATCATTTGGCCCACGAAGAGAATCGTCTTCGACCGGCTGGATGCCGGGGTCGCGGCGTTGAATAGCGCGGGGTCGGCGCCATACAGACCTTCTCGCACGTGCGTTTCCGGCACGCCGAAAAATCGCATCAGGCTGCGGCCCCCCTGGCCAGGCACGAAGAAGCGGTCAAACCTACGACGCAGGCCCAGCCGGAACCGGACGGATCCGAGAAACTGCCGGGCCGTGTACCGCAGGCGATTGTCGGCCATGCAGACGACCGCACAGCCCTGCTGCTTCGCCTCCGCGGCAAGCCTCTTACAGAGAGGGAATGCCCAGCCGGAGGAGAACACAATGTCGGGCGTCCGGGGCGTGATATCAGCCCACGATGGCAGGTCGGCATTGCCGTCATACCAGTGGATGGGAAAGGGGGTCGTCCGGTCGATCTCAGCTGTCGGGAATGGAGGCCTGCTGCCGACGACCGTAACGGCCAGATTCTCGAATCCCGCCAAAGCCCGGATCTCCCGGGCAGCGTACATCGGTAGCCCTTCCCAGACGAAGCCGATCGAGACGGCGGACGGCGATGTGGCGTGATCCGGTGCCATGACTTATACCGCGGGCAGTGCCTGGGGCGGTGGGGGGAACTGCATCCCGGTACGCTTTGGAACCGTCCGAGCCGCCCCCTGCCGGAGTCCATACACGCCAAGAAGACCAGCCGCCATGTAGATGTGCTCCGCGGCACGCTCGTTGAGCATGTATGGAAGCGTGGCCCCTCCGAGGACGATGTTGCTGATGACGGCGAGCCCCAGCACGGCAATGCCGATATCGGTCTCCCTCGCGGTTGCGATTCTCGACACCATCACGGCATGAAACAGGATAAGGAGCAGAATCGGTCCCGCCACGAGGCCAAGCCGCAGCAGAGGATCGAGCAGGATGCTGTGCGTGCTGTAGGGCCAGATCGCTTCCTTGCCGAGGGAGCGGATCACAAACTCCGGCGCTGGGATGCCGCACAAAGTAGGATTCTGCTTCAGTTGCTGCATGGCACCCCACCAGATCGGACCACGATCCGAGAGAAGTTTGAATGTCATTCTGTCGTACGTCGATCCTTGGCCTCCCTTGACCGCGTCGTGCAGATCCCGCGTTGGGTCGTGGGCGAATGCGGCGTAAAAGAACATGCCGAGCGTCAGGAGCAAGAGGGCATAGGTCAGCCCCGTCACCACCGCCCACCGAAGGGTCTTCCGGCCGAACGGCCCCAGACACATGCCAGCGATCGTGTTCCAGACCCAGAGCAGAAGCAGCGTGAACGTGGCTTCGGCCGCGAAGAGAGCGCTCGCAACGGAGTAGGACACGGCCAAGCAGCAGTGCCACAACGAGCCACGTCCGAGGATCACGAGCGGCGCGAAACTGCCGGCGATCGGCAGGAGCACCCAGAGTTGCCGACTCTGAAATCCCATCAACAGATTTCCCAACACCGTCAACAGTCCAAGGATCGCGAACCCAGTGGCTAGTTGCATGAGTTGCGATTTGGAGCACGCCGGCATGAGCAGGCCGTAAAAGTAGAGTCCCACCACGCAATAGTCCCGCACACCAGCCGTCCATCCCGACTTCCCATAGGCCGAAAGCGCCCCCACAATCACGAACAGCATTCCGAAGAGGTAGAGGTTGTAGAGCCAGAATGGAAACTGCGCCCGCCTAGCCACCCGCGCCGACAACGACGCGAAGAAGGTGCGGACGGCGTACAGAACACAGGGGAGAATAAACGCATACTGTTCGAACCCAGTCATCTGCATCGCCATGTCTTGGGCTTCGTCGAAACTGCCGCGCCCACCCAGCTGAATCCGTAGCTGGACGCACGACAACACGAAGGGGACGATTACGTCGGGTTTCATCCGCCAGATCAGGTAACAGGCAAACAGGCATCGCACCCAGATCGACGAGGGCAGGTGCACCCAGGACCAGAGGACGTAGACGATCCCAATCCCAATCAGTACGGGATTGAAGATGGATCCGTCGATGGTTCCGGCCGTGGCGGACCGCCGATATGCGGAAGCATCGCCTGCGTGTGACAGCGTCTGGTAGTACACAGGGTCGTACGTCATGATCGACAGACTCGCGGCATCAAGCCTGCCCCCCGCTCGCGGCCGAAGGAAGAACCCGTCGCACTCCCGCCGGGAGCACGGCGTGGGCCACCTCGAGGAGCATCAGCCGCAGCGGCCCCGACCGCAGTGTGAGCACGGAGAGCGCGACGCCACCGCAGACTGCGGCGACGAGCGGGATCTGCCACACCTGAAGTGGAATTTCAGGCAGCATGCTGGCCGCAGCGAGCCCGGCGATGATCAACGCGACGTCGGCCACTAACGTCAGCCATTCGGCGGCGTGGATTTTGACGCCAGTGAATCTGGCCATGCCCACCAAGAGCAGGATCGTCGCGACGAGGGGTGTGGGCGTGGCGGCCACCGCGAGCCCCAAGCTTCCAAAGAGGAAGGCACCGCACGCCATCAGGGCGATACGGACTGCGCCCTCGACACACATCAATCCGTGCGCCTGGACGAGCTTGCCCGTGGAGCCAAACATGTACGACGCGAAGGCCAGCGCCGTGCTGGCGATGGCGGCCGTCGCTATCGCCAGCGTGAGCGGAGTGGGCAGGATGAAGTGTACGCCCACCCAGGCCGTGAGAAACTGTCGTCGCACGCTCACGAAACTGATCGCAAGCGCCCCCGCCATGATGACGGTCAGCCGCAGCGAGTTGAGGAACAGCCGGAACGCCGGTGGCCCCTGTTCTCGGGCCAGGAACCGCGTGAAGGCCGGAAGCAGGGCGCCGCCGAAGGCGTTGGCCAGGCCCGTCGCCATCCCGGTCGGCCGAGCGGTGTTGGCATAGAGCGCGGCCGCACCGGGCCCTTGAGTGGTGCTCACGCAGACGACGTCGAATGTCCCCAGAATGGACTGGATCCACCGGACCGCCAGCCCCAGGGTGCCGAGCATCGCGAACGAGCGGCAGCGGCCAAGATCGAGCGACACCCCGCCGTCCACTCCATGCCCGGAAAGGTAGAACGCGTTGTAGATGGCCAGCGGAATGAGTGTCACGCCGCTTCGCACGAGCAGGCCGATGGCCAGGCCCATGACTCCGAATCGCGGCAGAAGCAGCCAGCTTGCCACGAGCCAGGCAATCGGTGCGGCGATGCCGATGGCCCCCGTCACGATCGGTCGGAGTTGCGAGGTCGGCAGGGCGGTCAGACTGACGGACAACTGCGACATAGCGGCCGTGATGGCCACGGCCACGGCGATGAACAGATTGTGGCCCGACGTTGCGAAACTGCCCGGTGAGAGTTTCTCGGCTGCCAGAATCGACCCGAGCACCATCAGGCCGCCAACGATCGACGACAACGCCGACACGGCCAGACCGTTGAAAAGCTCCGCCCTCGCCTCGCCGTGCCGTGCCTGCTCCAGGGCCCGGCTGAGCCGAACGACCAACACGCCGCTCACGCCCATGTCGGCAAGGCCGCCGACAGCCGCCAGCGCCGTCAGCCCCAGCCACGTGCCATACCCGACATCGCCCAGATGGCGAATCGCGATCGGCACGACCGCCAGGGAGCAGACGATCAGTGAGGCCATCGCAAGGTAGTTGCATGCCAGAGAGGCGATGACGCTGACGTGCCGCGACATCAGGAATCCACCCGGGCGAGCGATGCCAGCGGGAGCCCAGCATCAGCCAGAAGACTCTCAAAACGACCCGCAGCCCACGTCGCCGACATGTGCGCGGCGGCATCGGCGTTGATGGCGGCTCGGTCCTGCGGCCTGACGGTGCCTCCCGCGATGGCATCTGCCAAAGCCGCACTCAGCATCGCCACGCTGTCCGGCGGCACCACGCTGCCCAGCCGTGCGGACGATACGAGCACCGCAGCACCGCAAGACGCCGTGCAGATTAGCGGTGTGCCAGCCGCCAGCGACTCGTTGACCAGCATGCCCCAGCCGTCGAACCGGCTTGGCAGCACTGCACAATCGGCGCGCGTGAGCGCCGCCCGCACGTCGTCGTTTGAAACCACACCGTGAAACGCCACCCGATCGGCGAGCCTAAGGCTGCGGACCAGTTGCTCGAGCCGCGGCCGCTCCGGCCCGTCGCCGTAGCAATCGAGCCGCCAGCCGGTCGCAGGCAGTTCGCCGCAGGCCCGCAGGAGCAGATCGATCCCCTTGCGATGAATGAACTGACCGGCCGACACGAGGCGGACGATGCCATCGGCTGGCCGGCTCGAAGCCGCCACGGCGAGCGATGGCACGTCAAGAAAATAGCCAAATGGCACGATCTTCTCTTTCGGAAACCCAATCCGGCTGAAGAACTCGCAGCCCACTCCCCCGATCGCCAGCACGAATGCAAACCGGCTTGCCCAGCTGGCCGCGAGCGCCCTGCCCCGTAGCCGCTTGACCCAGCCGGTCTGCCACGGCTGTTCGGGCGCCTCTGAGAAGATCGCCAGACGGGCGGGGGTCGGAGCGAGCCGGCGGAAGCCGGCCCAGACAAGCGGGTGCGAGAAGAACCCGGAGAATACGTGGAGCGATGCGGCTGTGTCGTGTGCCGTGAGAGCGGCGTGGTTGGCGGGGATCGAGATATCGACGACCTTCAAGTGCTTGTGACTCGCCTGGCGCCAGCCCTGAGCCGAACGCTCCGGCGGCAGTTCCCGCTCGACGCCGAGAATCACTTCCACTCCGTGGGCAGCAGCGAACCGCTCAGCGACCGCTTCCAGAAAAGCCTCCTGGTGCGGACTGGCGATCGGCTGCCAGAAGATGATGGTCGGCCTCGTGTCCAAGAATGATTCGCCCGCATCAGCGGATCAGCGGGCCCACTCGGCCCGGAGCGCCGTAGATGATTGACTCGGCCGGAGCGTCGGACAGCGCACACGAATTGGCGCTCACCTTGCTTCGGGCACCGACTCTTCTGCCCGGCCCGACCGACGCGTGCAGCCCCATGAAGACGTCGTCGCCGACATGAGCGCTGCCTCCGAGTGTGGCATACGGGGAGAACACGGCATGGTCGCCGGCCGACGCATCGTGGCCGAGGGAGGAGTGGTAGTTCATCAGCACGAACGCCCCGACTCGGGCCGAATCGCTCACGATTGCATACGGGCAGATGATGGAGCCCTCGCCGATCGCCGCCGTGGGAGCCACGATGGCCGTTGGGTGAACCAACGTCAGGAACTTTGCTCCTCGCGACGTCAACGACTCAGCCACCTGTCGGCGCACGATCGGAATGCCGATGGCAAGCAACAGGGAGTCGCCGGCCTGCGGTTCGTAGCGGTCTGGATCGGCGAGAATCACGAGGCTGCCGTCATGACATGTGAGTCGATCGCGTTCCGCCGACAGGAAGCCGGCGATACGCGACGCGTGCTCGGGCCAGGCGTCGCGGGCCCAGTGCAGAACTTCGCGGCCAAAGCCACCGGCGCCGACGATAATGATCCGAGAGACCGCAGAAAGTTCACTCCGCTCCACGGCCCGACGCGAAGTCACGACGCCAGCCTCCTCCGACGGGCAACAGCCGTGGGTAGGCGCAGACTCCGTTCCTCTGGGTGACACCATGGGCTACTGACTTTTTGCTGTTTTTCCGGCACCAAAACCGAGCATACCCGGCTTTTTGCAACCCCGCCCCGATCGAGCACGAGCATTCCAAGCGTTGGCCGGGCGAAGAGCGGACGGTTATGCCGATTATCCGGCGGTTGCATTGCGATCGGCCGCGTCGAAGTGCGAGACCTCGGTGCAGTTCCGGACAAAAATCCCGTACTCCCTCGCCGGAATGAAGGCATGCTGCCCGCGGGCGATGAGAACGAGAAAGCAGAAGGTGAACACGAGCGCGATGATCTGCACGAGAAACAGGAGCACGGTGCCACCGATCGTGGCAGCCCAGCCCGACACCACATAGCCGGTCGTAAGTCGCAAGAGCACCATGACGAGCAGGACGGCGGCCGTCATCAGTCCGGCGATGAGCGACACGATCAGGAGTCGTGTGCTGATCCGATCAGAAAAGACCGACAGCGCACTCAGGCCGTGCGTCACGAGAGCCGGAAAGTTCATGCTGGATGTGCCTGCCAGCCGCTGGGCACGACGTGTCGGGACGAACGCCTTCGGCTGGCGGGTGGCGTAGACCGCGGCGGCGTAGTGATTCCACATTTCAGGCGACACGCACAGGCTCTCCAGACACTCCCGATTCATGACGCTGAAGTTGCCGACACGCACCCGATGCCCGACCAAGACCCAGTGTGCCATCCGGTACATCGCGTAGAAGAATGAAAACACCATGCCCTCGGAACGCTTGAGCCGTTCCGCGAACACGATCCACACGTCATCGTCTTCCTGCAGCTCTTTCAGGAGACGGGGGATGTCGGCGGGGGCGTCCTCGCCATCACCATCCATCACCATCACTCGCTCGCAATCGCACGCGTCGCTCAAAAAGCAGAGCCCGATGCAGATCGCCCGCTGATGGCCGAGATTCCGTTTGAGCCGCAGAATCCGGATCGTGTGAATGCCTGTCAGGGGCAGGTTCCATGAGCGCGGTGGTGCCAACGTCGAACCGTCATCGACCAGCAGCACGTCGGCCGGAACACCGCTCCCGCGGAGATGTTCGTCCACGAGGGGCAGAAGCAGCGACACCGACTCCCAGTCGTTGGAGATGGGAATCACGATCTGGAGGCTCGCGTAGGCAGACCCGGCAGACTGATTCGCTGCGGTTGGGAACTCGGAGCAACCGTCGGTCATGCCGCAGAGCCCCCGTCGACCGTAACGACCTGACCGGTGATGAAGGCTGCCATCGGCCCGGTCAGAAATTCGATCGCTCCCACGACATCCGCCGGCACACCCAATCGCCCCAGCGGTGTGCGGCGGACGATTCGGGCCCGGTTTGCCTCGGAGAGCGATGAAGAGAGATCGGTCTCGAGAAATCCAGGGGCGACGGCGTTGACGCGAATGCCCCGGGGCCCCAGTTCGCGGGCCAAGCTCCGGGCGAAGCCCTCCAGGCCGGCCTTCGTGGCGGCGTAAACGGCCAGGCCGGGCGAGCCTCGCGACGCGACCACCGACGACACGACCACCACCGACGGGCCGCCAGCCGCGGCCCGCCCGTCGCCGACCGGGGAGACGAGCATCTGCCTGACACACTCGCGGACGAGCACGATCGATCCCCGCAGATTCACATCCAGCATCGCGTCGATCTCATCATCACGGACGGTGGCGACCACGCCCTCGTGGGCCACGGCCGCATTGGCGATGCAGTGGTCGATCCCACCGAAGCGGGCGGCGGCACGGGCGACGAATCCCCTGATGGCGTCGGCATCTGCAGCATCGATCCGCTCAGCATGGAGCCGATCGGGATGGATGGCGACAAGCGAATCGAGCGCCGCTGAGCCCGACCGGGAAAACGTTGCCACGCAGTCACCGCGATCGAGCAATCGCTCGACGACTGCCAGCCCCAGACCACGCGAGCCTCCGGAAATGATCGTGGTGGGGGGCATGGGGTGAGGCGGCAGACGGCAGGAGGTGCCCGACGCTGCGAGCGACGAAGGACGGGTCAGGCCTGGCGGCGGGGCACCTTGCCCGCGGGGTTCGTCGCGATCTTTCGCACGATATCGAGAATGCGTGGGACACTGTGCGGCTCCAGGCCGCCATGGCAGGCGGCGAGCGCCGCGGCCCGGATACTTTCGGGCGATGCGTCCGCGGGCAACGGGTCGGCAAGCACAGCCTCCGCGGCCACGAGTTCGCCGGTGATGGCACTGGGCATCCCATAGACGCGGGCATCCGCAATCCCCGGCACGGCGCGGAGCAACTCCTCGACCCGCCGCGGAAACACCTTCGCCCCGCCCACCACGATCACGTCGCTGCGACGGCCGGTGAACTCATACCGCTCGCCCCGCTTTTCAACGAGGTCGCCCGTCGCCACTTCGGCCGTATCCCGGGAGAGTTGGACCAGCAGTTCGCCGTCGCGACGCATTCCGAGCCGGGCACCACCCGCCAACGAACGGCCCAGCCAGTTGGCCGGAAACCCGGCAAGCCCATCGGTCACGCGAAAAACCTCGCCCAGCTCCGTCGTCGCATAGACCTGCGTGATCTTGGCATTCGGAAATGCCGCGCGGGACTGCTCGAGGAGTGGCCCATCCGCTGCCTCGCCACCGAGCGTGATCCGGTCGAGCCGTGCCTTCGCCAGCAGCGACCGTTCGCCCGACGTCAGCAGCCGTCGCAGCAGTGTGGGCGTCGCGGGCAGGACCGTGGCCTGTTCGTCGACGATCGCCCGGAGCACCGTATCGGGATCGCGTGTCTCCGGCACGACCAGCCGGCCGCCCGTGAGGAGCGACTGCAGCCAGACCTGGATTCCCGCCCAGCGAGTGGCGTCGTAGACGAGAATCCATCCCAGGCCGTGCCACTGCTCGGCCAGCCGTGCGGCTGCCAGGAGTGAATCCCACGAATGCTCAACGAGCTTCGGCGGGCCGCTCGTGCCGGAGGTCGCAACCACCACCTGCGTGGCCACCGCCTCGAACTCCCGCCTCTGGGCGCCGGGATCGGCTGCGATCGTCAGGGAGTCGTCGATGGCAACCCAGTCGCGGAGTTCACCGCTCAGGTCGCGAGAGTCCTCGGCGAGGAACGCCACGGGAACATGCTGCCGGCCACACGCGGCAGCGATGACGACGAGCGACTCCACCCGTTTGGCCCGCGCGACGATGCCCACGGGCCGAACGCTGTCGAGCGTCGCTTCGAGCTTCTTGATCGCGGCAGTGAGGGTGGCGTAGTCGATCGTACGGCTGGACTCACCTCCGGCTCCTGCCACGATCGCGGTGCGGTCCGGAAACTGGCGGGCGACCTCCGAGATCGCGAACGCAAGTCGGTCTTCAGCCGGCGCGTCGGCGAGATGGCTAGGGAGGGTTTGCGTGTTGGTGTTCATTTGAAACTGGCTTCCTCAAAGGTTCCGCCTGCCCCGATAATAAGGAATCAATCGGAGAAAGGCACGTTCAGGGTTGGCCTGGCAAGTGCTGAAAAGGGGCGAATCGACCGTAGATGCCCGCCAGATCAGCCACCGTCCGGATCGCAGGGCGAACCGTGCCCTCGACAGGGGCCCGAACCGGAGCCCGGAAGGGATCGATCCCCAGTGACCGCTCCAGAAGCACGACAGTCTGGGCCAGATCGAGCGAATCGAGGCCGATGTCGGCGACAAGCAGCATTTGCGGCTCCACGGCGGCCGGTTCCCGGCCGGTGTCACGGAGTACCTGCCGGATGGCGGCAACGACGGCAACCGTGATCGAATCGGCCTCTGCGGTCATGGGCGAAACTCCTGCATCGTGGCTGATCCCGGGGCGGAGACTCCCCGCCCGGTGACCGCCTGCCAGATAACTTGAAAGGCAGTGGAACCGATGATCCAGAGGTCCACGAATGGCCAGTACCAATGGCCCAACATATCGACGTAGTGCGCGTCGTACTCCAGACGTTCGGGCCAGTCCACTCCATTCCGACCATGGATCTGCGCCCACCCGGTCAGGCCCGGCCGCACCCGCAGCCGCATGCCCTGCCGCGCCGAGTACCGCGGCACGTAGGCCAGCGGCAACGGCCTGGGCCCAACCACGCTCATGTCGCCCACCAGCACGCTGACCAATTGCGGGAGTTCGTCGAGGCTCGAACGCCGCAGAAACGTCCCGAAGCCTCCAAGCCGCTCCGCATCGGGCAGTGGCCGGCCGTCGGCGTCGACCGCCTGCCGCATCGATCGGAACTTAGGAATCCGGATCGGCCGTCCATCCTTGCCGGCCCGCATGTCGACGAAGAACACAGGCCGTCCCATCACCACCCTCACGGCGATCCACACCGCCGCGAGCACCGGCACGAGCAACACCAGTGCCGTCGCCGAAAGCACGACATCTCCCAGCCTCTTGAGAAATGGAAAACGGATCATGCGGCCACCCGGGAGCAGCGTCGTTCAGCGATCATCACGAGTGCGATCAACACGGTCGCCACCACCAGCGGCGTGACCGCGGCCACCTGATCCGCAGCCCTCCGCACCGCTGGATCGAACAGCGGCACTGCCGCGATCGTCGCCCCGAACGCCGCCAACCCGCCATAGAGGCTGGCCACGGCGCGATGCGACCAGCCGGCGATCACGAGCCGCTGGTAGAGATGGCTGCGATGCGCCTGGAAGATGTTCTCACCCGCACGCAGCCGCCGCAGCAACGTCAGCGACGTGTCGAAGATGAACGGCCAGAGGGCCAGGGCCGCCACGGGCAGCACCTCAGGCACGGCGTCGGCCCGTACTGCCAGCGGCAAGACCGCCAGCAGGAATCCGCAGAAGGCACTCCCCACGTCTCCCATGAAAATGCGGGCTGGCTGCCAGTTGCTCGTGAGAAATCCGAGCGCGGCACCGGCACACGCGGCCGCGATCACCGCCACCGGCCCAGCGCCACACGCCGCCGCTGCAGCCGCGATGCCCGCTGCCACCGCCGCGGCCGTGATCCCTGCAATGCCATCGCTGCCATCCATGAAGTTGAAGGCGTTCGTCAGGCCCACGACCCAGAGCAGTGTCAACGGCCAGGCCAGCGGCCCGAAGCGAACCATGCCCAGCGAGCCGAGATCGAGCCGCATCACAGGCCCGAGCACCGCCACGGCCGCCACGGCAGCCGCCAGATGCACGACGAACCGCGTGCGGTTTCGCAGCGACTGCACGTCGTCGAGCCAACTCACGGCGGCGATCGCCAGAGCCGGCACGATGGCACCGCCGATGCGCAGGAGTTCCTCCGGCCTCATGAACCCGATCACGGCCGCCGCTGCCACGACGACGATGACGATCGAGAGGCCACCCCCGCGCGGCGTGCTCCGCGTATGGCTGCTGCGGGCGTTTGGGGCATCGATGATGCCACGCGCCACCGTCCACTCGATCAGCCCACGGGTCAGCAACGCCGCGGCCACGAGGGAGGCAAGGCACCACGCACACCACAGACCGATCGTTGTCATCATTCGCCTGTCACCTGCCTCAGACCGACCGACGTCACGAGTTCTTCGCGGTGGCCACCGCCTCGCAGACATCGTCCACCACGGCGTCATCCACGTGGGCACCGATGGGCAGCGAGAGGCTGCGGGCCGACAGCGTGTCGGTGCCGGACAGCGACCGCGTGCGGTCGTGGAAATGTTCGAACGCCGTCTGTCGGTGACAGGGCGGATCGTAGTAGGTGCGTGTCTCAATGCCGCGGGCCGCGAGCGCACGCCGGACCGAATCGCGGGTCATCCCGAACCGGGCCGGATCGATCGTGATCGAAAAGTCCTTGTGGCTCGACACACTGCCTGCCGCCGATTCCACGAACCCGATCCCCGGCAACTGCTCCAGTTCCTGTCGGTAGCGGGCCGCGATCTGCCGCCGCTGGCTGGCGACGTCATCGAGCATCGCCAGCGACGAGAGGGCCACGGCGGCGCTCAGTTCGGGCATCCTGCCATTCACGCCGGCAAACAAGGCATCGTAGGAGCCGTCGTTCCCATACTCGCGGCCGAGCCGCACGAAGTGGGCGAGGCAATCGCAGTCGGTCGCGACGATCCCTCCCTCGCCGGCGACGACCAGTTTCGTGGGCGACAGGCTGAACACCTGCGCCGTCGCCCCTGCCCCAACCGGCCGACCGTGCATGCTCGCGCCAAAACCGTGCGCGGCATCGACGATGAACGGCAGCCCATGCTCGGCGGCCACCGCCGCCAGCGCAGCGACGTCGCACGGGTTGCCGAAGTTGTGGCAGGCCGAGATGGCGACCGTGCGCGGCGTGATGGCGGCCGCCACGGCCTGCGGCGTGACATTCGTCGTGCGAGGATCGACGTCAATGAACACCGGCCGAAGATTGTTCCAGACGATCGCGGCAGGCCCGGCCAGGAACGTGAAGCTGGGGATGATCACTTCGCCGAGCGGCTCGCTGCGGGATCCGCTCCGCACCGTGCCAAACCGCGTGAGCGGCTCCATCGCACCGACGGCACAAGGGCTTCCCGCTCCCCGCCGGCTGCGACAACTGCCCGCCGACAGGTCGAGCCCTTTGTAGACGAGCATCAGTCCGATCGTGCAACTGCTCACAGCGACCGCGTGCCGGACGCCCAGCCGCGCCGCGATCGCCCGCTCGAGGCGATCGACGAACGGCCCCTTCGTGAGCCTGCCGCTGGCGATGATCTCGGCCGCCGCAGGCCCGATCGACTCCCACGACGGCAGAGCCGGTCGCACGAACGGCACGCGAATGCCGACGGCCGCGGGATCGAGTGCTGAATGCACTTCAGGGATGACGGGAAATCGGTTACTTGGCATGGGCCTTCCGGGGTGGGGCCGGATCGGGCTCGTCGCTCGCGTGAGCACCGTACTCGGCGACCAGTTCGCGGAGCCTCGATTTTACCAACTCGGGCTGTTCGTCGGTCACGTCGGCCAGGGCGTCAATGACCGCCTCCGCCGCCGCCCGCGTTGTCGGCCTGTGCAATGCACAAAACACCTTGGGATGGCTCGTGGGCACCCTCTGCTCATCGTCGAAATAGAGTTCTTCGTAGAGTTTTTCACCGGGCCGCAGTCCTGTGAACACGATTTCGATGTCGTCCTCCCCGAGCCCCGACAAGGCGATCAGGTCACGGGCCAGATCGACGATCTTCACGCTCTCGCCCATATCGAGCACGAAGATCTCGCCGCCGTTGCCCATCGCCGCGGCCTGCAGCACGAGCTGCGATGCCTCGGGAATCATCATGAAATAGCGGGCGATATCGGGATGCGTGATCGTGATCGGACCACCAAGGCGGATCTGTTCCTGGAAGATCGGCACCACGCTGCCGTTGCTGGCAAGCACGTTGCCGAACCGGACGACGAGGAATTTCGTCTTCGACTCGCTCGACAGGGCCTGCACGAACCGCTCCGCGATCAGCTTTGAGCAGCCCATCACGCTCGTCGGATTGACCGCCTTGTCGGTCGAGATCATGACGAACTCTCGAACACCATGCCGGTCGGCCAGCCGGGCCAGGGTCTGCGTGCCGACGCAGTTGTTTTTGATCGCCTCGGCCGGATTCCACTCCATCATCGGCACGTGCTTGTGGGCCGCTGCGTGAAAGACCACCTCGGGCCGATGGGCGGCCATGATCTGGTCTATCCGGGCCGCGTCGGTGATGTCGGCGATGAGCGGCTCGAACGGGGGCCGTGGATCGTACCGACAAAACTCCTGCTCCAAGAGAAAGAGGGCGTTCTCCCCGCGCTCGACCAGCAGCAGTTTCTTGGGGTTGAACCGGAGCACCTGCCGGCAGATCTCGGAGCCGATCGACCCGCCGGCGCCGGTGACCATCACGGTGCTCCCCTCGACGAGTTGCCGAACCGCTGCGTCATCGAGCTCGACAGGTTCGCGCCGCAGGAGGTCCTTGATTTCCACCGGCCGGGGCTTCACGTGCAGGGAATTGTCGTGCCCCGCAAGCAGTTCATCGATCGCAGGCAGCACCCTGACCTGTGATCCGGCCTGCGTGCAGGCCTCGAGCACCTGCCGAAACCGCTTTCCGGTGAGGCTTCCCGACCGCACCATCACCTCGTCGATCCGCCGTCGCTCGACTTCTCGACCGACGCTGTCGATGTCGCCGAGCACCTCCAGACCGGCCACACGGTTGTGGAGCAGGCTGGGATCGTCGTCGAGAAAGCCGACGACAAAATACTGCATGTTCGTCGCCGACGTGAGTGTGCGGGCGAGCAACTCACCAGACTCATCGGCACCGATGATCAGTGCCGTGCGAACCGGCTTGCTCGTGAAAATCGGCCGCAACTCCTCGCGGATGCTCCGCCACAGCGCCCGAATCCCGCCGATCGCGAGTACCGTGCCTGCCCAGTCGAGCACGAAGACGCTTCGCGGCACCCTCTGAAATTCGCCGAACCTCCCCGAGGTGAGGAGCAGCGATTCCACCGACGTGAGCACGAGCATCGAGAGCGTCGCGGCCCAGACCAGGCTGGTGAGGTCGTTGAACGACACTCGCCGCCACGACACATGGCAATGACCAAGCGCGTAGAAGATGGCTGTCTTGATCACAACGACGCCAAGGAGCGTGCGCGGGGACAGCCACGTCCAGGTCGAACCCAGGCTGAAGTCACTGCGGATGAAGAACGCAAAGCAGAAGACGACAGCGAACAGAAAAGCGTGCAAACCCAGTAGCACCAAAGCCTTCTTGTTGATCCGCCGCAGCGGCACGTGTGGGGACGTGAGTGGTTTCATCCTGATGCCATTCCTACGATACCGGCCAGCCGTTGCCGGCTGGTGACCATGGCTGCTTACAGCCGTTCGAGGTCGATATCCTCCAGTTCGATCGAGGCACCCTGGTTGAGGAAGCGGACGGCCACGACGAGTCGCTGCCCACTCCGCCTCTTGACCACCGTACCCTCGATACCCCGCAGCGGACCGCTTCGGACCCGAACGGGCTGGCCCGATTCGAGTCGGGCCTCGGGAGTGAGCGGCTGTTCGGTGTCGATGAGACGCTTGATGTTCCGCAGATCGCCAATGAACGCGGCCGCATCACCGATTGGCAGCCAGCGGGCGACCGTGTTGGTCGCCAGTGCCGTCCGCCGCTGTTCGTCGTCGACGAGGGAGAATACGTAGCCTGGAAAGAGTGGCACGTAGGAGATCCGTGTTCGCCCGCCTGGCGACCGCAGCCGTCGCTTGACGAGCGGGGAGTAGAACGGAACTGTCGCCGCCTCGAGCTTCCGCATGAGATCTTTCTCACGGCGGGAGAGGGTGTAGAAGGCGATCCAACCACGGCCGTCGGCCGCAGGCGGTTCGTCGAGCAGCGATGCGGGGAAGATATCACGCTGTCTGGGGAGGATTGGCATGCCTGGAAGCCTGGGAAGAACGAATCCGCCTCGGGCATTGAGCGACGGCGCACTCCGTTCTCGTGGGTGGTTGTCAACCCGCCCTGGAAAGAAAGCAGCCTCAAAAATCAACATCTCTCTCATCTTACGCCGTGGGTGGGCCGCTGTCGCCGGTATGAAAGCGGTTCTGACAAACGGGGCAAAGTTTTCCGCGCGACTCTGTCGATGAAGACGACTGGAGTAATTGTGCCGATTGCAGGGACTTTGCATGCAGGCCGCGAATGTCACGCAGGAACGCCGTCGATGGACCGCCGGAAGGCGGTTCGGCCGGCGGCTTCGTGGCACATGCGTGGCCCTGCTGATCGCTTCGACGATCCTTTCGAGCGGTTGCAGCATCTACGGCCGCCCCCAACGAACCGCCGCCCGTCAGGCCACGCTCGACGCCAATTGCCCACCCGAGTCGGGCCGGATGCCTGCCAAAGAATTGGCGAAGGTGACGCTGCCGCCCTACGTGATCGAGCCCCCCGATATCCTGCTCATCGACGCGCTCCGCGTGGTGCCGAAACCTCCGTTTCGTATCCAGTCTTTTGACGCGCTCCAGGTGATCGTGGAGGGCACGCTCCTCGAACAGCCGATCAATGGGCTCTACGTGGTGGAGCCCGGCGGCATGCTCGATCTGGGCCCTTCCTATGGCAAGGTGATGGTGGGCGGGCAATCGCTGGAAGAGGCCCAGGACGCCGTGTTTCGCCACCTCAAGCGAATCCTACGCGAGCCGCAGGTATCGCTCACGCTGGCGCAGGCGGCAGGCCAGCAGCAGATCGCCGGGGAACACCTCGTGGGCCCCGACGGCACGATCAATCTGGGCACCTACGGCACCGTCTACGTCACCGGCATGACGCTTGCCGAGGCGAAGGAGGCCATCGAGGCACAACTCTCGAAATTCCTCGACGCACCGCTCGTGAGCGTCGACGTGTTCAGCTACAACTCGAAAGTCTACTACGTCATCACGGAAGGGGCCGGCTTCGGCGACAACGTCGTACGGTTCCCCGTGACGGGAAACGAAACGGTGCTCGACGCGATCGCCGGGATCAACGGCCTCTCGCGACTGTCGAGCAAAGACATCTGGATCGCCCGCCCCGCCCCCTCGGGCGTCGGCTGCGACCAGGTGCTGCCGGTCGACATCGAGGCGATCATGAAGGGTGGCTCCACGGCCACCAACTACCAACTGCTGCCAGGCGACCGCGTGTTCATTGCCCAAGATCCGTGGATCGCCTTCGACAGCATCATCGACAAGGTCACAGGCCCCTTCGAACGGATCTTCGGGTTCAGCCTCCTTGGCGTGCAGACCGTCCAGACGTTCAACCGGCTGCCGTTCGGCTTCAACCCGAACACCGGCTTCTGCTGGGTGGCTCGCGAAGTCTACGGCGACCAGAACCCGAAGTGGCTGCTGTTCAGGGCGTGGCTGCTGACGGAAGCCCCGACGTGGCTGCGTGACCTCTACGCGGACCATGGCGAGGAATTCGCGGCCTGGATCCACGATAAGCCGCTCGTGAAGGCGGCCGTGAAGGTCCTCATGGATCGGGCGATCGCGGGATATGGCGTGCCGGAGTGAGGGCCCTGCGGGCACCACCGAGTGGTGTCGGTCGACAGCGGGTGGTATAGATTGAGGTGAGTCGTTTTCTGGAGAAACCTATGATCAAGTCGCATTCGCGCGGCATGCAGCGTGGGATCAATATGGCCACCATGGCAGCGACGTGTGCCTGTGTCGTCTTCCTTTCCGCCGTGGCCAACGCGCAGGGGCCGGGCGGGATGCAGGGCGGCGGTACCGCCCCATTTTCCAACATCACCCGCCGACCTTCGATAAGCCCCTACATGGGGCTGGCCTTCCAGGGCAACAACCCCACGACGGGCGGAACGCTTGGGGCGATGCAGGGCCTCGTTCGTCCGCAGCAGCAGCAGTTTGCCCAACAGCAGCAGTCTGCCCGCCAGTCGCGGCAACTCAGCCAACTCCAGGGCCAGGTACGGAAGATCCAGCGGCCCGCGGGCGGCACGACCATCCAGACGATCCGTGCCACAGGGCATGCCTCGACATTCATGGAAATGTCTCACTTTTATCCATCTGCCCGCTAGAAGCCCGTGGCATACGTTCGCTCCATCGCGATTGCGGCCGTCATCACCGTGCTGGCTTGGACAGGTGCGACGCGAGCCGCCGAAGACGCAGGCGTGCAACCGGCCACAGAGGAGACAGCCGCCCTCCGCCCCAGGATGGAGCAACTCGGCACGACCGGTGCGCTCGGGCTCGACAAGCCACCGTCATCCCGCGACTTGGCCTCGAGCCGGGCCGAGCTTCAGCGGCGTTTCCGCGAGCCCCTTTCTCATGCAAATACCGCAGCGGGTGCGCGGCTGGCCGCGGAAACCCTGCTCACGGCCGCCATCACCGAGAACGACCGGTCTCTCAAATGGCTGATGCTCGATGAATCGCGACGGCTGGGCGAAGCGGCCGGTCAGGCCAGCCTCGTGAACCGCGCGATCACCATGGCGGCGGTGGTCTACGATTTCGACGCGATCGACCTGGAACTGCGTTGCCTGAAGCAGATTCCGCTCCGCGGCCTCGATGCCCGACGGGCTTCCAGCCTGGCGTCGGCCGCGGAAAACATCGCCACCCGTGCCGAAGCCGATCAGCGGCTCGACAAGGCGGTATCCGCGACCCTGCTCGCCTATCGAGCCTGGCAGCGGGCCGGCAACAAGGAGGCCGCCCATCAGGCCGCCGCGCGGCACGACGCACTGGTTCAGGCGAAGTGACAGGCAGATCTTTTGTGAAGTGGTGCGTTCACGTGCCTCTCCCCACCTTCACTTGCTTGGGCTGCGGGCTTGGATGAGGACGTATCAATCAAACGGCCGGCGTTTCTTTCTCGCTGCGGCTGGTTCCTGCGGCTTCGCAGCCTCCTGTTCGTCGGCCTCCTCAGCAGCGTCCATGTCCGGGTCGCCATCAGCCTCCAGTGGCTGATCCTTTTGCTCCTGTCTTTCCCGCCATGGTTTCTCCGACTCGTAACTCGCCAGTTCACCCTCCAATTGCGTTTTCACTTCCGGCGAACTGCCCTCAGACTCGACCGCCTGCTTGCTGTATTTCCGCGCCTCGGCGAAATCCCCAGTCTCGGCGTAGCCGGCTGCCAACGTGCTGATGATGTGGGGCTGCTTCCAGGTCGTCCCCTCGCAGGCCTTCTTCGCCAGATCGATCGCCCGCTTGCCGTCCCGGATCGCCTCGTCCGGCGATGTGGCCAAGAGCCACGCGAGGTTGTTGAGAACGCCCGAGTCATCCGGCTCGAGCTCCAGTGCCTTCTCGAGGTCGACCCGTGCGGCCTTGTGGTCACCGATCGAGATCTCCGCATCGCTACGACCACGCCAGCTCGCGAAGTTCTTGTCGTCGAGTTCGATCGACCGTGAAAACCGCTTGATCGCCTGACGCGGCTGCTTGGCCGCCAGATAGAGCATGCCCAACTGCCCCACGAGCACGGCGTCGTCGGGCTTCTGTGCCACCAGTTTGCGGAAATCACGGATCGCCGCCGGGTAATCGTTGCGCTCCGCGGCAATGAGGCCACGGAGCTCGATGGCCGCCGGGTGATCCGGGTGCTTCGTCAGCACCCGTTCGAGATCCGCTGCGGCACGGTCGGAATCGCCGGCCTGCTGATGAATACGTGCGCGGAGCACGAGCGGCACGACCTCGTCGGGAGCGATGCGGATCGCCTTGTCGAGATCGGCGATCGCCTCCGGCCGGTCGCCCCGCATGGCCCGCACGCGGGCCCGTTGCAACAGCGCACCGGAAGAGTCTGGGGCGAGCTTGATGGCCCGATCGAATGCCTCCTGGGCAGCCTCCAGTTTGTTGTCCATCATCAGCGACAGGCCGAGCGCCTCCTGCAACGAGGCATCTTCTGGATCGGCCTCGATGGCGGCCTCGAGGTCTCCGCGAGCCTTCTCGAACTCGTCCGTAAGCAGGTAGAACAGGCCGCGGGTCCGCCGGATGTCCTTGTCACGCGGCGCAAGCTCGACCGCCTTGTCGTAGTGCGAGGCCCGTTCCTCGCTGTCATCTGCATCAGCGGTGTTGCCGAGCACGATGTGAGCCTGGGCTGTCTGCAGTTTGTCGTCGGGAAGCAACTCGATCGCCTTGGCGGCGGCGGTGCGGGCCCGTTCCCGGTTGCCGCCGGGGAGGCTTTCCAACTGCGCGATCATGAGCTGGGCGTCGCCGAGCTTGGGATCGCGATCGACCACCTCGTTGAGATCGCGCATCGCAAATGATCGCAGCCGCGGCCACTGCGGATCGGGCGTATCGACCTCGTAGATCGCCTGCACGATCCGGCCGGCGCGATACATGAGTGTGTCGGTGTAGAGATCCTCGGCGAACTGCTTCTGGTCTGTGGCAAGCCCCTTCTTGATGGCCCGCTTGCAAAGGTCGAGCACGTTGGCGAAGTCGTCGATGCTCTGCGCGGAAAGCTTCGCATCGACGGCGGCATCGAGGTCGTCCTGACCGGGCGAATCCGCGGCGGCGGCCGGTTCCGCCACGGCACCCGCGGGCTCCGCGGCGGCGGCGGCACTGGCGGCGGCGGCAAGGAGAGCAGACACGAGCAGCAGACGGGCGCTGGAAAAAATCTTCATGGGGTCAATGCTTCCTGTGGACCGGGCCCGGACTCGGGGCCCTCTTGCTCATCCGGCAACAGCCTCATCAGCCACTAGTATGGGGCAAGCGGCCGCTTTCCCGCCATGTTGGCTTTTTCGCGGATACCGGCCCCGAGCCATCCACGCTAGAGGGGTGCAGGCAGGTCGCGTTTGGCGAACACGACGGCTCCGATCACGTAGGCCGCCACCCCCACGCCAATCAGCACCGCGTCGTACTGCGCCAACAGCCGCCATGACTCGGCCGCGTCGCCGACCAGCCGCTGCGGCTCGTAGGCATTCAGGACTGAAAGATAACCGACCCAGCCGAGCGGCATGCTGAGCCGCCCCACCAGCTTGGCGAGGATCGAAAACACGTAGAAGCCGCAGAGGATGCCGACGGTCCGCCAGCGGTAGCTGTCGGCGGCGGAGACGCCGGCCGCGATGCCGGCCATGCAGACCATCAGTCCGAACACATTCGCCGCCGCTGGCAGGAACCGGAAAGGGTCAACCTTGCCGGCCCATGGGCCAAGGGCGATCGCCCCCCAGACCGACGCGAACAGCACGCCGCAGAGCAGGGCCGCAGCCGCCGTTGTCGCCAGTGCCTGCGTGACGAACACGGCCACTCGCCGCACGGGCGCCGCCAGCACCATCTCCATGGTGCCGCGTTCAAGTTGGCCGGAGACGGCATCGCTGCCGCGGGTGATGCCCCAGACCGTGGCGGCCAGCACGACCACCGGATCGACGAAGGCGAGGGCAACGCGGCCGGCGTGCGTGGCCACCTCCGTGAACGGCACGCCCGAAAGCCGCTGCCAGTCCTTCGGAATGGCCCGCAGGAGCACGTCCTGAAACGCGGGCATCGGAATTTGCGCGGAGAGCCAGATGTAGATCCAGGGAAACGCAGTCCACAGGGCCACGAGCGACAGCACGAGCACCCGCTGATCGCCCCACGTCTTTTTCCAGATGGCGGTATTCCACATGGCTCTTTTCTACCAGAGAAAAATGGGGACGGGAGTGATTTTTCGGTAACCGAGCATGTCACGGTCGTCGCTGGTGGAGAGGGCAGGGATGCGAGACAAAAATCGCTCCCGTCCCCATTTTATGCGCGGTGAAACCGGTCGTAGACAGCGGCCAACCCCACCGGCTCGATCCGGACCTCTTCCAGCGGGAGCGTCGCCAGCCAACCCAACAACGGCGCCAGCGAGTCGCCGGCCTCGAGGACCACCATGCCGTCGCGTTGCTCCGCAATCGCCACGCTCGTGGCCAGTTCGGCGGGAATCGACCCGAGCGGACCGGTGAGTCGTGCCCGGATGCGATGGCATCGTCGAAGATGCTCGAGCGACTGCTCGTGGACCACGCGGCCGGCACGCACGATCGCGACATTGTCGCAGGTACCTTCCACCTCCGAAAGCACGTGCGACGAGAAAATCACCGTGCGGCCCGCCGCACGGGACTCGAGCACGAGTTCCAAAACTTCAGCCCGGGCCGTCGGGTCGAGGTTCGCCGTTGGTTCGTCGAGGATCACAAGCGGAGTCTCCATCGCGAGCACGACGGCCAGCGCCAATTTCTGCCGCATCCCCGTGCTCATCCGGGCGACCTGCCTTGAGCAGTCGAGATCGAGCCGCCGGGCCACGCCCGCGGCCACGTCGCGGCGGCAACCGGGCCGCAGACTGGCGAAGAAATCGAGCACGCGATGGCCGTCCATGCGGCGGAAGAGCCGTGCCTCGCCGGGCAGATAGGCCGTGCGGGCCCGCACCTCCAGCGACTCCCTCACGCAGTCGAAACCGGCCACCGTCGCCGTTCCCGACGTGGGCGTGATGTAGCCCATCAGCAGCCGCAGCAGCGTGGTCTTGCCTGCGCCGTTGGGGCCGAGCAGTCCGAAGATCGCGCCTTCTGGCACCGACAGCGAACAGCCGTCGAGGGCGGTGAAGCTGCCGTAGCGTTTGGTGAGGTGTGCGGTGCGGACAATCATCAGGGGTCACTCCCAAAAAGGTGCCAGCCACCAAAACTGGAGAAGATGCCAAATTGCCCAAATTTGGTGGCTGGCACCTTTTCCTTTTTTCTTGTTTAGGTAGGCCAGAAATAATAGGCGGCCAGCGCGAATCCGATGAGGGCCACGCCGCGGCGCACGAAAGGAGCC
>JBILKZ010000206.1:0-4761 GCA_044376405.1 Pirellulales bacterium
CGCGTCGCGGGCCACCGCCGTGAGCTGGCACGCGCCGCCCGGCGGCCGCCGCGGATGCCGGGGGGAGATCCGCACACTGTGCAGCGGGCCGGGATCGAGAGGCAGGAGTGGCTGGGCGGCCGAGGAGGCTTCGCCGGTCGTGCGGATGGAATCGTCCGGATCGCTAGGCAAAGACTCACCGCGGCCACCGGGACGGTTGCCGAGTGCCGGCGATTGAGCGGGGATATCAAAAAAGATGTAGTCGGCCGAGGGCAGGTCGGAGAGCGCGGTCACAAACGCCTTGTGCACCTGCTTGAGAATCTGCCGGCTGGCCCGGTCGGTCTCCGCCTGCTCCCGCTGCTCGAGCGCCAAAAGAATCTCTGGCTCAAGCGCCGTGGCGGCCGCGACAAACGCGTCAAACGCCTCGTCGGCGATGATCCCTGAACGGGTGCCAGGGGCGAGCAAGAGCGGATCGAAGTCGAGGAGGCCCTCGAGCCGGCCGTCGTTCCAGGGCGCATGCTGGAAGGGGAGCAGCTCGCAGACATCCCTGAGCACCCGCGTGCCGTCCTTGCACAGCGCAATCGCCGCATCGGGCTGGCTCGACTCGCACCGCATGTAAAGCTCCACATGCACGTCGCCAAGTGGGGTCTTGCACCGCCGCGGAATCTCCAGCCGTTCGCCGTCGAACTCTCGCGGCGTCACGATCTGCTCGCTCCGCGAGACGCGGTCGACCACCTCGATCTTCACGCTCGTGTTGCGGATCCGGTCGCGGAGTTCGGCCGAGAGATAACGGGCCACCTTCTCGCCGGTGACGAGCTTCTTCGTGGCCTCGAGCAGTGGGCCGACGATCACCCGCGTGCCGCCGGTGGGCAACTGGCCGCGGACCGGACGGATCGTGTAGGTGCGGCCGCCGCGCGTCAGTTCCAGTTCGTGGAGCACGCCCGTCGGACCGCCGGCGATCATCCGAAGTTCGTTGCCGAGGCTCCAGAAGCTGAGCAGGCCGATGCCGAATTCACCATGCACGCCCCGGCGGTGCTGGGCGTCGAGGTGCCGCTTCATCGAGTCGCACAGGTGGGTGGCGATCCGGAGGAAGTCGGGGTTGCCATCCTCGTCGGGGGCGACGCCCCGGCCGTTGTCGACAACCTCCAGATAGACGTCGCCCTTGTGCCGCCGGCGGAGGATGTGGACATGCGTGGCGCCGGCATCGATCGCGTTTTCGGTCAGTTCGCAGATCGCCTTGAGCGGGTGGGTCTGCGAATGCGCGATGATGTTGATCGCATTCCACTGGTCGCCGATCTGGAGCGTGCCGGTGGTGGTCTGCGGCTTGGCGGCGGAAGAGTGGGGCATGGGCGGGCGCGTCACGAAAGGATGGGAAGGCCGGCGTTTAAGTCCGCGCATCCTCGCCCCCGACGACCTGCTTCGCAAGGGCCGCGCTCACTCGCAGTTGCCGCAGGTGCCCTTGAGCAGCACCTCGGTCACCGCCGGAATTCCCTGACGCTTGCCGGCACCTGGCGCCGACTTTTTCCCGGCCTTCGTTCCCGAGGCGCCGCTCTCCGCATCAGCCGGCTTCTTGGCCCCAGGCCGCTGGGTGATCGCGACATTCACGTCATCCAGGCACGACACCTCTCCACAGCTGGTGCAGACGAAGTGCGGATGATCCCCGCCGTGGCCATGGCCATCGCCACCTCCGTGCCGCTTCGCCTCGAACCGCCAGACATGGTCTCCCAGGTCGACCCGCGTCACGAGTTTCGCCTCGGTGAGTTCGGTGAGATTGCGGTAGATCGTCGCCCGGTCGAAGCCGCGATGATCGAGCGACTCCGAAACCTCCGCGTGCGTCTGGGGCCCCGTGGCGGTGAGCATGTGCTCGAGCACCGCCAGCCGGGCGGTGGTGCACCGCAACCCCGCCCCGCGGACGAGGCTCTTCAGCGCGTCGATCGATCCGGCTTCTGGCTTGCTCACAACCCCATTCTAACCCTGCCCAGGCGGCTACACCACGGCCGCCGCCGCCAACTGCTCCACGATCGCCGCCATAAACGCCGGCAGGTCGGCCGGTTTGCGGCTGGAGACAAAGTGGCGATCGACGACCACCGGCGAGTCCTCCCAGATCGCGCCGGCATTCATCAGGTCGTCCTTGATGCCGGGGCTGCCGGTCACCCGAACGCCGCGATACACACCCGCCGAAATGGCAATCCAGCCGCCGTGGCAGATCGCCGCCACGAGCTTGCCGTGGGCGGCAAACTCCCGCACGAGGTCGAGCACCTTCTCGTCGCGACGGAGCTTGTCGGGCATCCAGCCGCCGGGGAGCACGATCCCCTGAAAGTCGCTCGCCTCCATGTCACTGATCGCCGCGTCGCTCGTGCACGGATAGCCGTTTTTTCCCACATACATGCGGCCCTGCAGCGAGCCGGCCACGGTGACGTGGGCCCCTGCCTCCTCCAGGCGGAGTTTGGGATACCAGAGTTCCAGATCCTCATAGTCGTCACCGACGAGCACGAGAATGCGGCCGCCATCGAGTGACCGCGGGGCAACGCTGCGGGGATTCATGATGGGATCTCCTCTTGAAAGGAAGGGGGAAGGAGTCGTGGTGAGCGGTGCGGGCGAAGTCTAGCGGAGTCGATCTGCCGCGGGGCGTCTGGGTCAGCCACTCCCCCGTCTGACTACCAGCATGGTCAGGGGCGGGAGGGGCCATGTTCCGCCGCCTCACAACCACCCCCACTGTGGGTGGTTCTCGCTATTTTGTCTGGCGGGGTTTCGGCGGTCACAAAAGCCCCATTTTTGGGGGCAATCGCACCCCCAAAAAAAAGTCGCTTGACGCCCAAAACGCTCACACTATATTCACGCCCCGGCCCACAGGAAGTGGTCACCACCGCCTCTACCACTACATCTTGCGATAGCATGCAGAAGGACCTGCTTTCTCGTCGTCGCGATCCCCGTCCCGTAAGCCGGGGGCTGCCCACCGGTTGATCGGTTCAGAATCGCCCCTCCGCCGGCCGATACTGGCTGGTAAGTTATCTATACGGAAGTATACTTTAGACACCTGTCCCCATTTCTCGTCAGGAGCCCTTTTCCAATGGCCGCATTCGACGCCTCCACCACGCTCGCCGGTTCCGCCACCGCCACCGGACAGCTTCGGTCCGACCCATCTCAAGACGGGCGGCAGGAGGGTCGGACGCCCCTGGAAATGCACCCCACCTTCTGCCCCATCGATGCTGAAAGCCCGTTCGACACCACCGAATGGGAGCTCCGCACGGCTGCCATCAAGGGGGAGGACGGCAAGGTGCTCTTCGAGCAGCCGGCGTGTGAGATTCCCGCCGCCTGGAGCCAGCTGGCGACCAACGTGGTGGTCAGCAAGTATTTTTACGGTGAGATCCACACGCCCGAACGTGAGCACTCGGTGAAGCAGCTCGTGCACCGCGTTGCCCGCACGATCGCCGACTGGGGCATCGCCGACGGCTACTTCAAGACCAAGCAGGACGGCGAGAACTTCTACCGCGACCTCTCCTGGCTCTGCGTGCACCAGCACGGTGCCTTCAATTCACCCGTCTGGTTCAACGTCGGTCTGTTCCATCAGTACGGTGTGAAGGGCGCACCCTGCAACTGGCGGTGGGACGAGGCCAAACGCGACGTGGTCGTTCCCGACAACCCCTACGAATATCCCCAGGGCAGCGCCTGCTTCATCCAGAGCGTCAAGGACAACATGGAAGACATCATGGAACTCGCGCGGAGCGAGGCCATGCTCTTCAAGTTCGGCTCCGGCACCGGCACCGACCTCTCCACGCTCCGCAGCCAGCGGGAGAAGCTCGCCGGCGGTGGCAAGCCCTCCGGCCCGCTCTCCTTCATGCGGGTCTACGACCAGGTGGCCGCGGTGGTGAAGAGCGGCGGCAAGACCCGTCGTGCCGCCAAGATGCAGTCGCTGAAGGTGACGCATCCCGACATCATGGAATTCATCGAGTGCAAGTCAAAGGAGGAGAACAAGGCCCGCGTGCTTATCGAGAAGGGGGGCTACGACTCCAACTTCAACGGCGAAGCCTACAGCTCGATCCTCTTCCAAAACGCCAACCTCTCCGTGCGGCTCACTGATGACTTCATGGAGGCCGCCGACCGCGACGACACCTGGACCACCCGCTGGGTGACCGACCCGTCGAAGGCCGGCCCGAGCTTCAAGGCCCGCGACGTGATGAAGCGGATGAGCGAGTGCGCCTGGCAGTGCGGCGATCCCGGCGTGCAATACGACACGACGATCAACCGCTGGCACACCTGCCCCAACTCGGGCCGGATCAACGCCAGCAACCCGTGCTCCGAATACATGTTCCTGGACGACACGGCCTGCAACCTGGCCAGCATCAACCTGATGAAGTTCCGCAAGCCCGACGGCGTGTTCGACGTGGAGCGGTTTGCTGCGGCCTGCCGGATCTTCCTCGTTGCCCAGGAGATTCTGGTCGACCATGCCAGCTACCCCACCGCCCGGATCGCCCGCAACAGCCACATGTTCCGGCCGTTGGGTCTCGGCTACTCAAACATCGGCAGTCTGCTGATGGCCGATGGTCTGGCCTACGACAGCGATGCCGGTCGCGGACTCTGTGGGGCGATCACGGCAATCCTGCACGGATCGGCCAACCGCACCAGCGCTGAACTCGCCGCCGCGGTCGGGCCGTTCGAAGGCTTCGCCGCCAACCGAGAGCCGATGCTCAACGTGATGCAGATGCATCGCGCGGCCGTCGACACCATCGACGTCTCTTGCCCGCAGTATCTCCGCGATGCCGCCCGGAAGATCTGGGACGA
>JBILKZ010000024.1:0-39461 GCA_044376405.1 Pirellulales bacterium
CGGCACGCCGCCGCGGGGCGGCGCGACCGTGGGGAAGGATCTCATCTCCACGCAGCTGTTGCGACCGCACGGCTGCTGCCTCGATCCCTTGGGCCGACTCGTGATCGCCGACAGCGACAACGACAGGATCATCGCGGGCGACCTGCCGGCGTCGAAGTAACAGCGTGTGCTGACGACCGGCTCCTCAGTGTCGGGAGTTCATGGCAAGGCTCGGCATCCTGCCGACCCTTGCATTGGCGGGCCGATCCCATCGCTTGCGCTCCGGGCTTGTATGGGTTCAGCGTTATCCGTGAGGGGCTGCCCGTGTCCCGAGAGCCGGCGTTGCTGACCAGCGGAGGCAGGATGCCGGAGCGCAGTCAGCATCGAGTGAGCGAAGGGCAGCGGGCACCGATCCGCCTAGGCGGATCGGTCGACGTAGCGAACGTCCGGCGACGGGGCACGGGCAGCCCCGAACCGTGGCACCGACCTCGGCGTGAAGCTCGTCGCATGGATGCGACGCCCCCGCTAGCGACCTGCTGTCGCCAAGCAAACATGGCAGGATGCCATGTTTTGCGTGAAGCTCATCGCAGGATGCGATGCCCCCAGCGGACAAAGGCCATGGATGGCTTTGTCCGCGTGAAGCTCATCGCAGGATGCGATGCCCCCAGCGGACAAAGGCCATGGATGGCTTTGTCCGCGTGAAGCTCATCGCAGGATGCGATGCCCCCAGCGGACAAAGGCCATGGATGGCTTTGTCCGCGTGAAGCTAGTGGTGCATGCCGCGGGCTTTGTAGCCGCCCTGCGTCGCGAACCATGCCAGCAGCAGCGCGTAGCAGACGAACATCGTGGCCGGCACGAAGGCCGTCAGCTTGAGCGCCTGCCGGCCGCCGAAGAGGCCGGCTCCTTCCACCAGCGGCTTGTCGCTGGCCGCCTCGGGGCCCGCGGATGTATTCCACCACTCCACCAAAGACTTCTGCGCCGCGATCGCCTCAGGCTTGGCGTTGTCTTTCTGCATGACCTCGAGCGCCCGCTGCGCCTCCTTGCCGCCATCCTCGAGCACGCCCACCTTCGAGCCGTCGAGGCCGACCGTCTTCATCCAGAGAAACTCGTTCTCCTTGGGGGCCTTGTAGCGGTCGTAGACGGCGGCGTTCGACTCACGCAGCTTGGCGGAGGCATTTTGATCCTGCAGGAAGCCGATACCGGGACCGCCCAGCAGACCGGCCGCCAGCATGCCCACGCCGCCGGCGGCACCGATCGTGATGGCACCACCCTTGGGGAACTGCTCGCTCACCACGGCCAGCATCGTGGGCCAGAGGAAGGTCTTGCCGATGCCGTAGACGGTGGCGGCGATCACGCACATCAGCGCGCCCTCGGCGTTGCCCAGCATGGTCAGGCCTGCCGCTCCGAAGAGGGCGGAGACCGCCAGCAGCCCCAGCGGCGAGATCCGCTCCACGATCGGGCCCGCGAAGAACCGCAGGATGAACATCAGGCCCGACGTATAGACGAACAAGAGCAGGCCATTGGCTGGGCTGTTCATGATCGTGCCGGTGATCTTGGAGATCCACGAGTCGGTGCCGAGTTCCACGTAGCCGACCATGGCGTGCACCAGCAGCAGCGCCGCCAGCAGCAGGTGGCCGAACCGGAAGCCGGTGGCGGCGCCGAAGGCGACGAGCAGCCCGGCCGCGATGGCCCCGGCCACGATCGGTGACATGCCAAGGTCGCTCTTGAAGAAGAGGGCGAGCAGACCGCAGATCACCGCGGCGCCGATCAGCCCAAGCTCACCGAGCATGTCCTTGAAGGACACGCCGGAACTGCTCGCCTCGCTCTTGGGGAACCGCTGGCCGAGCATCATCAGGCCGTAGAGCACGACGGGGGCCAGGAAGAGCGAGATCTGAAACTGCCACGGCACCGGCTTCGTGCCTGCGCCGCCCGCCATGAAGTAGCTCGCCAAGCCGCCGAGGATCAGGCCACCCGGCCAGCCGGCGTGCAGAATGTTGAGGTAGTGCGCCTTCTTCTTGGGAAACAGCGTGGCGACGAGCGGGTTGACCACGGCCTCGGCGATGCCGTTGCCGATGGCGAAGAGGAACATGCCCCAGAAGAGGCACTGGAATGCGAGCGGCTTGCCGCCGGCCGCGAAGGCGGCTCCGGTGGCCAGCGTGAGCGCCGCCGATATCAGGTGCATGACGAAGGCGGCAAACATCAGCGGGCCGAAGCCGATGCGGTCGGCGATGAGGCTCGACAGCAGGATGATGATGCCGAAGCCGGTGAGGCCGCCGCCGGTGATCGCGCCCAGTTCCGTCTGTGTGAAGCCGTATTGCTCAGCCCACTGCCCGAGAATGCCGGCCCGGATCGAGAAGCCCACGCCCGCGGCGAGGATCGCCATGAAGCCCGCCCAGAGGAGCCGCTGAGGGTTGAGTCCGCCGGGGACCGGCTCCACCCAATCGTTCTTCTCAGCAGACGTGTTTTTGCGGGACATGCGTTTTCCCTCGTTTGTTGTGATGGCCGCCCTTTGGGAAGCCAGAAAGCCAGAAAGCCGGAGAGCCGCACCGGGCTGACGATGTTTTTGCGCCAGGTATCGCTCCCCTGGCTGAATCCCCTCCCGGGGCCGGGCGGGCACTATAGCAGGGGGCCGCAGGCTGGGGGAATGGCGTTCTTTCCGGGGGCCAGGGAAGGGGATGGTGTCTTGACCCTTGGCTGGCCCGCAACGTACTTTCCCCGCCCCTTCCGCTCGAAGGGCGGACGCTTCGAAACGTGATCGCCCCTCGCCTCTGGCACCGCTGTCTTGAAACCCCTCTCTGACACGCTCTGGATGCTCGTGCGCTGGGCCCTGCCGATCACGGTGGCCGGCGTGGTGGCCGCCGGCGCCATCGGCTCGAGCCGACTTGGCGAGGAGGTGCGATCCCGCATCCAGCAGCGGCTCGCGCAGGAATTTCCCGCACTCACCGTGCAGGTGCAGAGTGCGAGTCTGGTGGAGGGGGAAGGCATCGTGGTGCGAGGCGTGTCCTTCGTCGACGCCGCGTTGCCCAAGGAATGCCGCCAACTGCTCTGGGTCGACGAGATCCGTCTGTCGTGCAGCACAAACCTCGCCGATCTGATCGCAGGAGCGCCGCGGATCAGTGCGGTGCGGCTGCGACGGCCCGTGCTGCATGCCGTGCGGCAGGCGGAGGGCAGTTGGACCGTGTCCCGACTTCTCAGGCAGAGGGCGGGGGGCGGTGTGCAGGTGCCGGTGGCGATCGAAGACGCCACGCTGCTCGTCGACGACGTGCCGCGGCAGGCCAGGGTGGCCGTGCGACAGGTCGCACTCGATGTCGAACCTGACGAAGGCTCGGGAAACGGGGGTTGGGCCACGGTGCGGGGCACCGCGGCCGGAGATCTCTTCGAGCGGGCGAGCGTCGCGGGGCGAGTTGCCTTGGCGGCTGGCATGTTCGACCTTCGCGGGGCAGTGCAGGCGTTCGAGCTCACTCCCAGTGTCGTCGGCATGCTGCCGGCAGGGGGCGGGCAGATGACGGAGAGCGTGCGGAGCCGGATCGCTGGGCTGCGTGGACGCATCACCATGGACTGGCAGGCGGCGGGGGCATTGGCGGCGCCCGAATCGACTGTTTTCGCGGTGACGGGGCGACTGGAGTCAGGCCGCTTCGAGCATGCCTCGCTGCCGTTCGCGATGAGTGACGTGACGACTTCGTTCCAGGTTGATCGCACGGGGCTGCGGTTCGACAAACTCGAGGCGCACGCCGGCTCGACGCTTCTGCGTGGCGGCGGCCGCTATGCCGGCTGGTCGAACACCGCAGACTTCGACCTGCTCTTGGAGGCCGAGCGGCTGGTGGTGGGACGGCATTGGGAAGGGCTGCTGCCAGACTCGATGGCATCGCATTGGAGCAAGCTCCTCCCAGCGGGCGAGGTCGACGTGCGGGCGCAGATCGCCCGTCGCAATGGCACGATCGAGCCAAATGTCTCCCTGCGGTGCCGCAACGTGTCGCTGACGCACTACCGGTTTCCCTACCGTCTCGACCGCACCGTCGGCACGGTCGTGCTGGAGGGCAAGACGTTGTCGATCCACCTCACCGGACAGGCCGGCGGCCACCCTGTGCAGGTGCAGGGAAGCTTTCGCACGGTCGCGCCGGCGCCTGCCGCCAACGAGCCGGGCGGCACCTACGGCACGCTGGAGGTGCGCGGCGAGACCATGCGGATCGACGACACGTTGCTCGCAGCCATGCCGCCCCGCAGCGCCGACATCATCCGTACGCTCCGGGCCGCCGGCACCTTCGACTTCGTCTTCCGGCACGAAAGGTCGCCGGCGCTGCCGAGCGGTCACGCCAATTCGTTGGGAATCCGTCTCGTGCAGTGCAGCATGGCCTATGCGGGCTTTCCCTATCCGCTGTCGAACGTGTCGGGCAGCCTTCGCATGGATCGCGGACACTGGACGATCCGCGACATCACCGGATCGAACGACACCGGCGTCGTGCGGTGCAACGGCATGCTGGTGCCCCGTGGTGACAACGATGGCGAACTCACGCTCCACCTGGCCGGCACCGGCGTCGTGCTCGAGCGAGAACTTCGTGATGCCCTCCCCGCCGGCGTGCGGCAGATCTGGGACGATGTCGACCCGCAAGGGAACGCGGAGTTTTCCGCGACCGTGCGGCATCACGTGAAGGCACGGCGGACCGAGGTCGAGATCGAGGCCACACCACAGGGCGACACCGTGTCGATCGAACCGGCCTGGTTTCCCTACCGTCTGGAGCATCTCCGTGGACAGCTGCACTGGAAGGACGGACTGCTCACCTTCGAGCGGGTTCGGGGCACGCACGATAGGACGACCGTTACCGCCGGCGGTATCTGCCGATTTGTGCCAGGCGGTGGCTGGCACGTCTCCTTTGAGCAGCTCACCGCCGACCGGTTCCGTGCCGACCACGACGTGTTGCATGCCCTGCCGGTGGGGCTGCAACAGGCCATCTCCGCGGTCCATCTCCGCGGGCTCCTTTCCCTGGCTGGATCGCTCGACATCCATTCCACCGCCGGGCCGCCCGCCGCATCATGGGACATGCAACTCGACGTCGAACAGGGCTCGCTCGATGTCGGGACGCCGATCGAACACGTGCACGGCGGCATTCGTCTGCGCGGCCAGTCCGACGGGCAGACATGGCAGACCTTCGGCGACATGGCGATCGACAGCGCCATGTGGCGGGGCATGCAGCTGACGGCGGTGCAGGGGCCGCTTGCCATGGATGCCGGCGGTGTGCGGTTTGGTGCGACGGCGGCCCGGGTCGGAGAGAAGGCCGCGCCTCGCCGGGTGTCGGCACGCGTGGCGGGGGGAACGCTGCTCCTCGACGGCAGTGTCGCGGCCGGCGATCCTGGCGGGTTTGCCCTGGCGGCATCGCTCGGAGATGCCGACCTGGAACGGCTCGCGGGTGACACGCTCTCCGCCGCGCATCCCTACCGCGGACGCGTCTTCAGCACGGTGGAGGTGAGCGGCTCCCGCGCCGGTGCCCACTCGCTCGCGGGCCGGGGGCAGGTGCGGCTGCGCGATGCAGACATCTACGAGCTGCCGCTGGTGGTGGCGATGCTCAAGATGCTGCGGATCAAGTCGCCCGACCTGAATGCGTTTGGTTCGAGCATCGTCGATTTCCGGATCGAGGGACCGCGCGCCTACCTCGACAACATCGAGCTCTCCGGCGACGCCATCAGCCTCGTCGGCAACGGCGAGATCGACTTCGACTCCAACGTCCACATGACGTTCCGCTCCATCATGGGCGACTCGGCCACGCAACTGCCGGCGATGAAGCGCGTGCTCGGTGGCGCGAGTGGACAGTTCATGCTGATCCACGTCGATGGCACGCTCCCGCATCCCGAAATGACGAGCGAGGCGTTTCCCACGCTCGCCGCGGCCATTCAGAAACTGCAGTCGCAGCGGCGTGGTCAGGATGGTCTCCGTAACGCGGGGCTGCGGAGGGAGAGTCAGCGGTGAGTGGGGGAGAGATGCCGAGGCTTGGGCCCGCAGGCCAGCGACATTCATACTGGGGGCCTGCCGACGAGCGGGCTCGTTGGCAGGCTAGCCGATCTGAAGGCGACGGATCTGAAGGCGACGAAGCACGCGTGAAAGAGGATGGCTGATGACGACACGACCGATTCATTTCGTGAAAATGCAGGGCGCGGGAAACGACTACGTCTACATAGACTGCTTCGCCGAACCGACGCCGGCGGATCCGGCCGCGCTGGCGATGCGGATCGCCGACCGTCATTTCGGCGTGGGAGGAGACGGTCTCGTGCTGGTGATGCCCTCGACCGTCGCTGCGGCGCGGATGCGGATGTTTAACGCAGATGGCAGCGAGTCGGAAATGTGCGGCAACGGCGTACGGTGCGTGGCGCACCTGGTGGTGGCTCGAGGCCGGGCGCCGGCGGGGGCGGTGACGATCGAAACCGGTCGCGGCGTGCTCACGCTCGATGTCATGCCCGAAGGCCCCCGACGTTCGCGGGTTCGCGTTGACATGGGGGAACCGATCCTTAAGCCAGCCGAGATTCCGGTGGTGGTCGCCGAGCACGCTGCCGCCGCATCAGCCAACAGCAGCATCGTTGACGCTGCGTGCGCTGCGATCGGCCCGCCGGAGGCGTGGTGGGAGGAGGCCGGGCTCGACCCGCGGATGACCTGCGTCTCGATGGGCAACCCGCATGCGACCTTCTACTGCCGCGACGTCGCCCGTGTCCCGTTGGAGATGATCGGTCCCCGGATCGAGACGCACGCGATCTTTCCCCGCCGGGTCAACGTGCACTTCGTCGAGGTGCGGTCACCCGAGCGGGTGCGGATGCGGACGTGGGAGCGTGGCAGCGGCATCACGATGGCCTGCGGCACCGGTGCATCGGCAGTGTGCGTGTCGGGCGTCCTCTCCGGTCGGACGGCACGGCGGATCGTGGCTGAGGTGCCCGGCGGATCACTGGAACTTGAGTGGGCGGCCTCGGGCCACGTCTTCATGACGGGGCCTGCCGAGGAGGTTTTCGAGGGGAGTTGGTGGGAGGCATGAACGCAAGAAAGGAATCGGATTCGTGAAGCTCGAGTCTCCGCTGGCCATCAGCGCCACGTCGCTTGTCTCCACAGCGTGCATCCGTCAGTGGATGGGCACGCTCGATTACCGCGTCGATTTTGGCGATCCGACGGTCGATCCTGTGCATCCCGACTACCGAGGCTCGAAGATCTACGTGTTTTGGCATGAGAACATCCTGTTGCCCCTCTATCTCCGTGGGCATTCCAACATTGCGATGCTGCTGTCGCGGCACCACGATGCCGACATCCTCGCCCGTGTGGCGACGATGATGGGCTTCGGCACCGTGCGGGGCAGCACGTTCAAGGGGGGCTCGGTGGCCCTGCGCGAACTGGCGGGGCGGGCCGAGCGGGAAAACCTCACCATTACCCCCGATGGTCCGCGTGGACCGCGGCGGCGGCTGGCGCCGGGTTGCATCTTCCTGGCGAGCACGATGCGGATTCCGATCGTGGCGATGGGGTTCGGCTATGAACGGCCCTGGCGGCTGGGCACGTGGGACCGCTTTGCCATTCCGCGGCCCTGGTCGCGGGCGCGGGGTGTTGTCAGTCGGGCGATCCAGGTGCCGGCCGACCTCAACCGTGATGATCTGGAGCGTCAGCGAGCCGGCGTGGAGCGGCTGCTGGTGCACCTCTCCGATGATGCGGAGGCGTGGGCCGGATCGCGTGCGCATCGCGCGGGCGAGAAGCTCATTCGCAAGGAGCCGTCGCGGCATGCCAAACGGTCGGCACTGTTGCCCGGCCCGGCAGGTGTCTCTCTGGATGATGAACTGGCCCGTTTCGGCCTCGACCTGCCTGAACGCCAGTCCGATCGGCCGGCCGCCTGAACCGGTCGCCTCGCGCGGATGAGGCCGGAGCGTCAGCGGCCCGATTCGATGCGTTCGAGGCGACGCTCGAGCTGCTCGAGACGGTTGTTCATTCGGAGGAGTAGTTCTTCCAGCCTGACCAGCGTCGCAGGCTCCGCCGACTGGTAGCCGGCCGTCGGTTGAACCCGTCGGGTCGTCAACGGTGCCGGCTGGAGCGAGGGCGGCTCAGCCGTCTGCCCGGCGTCGCCATCGCCAATCAGCGCACGCTCAAGCGGCTGCTGCAGCGATTGCAACACCACTTCAGCCTGCTTCGACTGGCCGCCCGGGAGCACGTATTGCAGTGGCACGGGCGTGCCCACGGGGCCACGGGCCACCAGTTGCGTGAGGTCCTGCGGCGAGCGCACCGGCTGATGGTTGATGGCGACGATGACGCTGCCGGGTGGCACACCAGCCTTGGAAGCGGGCAGATCCTGCACGACGCCGATCACGAATGCGCCCTGGGCCTCGGAAAGTTGGAAGCGGGACTGCACGTTCGGGTCAACAGGCACCGTCCGCACGCCCAGTGCAGTGCGGCCAGCGGCCGCCGGAGTCGTCGTCGCCGGCCGAGCCAGTTGTGGTGGATCGTTCGCTGCTCTGGCAGGCAGCAGGGCAGCGGGCGGCGGGAGCACACTGATGGTGGCCGTTTTCGGAACCAGATGAGTCGGGGCGGCGAGCGCCGGCGGGGCCGCTGCGGACACCGGCATGGAGGCACTTGGGGTCAGGGCTGGGGCCGCGGCCGGGCCGGCCACGGCCGACTGCCAGTCGCGGGACAATGCTTCTGGCGGACGCGCGGAGGCCTGTGCCACGACGTCCTCGACTCGGTTGTCACGCCCGACCGCCATCTTGACCTGCTGGCCGGGGGAGATCGCGGCGAGCGCCGCCGCCATTTCATCGCCGTTGTGCAACTGGTTCCCGTTGATGGCCAGCAGCATGTCTTGAGGCCTGACGCCTGCCTTGGCCGCCGGTCCATCAGGTGCCACTTCAACGACCACCAGTCGCCCCGTCACCACGGTGTCGTCGACAGCGATCCCCAGCCAGCCGCTGCCCGCCGCTGCCGGCTGCAAGGAGGCACTGGGATCGGCCAGAACTTGGGCCGGAGCTTGGGCCTGCGGGATCAAATGTGGGGGACTGGCGGGGACGATGACAGAAGGCAGTTGGGCAGGAGTTGACTGAAAAGGACCGCCAGCCGGGGCGGTGGGGGGTGGAAGGGGTGGGCGGCCAGGTGCGGGAGAGGCGAGCGGTGTCGCCCGGGGCAGGGAAATCGGCTCGCCGATCGAGATGTCTTCCGGCTGGAAGGCGGGGGCTGCCGTCGCCGACGGTGCGGCGACGGGCTTCGGGAGAGCAGCGTCTGCCACCGGCGCATCCGCGGCACGCGAGAAAGGCCCGGTGCAGGCGGCCATCAGGATCGCGTTCAGCACCGCGATCGACAACGGAGCGAGCGAGTTGGAGTGCAGGCGATTCACGCCAATGGCGTTGTCCGCGTGGCGGCGAAGGCTCGGAATCCTGAGCATGGGCATCGTGCGCATCCTGATGCGTGCCGAGAAACGTCAACGAAAACATGAGGACGAGCAACATGTGGCCGCACAACCTGCACGCTTTGCAGACCGTGCCCGCCACACCCGCTGGGACACCGACCGGAGGACAGTATAGAGAAATTCTGCGATGCGCATATTCCTCGGGAAGAACAGCTGTTTCCAGCGATTTCGCACATTTTGTGCACCGCGTGACGGGCAGCAGTGCTGCCTCGCGTCGCGCGATCGAGTGTTCCTTTGACGGCATCAAAACGGGGTGGCAGTCGCTCTTTCGGCGGCGCTGCTGTCATGGCTTTGACAGCACTGCTGGCACTTCTATACTCGCCGCGCGAAGAGCGACGGGAAGAACGATTCAAGGATGAACCCAAGGATGTTCCCAGGCAGCGGTCGTCAGACCGTTGCGGGGCGCGTCCGGTGCACGGAGCAGCCATGGCGAAAGCGGCGGTCATTGCGACAGAGAGTGGCAATGAGCCCCACCCTATCCATGCCCGCCCAACTGGCAGCGGTCAGGAGAGCGATTGCCTGCGAACGGTCACGCGAGTTGAAGAGGTCCTGCGGGACCGGCTGGGTGCGGAACGCTATGCGGTCTGGTTCGGCGATGCCGTGGCCATCGAGGTGGAGGCCGTTGGGGGAGAGGATGGCGGGAGTATCGTCGTCTCTGTCGGCAATGCGTTTTCGCAGGAGTGGCTGAAACGGACGTTTCACGACGATGTCGAAGCTGCGGTGCGGACCGCGTGTGGCGCGGGATGGTCCGTCGTCTGGCGAACGGCTGCCGCGACGGCGATCGTGACCGTCCCGGTCGTCGTGCCCGCTCAGGGTATGCTGCGGCCAGTGGCGGCGGCCGGCCCCCGCGAGGCCGTTCGGCCGCGGCGGCTCGCCGCGGGCAGTCAGTCCGCCGGCCGCGGGCAGACCGCCAGCCGTGGGGCGCCGTCCCAGGAGGCCCGCGGCGGCATCGCGGCCCGGCGGTCGGCGGCCGGCCTCGGTAGCTTCGTGGTGGGACCGAGCAACCGGATGGCGTTTGCGGCCATTGAAATCGCCGCCTCGCGGCCCGGCGAGATGTCGCCGCTGGTCATTCACGGCCCTAGTGGCGTCGGGAAATCACATCTGCTGGAGGGTATCTGCGGGCGATTTCGTGATCTGCATCCGGGGGCGACCACGCTCCTGCTCTCGGCCGAACAGTTCACGACGAGCTTCCTGCAGTCGCTCCACGGGAGTGGACTGCCTGGCTTTCGCCGAGGCTGCCGCAACGCTGACCTGCTGGTGATCGATGACCTGCAGTTCTTCGCCGGGAAGCGGGCGACCCTGATGGAAGTGCAGCAGACCGTCGATGCCCTGCACCGGCAGGGGCGACAGATGGTCTTTGCCTCGGATCGGGACCTGGCGGCGCTCGACGGCCTCGGCCCCGATCTCCTCACTCGACTGCGGGGCGGCATGATCGCCCGGATCGAACCGCCTGACTACGACGTACGCCGTGGCATCGTGGCGGGGGTTGCCGCCACACGCGGCGTGTCGTTGCCCGACGAGGTGATCCACTACGTCGCCACCCACATGACCCGCCATGCGCGGGAACTCATTGGCGCCCTGAATCGGCTCGAGGCCACCAGCCACATGCTGGGCCTGCCGGTCACGTCTGGCATGGCGGAAGAGGCCCTCGCCGACCTCGTGCGGTCGAGCGCACGCAGCGTGCGACTGGCCGACATCGAACGGGCCGTCTGCTCTGCCTTTGGCATCGAATCGGGCAGCCTGCAATCCTCGCGGAGAGCCCGCACCGTCAACCATCCGCGGATGCTGGCGATGTTTCTGGCCCGGCGGCACACCACGTCGGCGCTGACGGAGATCGGCAGCTACTTTGGCCGGCGCAGCCACTCGACGGTGATTTCCGCACAGAAGACCGTGGGTGAATGGGTGGCGCAGCGGTCGCGAATCGTGCTGGCCGACACGACGTGGGACGTGGAAGAAGCGATCCGCCGCGTCGAAGACGTCCTCCGCGCGGGCTGACGCGAAAAGGGGACGCAGCTCTTTTACCCGGACAGGTAAAAGAGCTGCGTCCCCTTTTCTCCTACTTCTTCTCCACCAGTCGCTCTTCGAGGCTCGACTTGTAGCGAACGCTCGACTCCGGTCCCTCGAAGCCGACGACACGGCGGTCGATGCCAGTGGCCCGACGGAGCACGCGGCCGCGGTCGATGTCGAACTCGATCGTGCCGTTCCAGATCCGCTCGAGCAGGCGGGATTCGAGACGGGGGTCGTCGATCGGCGTGAGAACCGTGGTGTCGACGCGGATCGTCGCGATGCCGTCCCTGATGCCCGTGATCTGGTAGCGGAGTCGTGTGCGCACCGCCTTCCGCACACCCCCGGGCACGTCCACGATCACCTCCTGCGGCACCGTCCACTCGGCCCCTTCGGCCACCGGCCCCTCCGGGAGCGGCACGACCACGAGGTCGCCTGTGCTGGAGGGCGGGCAGGGGCGGAGATCCCTGCGCTCGATCAGGCGGCCGCTGCGGTCCACCACCAGCCGCGAGAGCGGCACCCCGAGGCTCGCCTTCACCAGTTCATAGCCCGGTGGCGCGGGATCGTCGCTCTTGCTGCTCCAGCGGATCTGGCCGCGGTCGCTGGTGCGAGAGGTCATCGTCACGTCGTCCACCGAGTGCTCGAGCGTGGCGTGTCCGGCATCATCCACCGCCACCACGGTCCAGGTCTTCCGCGAATCGGTGGCGGTCTCCGTTGACTGCGACGTGGCGCCCACGGTGGTTTCGGTGAGGGCGCGGTGCGACACGTCCATGTCGATTTTCTCGCCCGGATGGAAGCGGTATTCGAGCGTCATCCGCGGCGTTTCCAGGACAGCGGTGTCGGCGGACCAACCGATCGCGGCGCAGGGGAGCAGGCAGCCCAGCAGCAGAGAGAAGGACCATCGCCACGGGAACTGCGTCATACAGCGCCTCCGCCAGGCGCCTCGCCCGCACGCGGCGCACGCAACCCTGTGCCGTGGATGCCGCCACCCCAGTGGAGTTTATCACGCAGCGTGCGGTAGTAGCCGTGCGTCCGCGTTTCCACGAGTGTGAACCGGGGCGTCGCCCGGCGGATCAGCACGCGGTCGGCGGCTGCGAGGCTGGTGATCATGCGTCCGTCGACGACGCAGGCCGAGCCCTGGTTGGGCCGCGGCACGAGCAGTTCGAAACGGCGCATCGCGGAATCGATGACGGTTCGGTTGGTCAGCGTGTGGGGGCTCAGCGGCGTAAAGATGAAGGCGTCGAGGTCCTTGCGGACGATCGGGCCGCCGGCCGAGAGGTTGTAGGCGGTCGAACCGACTGGAGTGCTCACGATCAGGCCGTCCGAGCGGTACGTGGTGGCAATCTCGCCATCCACAAACAGACAGATCTCGATCATCGAGAACGGGGGACCCGCGAGGATCGACGTTTCGTTGAGACCGAGTTCGCGGTGGATCGTGACGCTGTTGCGGACCACCTCGGTCTCGAACATGAGATGTTCGACGAGTCGGAACCGGCCGCCGACGATGTCTTCGAGGACCGCTTCCATTTCGAGGATCGAGAAATCGGCGAGAAAGCCGAGCGTGCCGAGGTTGACGCCGAGCACGGGCACCTGCTCATAGCCCATCCAGCGGGCCGTTCTCAGGATCGTGCCGTCGCCACCGAGCGCGAGCACCAGGTCGGCCGTCGTGCCGTCGTCTGGATGAAACCGTCCCTCGCTCCAGTCGTTCTGCAGGGCGAGCCGGGAGGTGACACGATGGCCCGCCTTTGCCAGCGACGACTGCAGGCGGCTGGCCTCCGCCACGACCGCCGGCACCTCGCTCGAGCCCGCGATCACCAGATTGAGCTGCCGTGGCGAGGGATGCTCGGGATGCAACCGGGAAAGATCGCTCATGGTTCGGCACGCCGAGGGAAGGAAGAGTATCTGGAAGTCTCGTCAGCCTGCTGCGTGGGGGCCGGCGTGCGTCACGAGCGGTGCGACGTGGCGGCGCCGGCTGCCGCGCGGCCCGCCAGTTGACGGCAAGCGGCTGCGATGCCAGCGGCGTCGAGCCCCAGATCGGCAAGCAGTTCGCCTCGTTCGCCGTGCTCCACGAATCGGTCAGGAATGCCGAGCCGCTTCAGGGGCCCTGCATGGACCCCCGCGTCGTTGACAGCTTCAAGCACCGCGCTGCCAAAGCCCGTCTGCAGCGCATTCTCCTCGACGGTCACAACCCAGGGGGCCGCTTCAATCCACGCCGGCAGCCTCGCGTCGAGCGGCTTGACGAACCGGGCATTGACCACGCCCACCTCGAGTCCCTCGTCGCGGAGCCGTGCCGCCGCCTTGAGGGCATCGCCCAGCAGCGTGCCACAGGCGACGATGAGGCCGTCGTGCCCCTCGACAAGCATTTCGGCCCGGCCAAGTTCGATCGGTGACCGTTCTCCAGCGTGGCATTCGACCACCGCCTTGGGATACCGGATTGCCACCGGACCGTTCTGCGTGAGGGCCCAGTCGAGCATGGCGGTGAGGTCGTGCTCGTCGCCGGGGGCCAGCACCGCCAGATTGGGAAACAGCCGGAGATAGCCCAGATCGAAGGAGCCGTGGTGCGTGGGGCCGTCGGGGCCGGTGAGCCCAGCTCGGTCGAGCATGAACACCACCGGCAGGTTCTGCAGGCTGACCTCCTGGAAGATCTGGTCGAACGACCGCTGCAAGAAGGTGCTGTAGATGTCGACGATCGGCCGGCAGCCCACCTTGGCCTGCCCCGCCGCGAAGGCGACGGCGTGCGATTCACAGATGCCCACGTCGAAGAACCGGGTGGGGAACTCCTCGCGGACCTTCTCCAGCTTGTTGCCCTGGCACATCGCAGCCGTGAGCACCGTCACCCGCTTGTCCCGCCGCATGCATTCGCCGATGGCAGCACTGGCCGTGTCGGTATAGGCGCGGGCCGAGGATTTCTTGATCGAGACGATGCAGTCGTCGTCGCACTCGAACGGCGCGGGCGTGTGGAAGAAGACCGGGTCCTCCTCGGCCGGCTTGAAGCCGTGTCCCTTCTCTGTGAGCACGTGCAGGAGGATGGGGCCCTCCTCGTCCTTGACCAGTTCGAGGTAGCGGATCAGGTTTGGCAGCGAATGCCCCTCGACGGGGCCGAAGTACCGCACGCCCATCGACTCAAAGAGCATGCCGCCGTGAAGCGTCGCCTTCAGCGAGTCTTTGACGTTGACGATCATCCGCTCCATCTGCCCGCCCACCATGGGCACGCCCTTGATCACCTCTTTCGCCTGATTGCGGAGGCCGCGATACCAGGGGTTGGTGCGGATCACATCGAGATATTCGGCGAGTGCCCCCACTCGCGGGCAGATCGACATCCGGTTGTCGTTGAGGATCACGATCAGCCGCTTCTTGAGGAACCCGGCATTGTTGAGCGCCTCGAACACGATGCCCGAGGGCAGTGCTCCGTCGCCAATGACGGCCACCGCGCGGCGGTCGCCGCGGCCGCACAGGTCGTCACCGCTGGCCAGTCCCAGGGCGGTTGACACGCTCGAACCGGCGTGACCGGTCATGAACAGGTCGTAGGGGCTCTCGTCGGGGTTTGGGTAGCCCATCAGGCCGCCCTTGGTCCGGATCGTGCCGATACGGCTGAAGCGGCCGGTGATCAGCTTGTGAGGATAAATCTGGTGGCCCGTGTCCCAGATCAGCCGGTCGCGACTGAAGTCGAAGACCTTGTGCAACGCCAGGCAGAGCTCCACGACGCCCAGATTGGATGCAAAGTGGGCCGTGCGGCTGGCCGCCACCTCGCAGAGCGCTTTGCGCATCTCGGCAGCGAGTTGCTCGAGCTGCTCGGGCGAAAGCCCCTCAAGATCACGGGGCGACATGATGGAGGGAAGGATCGCGGCCATGGTTCACGGGAACATCCTGTTCCCGTCCTTGTGGAATCGGGCTGCCTGAACAGATCGTTATACCCGCTGGAGCCGTTTTGGCAGTTATCCAGCCGGTTTCGGTCAATGATTTCGGCGGATAATCCAGTGGGCAAGCCGGGCAAGGTCGTCGGCCGTAGGGCCCATGCCGGCCACGGCCCCGACCGCCTCTCGGGCGAGGGCATGGCCCCTCTCCCGGCTCGCTTCAAGCCCGATAACAGATGGAAATGTCAGTTTGCCGCGTTCCACATCCTTGCCGACCCTTTTGCCGACCGCGGCCTCGGTGCCCTCCGCGTCGAGGATGTCGTCGGCGATCTGGAAGGCGAGCCCGAAGGCCCGGCCAAACGCCGCGAGCATGGCGAGTCGATCGTGGTGGGCCGCCACGGAAAGGCCACCCAGTTCCAGGGCAGCACTGAACAGTGCGCCGGTCTTGCGCCGGTGGATCCGCTCCAGCCACGCCACCTGTTCGGCGGCCGGGGCTGTCGCCAGATCGCTGACCCAGCCGCGTTCCGCCGCCAGATCGTCGGCCTGCCCGCCAACGAGCGCCTCGCCGCCGGCCGCCCGTGCCAGCACGAGGCAACCACGTGCGGCCGTCGCGGCCGGCATGCCCCGTGCGACGGTCTCAAAGGCCAAAGCCTGCAGGGCATCACCGCAGAGGATGGCGGTCGCCTCGTCAAACTGGCGGTGGCAGGTGGGTCGGCCTCTGCGGAGATCATCGTCATCCATCGCCGGCAGGTCATCGTGCACGAGCGAATAGGCGTGGATCATCTCGACGGCCAGGGCCGCAGGCGCGGCCGCATTCCACGCCTCCTCGCACGATCGCCCCGCACCATCGCTCGAGCATGCGGATGCGGCCCAGAGCACCAGGGCCGGCCGCAGCCGCTTGCCGGGCGCCAGCAGGGCATATCGCATCGCATCGACGAGGCGGGGCGATGCGTCGGCAGACATCTCGATCGCCGCATCGAGACGGGCATCGATGAAGGTGCGGACCCGCTCCAGGGAGCTCAGCACCGCCGCATCGAGATCCGGAGCATCGAGCACTTCGATCATGGCATCACGATGATTGACGTTGAAAGAGAACGGTGAACGCGATCGTCCGTCGGGCAGGCTGCGGCTCCGCCTCATACCCACCGGCCATGTTCAACCCCGACATCGGAACTGCAGATTAGCCATCCTCTCCGGCATCGTCCATCCCCGGCAGGCGTTTGGGCCGACTTGTCCTCGAGGCAGAACGATCCGCGCGTCGAACGGTCACGTCGCCGTCGGTGGTCGAGCCTCCGCCTGTCGGCCGGCCTGTTTTCTCCGGCGCGGTCGCCCCGGTTTCGATCTCCTCCAGGATCGGCCGACCTTGTTCGTCGATCCTCACCAGCAGTCGCACGCGTTCCTCGACATCAGCTAACTGCTCGTGCAGGCGTCGGAGGATCGCCACGCCCCGCTCGTAGGCTCCGATCGAGTCGGAAAGGCCGAGAGATCCCGATTCCAGGCGATTCACAAGGTCGTTCAATTCAGACAGCGATGTCTCGAACGGCACGGCTGCAGGCTGGGCTGGATGGGCTGGGTTTCCGGCCTGCTCGCCCCGATTCGGTTCAGGCTGGAGTGGCTCAGGTTTGCTGGGCATCGGGTAAGGTCCTTTCCACACGGCTCATCATTTTTCCATCGGACAGTTGGGTGACAATTGTTGCGCCGGGCCGCACGCCCACGACCGACTTGAGCGCCGCAGACGTTGCCGTTCCCCCCTCAACGCCGTCGGTGTCGAGCCACGTCACGGACCATCCTCGGGCGAGCAGTTTGAGCGGGCTGCCCGCCTCGAGGCGGGCTGCCGCGGCGGCCATCCGTTCGCGGCCGCGATCGACCGCTGCGGCCGCAAGCCTATGGAGCCTCGCCGCCTGCTGGTCGATCGTGGCGGCGCGGTCGCGAACGAGTCGCTCGGGGTCGGCGAAGATCCGCGAGCGGGCGAACTGGCCGATGCGGTCTCGGGCCATGTCGATTCGCCGCAGGAGTCCCGTCTGCAGCCGCGCGCCCAGCATGTCGAGCGTCGCGGCCACCTGCGGCCCGTCGGGGGAGACGCGAACGGCGGCGTCGGTTGGGGTGAGCGCGCGGAGATCAGCCACGAGGTCGGCGAGCGTGACATCGATTTCGTGGCCCACTCCCGACACGACCGGCACCGGCGAGGCGAAGATCGCCCGCACGAGCACCTCTTCGTTGAAACTCCAGAGATCCTCGAGGCTGCCGCCGCCGCGGACCAGCGCAATCACGTCGACGGCCGGCGCGAGCCGGGCGGCATGCGCCAGCGCCGCGGCCAGCTCCTCCGCCGCCCCCGCCCCCTGGACCCGCGACGGCACGACGATCACCTCGGCACACCGCCACCGTGAAAAGAGGGTGGTGAGGAAGTCCGCGATCGCCGCCCCCGTGGGGCTCGTGACCACGGCGATCCGGCGCGGGAATGCGGGAATGCGCCGCTTGCGTCCAGGGGCAAAGAGCCCCTCGCGTTCCAGTGAGGCGTGCAGCTTCTTGAGCCGCGCCTCGAGGCTGCCGGTGCCCACCGCGTGCAGCCGGTCGATCGTGAGCTGATAGGTGCCGCGAGGAGGGTAGAGTTCGATCCTCCCATGGCAGATCACCTGCAGGCCATCCACGGGCTCGATCGCCAGTTGGGGCAGCGCGCCCCGCCAGACCACGGCACGGAGCAGGGCCGATTCATCCTTGAGCGACAGGTAGATGTGGCCGGATGAGGCCCGGACCAGATTGCTGATCTCGCCGGTGACCCACACGTCGGAGAACCGCGACTCCACATGCTCCTTGACGCGCGACGTGACCTCCGACACGCTCAGGGCGTCCTGCGGAGGGCTGCGACGGTCGGAAAGCTGGCTGTCGTCCATCGCGGCACAGTGTAGCACCCGCGCCGCCGTCATCGACGCGGCTCGCCGCAGACCCAGAGTGTTCGTCCCAGACCTTCCTGCCGTACCGGAACCCGCATGCCCGCCTCGTCATCGCCTCCACCGGAATCCCCGTCCGCCGATCCCGCCGCGCCGGCAGCACGCGGTGCGCTGTTGATCGTGTTTCTCACGGTGTTCATCGATCTGCTGGGCTTCGGCATCGTGCTGCCGGTGATGCCGCGGCAGGCGGAGCCGTATCTCACGGCGCTGGGGCTCTCGCCGGTCGGCGCCGGCGCCACGATCGGAGTCCTGTTCTCCGTCTTTTCGCTGATGCAGTTTATCTTCAGCCCGATGTGGGGCCGCATCTCCGATGCGGTCGGCCGGCGTCCGATGCTGCTCCTGAGCCTGTTGGGATCGGTCGTCTTCTACGCACTCTATGGGTATGCGGTCACGTTTCCGGCTGACCGCGCCGCGACGGCACTCGGGCTCATGCTGTTGTCGCGCATCGGCGCGGGCATCGCGGGCGCGAGCGTCGGCACGGCTGCGGCTGTGATCGCTGACTGCACCACGCCGCAGAACCGGGCCCGGGGCATGGCCCTCATCGGCATCGCGTTCGGCGCGGGATTCACGCTCGGCCCCCTGATCGCCTACTTCGGCCTGGCGCTCTTTAAGCAGCAGCCATGGGGGGTGGGGGCGCTGGCGTCGATGCTGTCGTTTATCGCGCTTTTGATCGCGATCTTCGTCTTCAAGGAGACGCGTCGGCCGGGGACCCGGGCCGCCAAGGAGTTTCCCAGCATGTCGCGGACGGCGGCCGTCCTGCGAATGCCGCGGGTCGGGGCTCTTGTGCTCATCTATTTCCTTTCGATCTTCTCGTTCGCCAATTTTGAGGCCACGCTGGCGCGGCTGACCGAGTCGGCCTTTCGGATGACCGACGACGACAACTTCCTCGTCTTCGCGTTCATCGGCCTGATGCTGATGCTGGCGGGCGGTTTCTATCGCCCGTTGGCCAAGCGGCTGCCCGAAACGCGGCTGCTGGCGGCGGGTATCGCGCTCATGATCCTCGGCCTCGGGGGCGTGGGGCTCGTGGCCTGGGCCGTGCACGGCGGGCCGGCAGGCAATGGCTGGCCGCTCGACAAACTCTTCTATGCTGCGTCCGCCTTGGCGGTGGCCGGCTTCGCGTTCGTGAATCCATCCGTGTCGGCGCTGATCTCGAAGAGTGCCGACGCCGACCGGCAGGGGGAGGTGCTTGGCGTGAACCAGTCGTTTGCGTCGCTCGGCCGGATCCTCGGGCCCTTCGTGGGCTCGATGCTGTTCGCGATGAACGCCGCGCACACGCTCCCCTTCGTGGCGGCGGTGGCGGTGCTCTCATTCGTGGCCACGCTCCTGCCCCGGCTCGGCGGCGCCGACGAGCGTTGATCGTGAGTCCGCCCTCGTTGCGGATGGAGCCTTGCCCCGCTCTACGACTCTCGCGTCAGGCCGTAGAGTTCGAGCTTGCGGTAGAGCGTGGCGCGGCTGATGCCGAGCTCGGCCGCGGCGTTTGGCACGCTGCCGCCGGTCCTGCGCAACGCCTCGATCACGAGCATGCGCTGCCAGTCTTCGAGCTTGAGCGTGCCGGTCTCGGCCACGAATGAACCGATGCGGGCCGTCGCGGGCTCCTGTTCGCCCTCCTTCAACGCAGTCTGCGCGGCCAGCTGCCGCAGGTTCGCCTCGTTGATGGCGACTGTCCCATCGAGCAGGCCGCCATCCTCCGCGACCGTTGTGCCGGCCAGCCGGTCCGCCACATCGAGCACGACCACGGAGTCGAGTCCCACCGTCTGTTGCGAGCCCAGATCGGCCGCGGCTGCGTTGCGGCCAACGGCTGATCCGGCATGCCCGGCGCAGGCAGCGGAGGCGAGGCTCGCGAGCGCCACGAGGAAATCAAAATCGGCGCTCCGCATCGAGCCGCTTGCCGCCGAGGCGACGAGCGCCGCATGCACGCGCTCGCGTTCCACGATTGGCAAGCAGGCGATCTCCGGCTCGGCTTCGTGCGCGGCGGCGTCAGCCGGGCGGGAACTCGCCAACCAGATGGCATTGCCCTCACGTACGACCAGCCGCGTTGTCGATTCACCCACGAGCGTAGCCAGACCGCTGCCGGGTGGAACGACGCACACAGGCTCCAATCGCGATTCCTCGCTCACGCGGAACCAGCCCACGCTGGCAGCGCCTGAATGGTGCGCCGCCAGTTCCAGCGTGGACTCGATCACTTCGCGGATGCTCCGCGAGGTGAGCAGGCGGATGCTGGCCTGGTAGAGCAACAACGGCCGCCGTGCGTCATCCGTCGAGCCGATCGACGACCTTCGCAGCACGCTGCCCTCGAGTTCGGCCACCGGGCGGCAGCGGACGAAGTGGCCACGCTCCACGGACGGCAACGCGGCGGGCGTCTGCGGCAGTTGCTTGAAGACCATCTCCGACGTTCCGACACGGACCACAGCGCCATCCGGGATGACTGCCGAGTTGACCAGCACGCCATCCAGAAAGGTGCCGTTGCGGCTGCCGAGATCGTGCAACACCCACGTGTTGCGGGACGCATCAAAACGGACGGCAGCGTGCGTGCGGCTGGCCAGCCGATCGGCCACCACGATCGTCGCCTCGGGCGAGCGGCCGAGCGTGTTGTCATGCGCGGGGTCGAGCACGAACGTGGGCCCAGGGCGGTCGGCGATCCTCAGCATCAGCGCAGCAGGCGCCGGGAGTGAGGGCATGGAAACCGATGCGCTCGACACGGCTGAGCTCTCGTGTGGGGGGCGGGCTGAATCAGGGAGTCGGCGGGGGGCGTGGCTTTTCAACTCTGATCACTATAAATTTGATTGGTCGAGGATGGAACTGGACCGCCCACCGCTTCGGTACTCCCAGCCATCCGTTGCCCTCCGAAAGTCCACGCCTTGCCATCCCTGTCAGCCAGTGCCATCGATCGCCTGGTGAAAAGCCCGTTTCACAGGCTCTTTCAAAGGTTCTCGCGCGTTGTGGATGGGTCGAGATCCGCGGGCAAGAAGGCTGCCCATGCCGGTGCGTGGAGGGGCGGGAGAACGCGGGGCGTGGTGGTCGTGGGGCACGGAACGGCCGACCCGGTGGGGGCGGAGGAGACGCGGAAGATCGCGGCATTGGCCGCGGAGATGCTGCCAGATGTGGCCGTGGAACTCGGTTTTCTGGAGGTGATCGGCCCCTCGATTGGCGATGCGCTCGAACGTTTGGCTGAGCGGGGCTGTACGGAGGTCGTGGCCGCCCCGCTCCTCCTGTTCACGGCGGGGCACGCCCGAAAAGATGTTCCCGAGGCGGTCCGCGAGGGTGCTGCTCGGGCTGGGCTCGTCGTGCGGCAGTCCGATGCCCTGGGATGTCATCCCGATATTCTGGCGGTCTCGCAGCAGCGGCGCCACGAGGCCTTGGCGGCGCTTCCCCCCGTGCCTGCGGAAAACACGGTCCTGCTCATGATCGGTCGCGGTTCGAGCGACCCGACGGCCCATCGGCAGTTACTCGATTTTGCCAAGGCATCCTGCCAGCACCAGTCCACCGGTTCATCGCAGTCCGCAGCTTCTTTCCAGCCACGCATCGAACTTGGGTTTGTGGCCGCCGCCCGACCGACGCTGGACGAGGCGATCGAAAATGCGGCTGCTGAGGCTGTCGCCGGGAGTGGTGCCATCCGTCGCGTTCTTGTGCAGCCGCACCTTCTCTTCCGCGGCCACGTAGAAGAGCAGGTGACGGCTGCGGTGGCTCGAGCCCTTCAGGCACATCCTGGGGTCGAATGGGTGCAGGTCCCGCGGCTCGGCGCCGGGCCGCTCGTGGCGCGGGCACTGCTCGATCGCGCCGCAGCAGCGTTTCCCGCCGACGCTGCGTCCTGAACCACGGCCTGAAAGGTGATGCGGGGCGGGAAAGTCGCGCGAACTGCCTTTTCAGGCAGCAAAGAACATCTCGTCAGAAACCGGTCGATTCGTCAGAATGATGCGAAGAGCTTTGGAATGTCCCGTTGGTAAGGAGTCAATCCACGTGAGCGGCAATCGTCCCACCCGCGCCGGCTGGCAGCTGTCGGCTGTGTTCGCGGCCTGTCTGTTGAGTGCCTTCGTCGTGCCTAGTCGCGGTGAACAGCCGCCCACAGCCGTTGGGCCGTCCGTTGCCGGCAGCACCGCTGCCCCCGCCGCGGGTGCCAAGCCCGGGCCCAACGACCGGCAGATCACCCTCGCCGTCCGCAGTTACCTGGAGCGGGAGCACTTTCTGCGGCACCCGATCGACGACGATATCGCCAAGCGATGGTTCACAATCTTCCTGGAGGGGCTCGACCCTTGGAAGCTGCACTTCCTGCAGAGCGACATCGACGGCTTCATGCAGAAGCGGGATTCCCTCGACGACCTCGTGAAGCGAGGCGATGTGACCTTCGCCTATGAAGTCTTCAACCGCTTTCTCGAGCGTGTCGATGCGCGGCTGCCGCTGATCGAAAAAATGGTCAACGGTCCGCAGGATTTCACCAAGCAGGAGTCGATCGTCATCGACCGCGAAGCCGCAAGCTGGGCCAAGAGCGAGGCCGAGGCGGAGGACAACTGGCGGAAGCGGATCAAGTACGACCTGCTCATCCAGAAGATGGAGAAGACGCCTCCCGAGGAGGCGAAGGACAAGCTGCTCCGTCGCTACAAGAGCTTCGCCAAGCGGATGCATCAGATGACCGCCGACGAGCTGCTCGAGACCTATCTCACGGCGCTCACCAGCAGTCTCGATCCCCACACCAGCTTCATGTCGCCAGGCACGCAGGAGAATTTCGCCATCGCGATGCGGCTGCAGCTCGACGGGATCGGCGCGCAGCTCAAAGGCGAAGACGGCTACACAACCATCATGGAACTCACCCCGGGCGGCGCCGCCGACCGCGACGGCCGACTGAAGAAGAAGGATCGGGTCGTGGGGGTGGGGCAGGGCCAGGAAGGGGAGATGGTCGACGTCGTCGACATGAACCTCAACGAGGTGGTGAAACTGATCCGCGGCAAGCGGGGCACGATCGTCCGCCTCAAGGTGATCCCGGTGGGAGAGACGGTGCCGAAGATCTACGACATCACGCGGGACAAGATCGAACTCAAGGATGCCGAGGCCCGTGGGGAAGTCGTCGAGGATGGCAAGAAGCCGGACGGTTCGCCCTGGCGGATCGGCGTGATCAACCTGCCCAGCTTCTACATGGACATGGACGGTGCGAGGCAGGGACAGGCCGACTACAAGAGCAGCACCCGCGACTGCAAGCGGCTGATCGAGGAGTTCAAGCAGAAGGGGATCGACTGCGTGGTGCTCGACCTGCGGAACAACGGCGGCGGCTCGCTGCCGGAGTCGATTTCGCTGACGGGCCTGTTCATCGACACCGGCCCGGTCGTGCAGATCAAGGATGCCGACAAGCGGGTACAGCAGTACGACGACGTCGATCCAGGCGTGTCGTGGGACGGTCCGCTGGTGGTGCTTACGAACAAGTTCAGCGCCAGTGCCAGCGAGATCGTGGCCGGCGCCATCCAAGACTACCGCCGCGGTCTCGTCATCGGTGACAAGGCGACACACGGCAAGGGCACGGTGCAGAGCCTGCTCGACCTCGGCCGCCAGCTTTTCCAGCGGCTGCCGAATGCCCCGTCGCTCGGTGCCATCAAGATCACGATGCAGCAGTTTTACCGCCCGCTCGGTGCCAGCACGCAGTTGGAGGGCGTGAAGAGTGACGTCGAACTGCCGAGCATCACCACCCACCTGCCGGTGGGCGAATCGGATCTTGACCATGCGATCGCCTTCGACAAGGTGCCGCCCGCGGCATTCCAAACGAGTGGCCGTGTGACCGACGACATGCTCCGCGCTCTCCAGGAGCGGTCGGCAACGCGGATCACGAAGAGCGAGGACTTTGCCAAGGTGCGAAAAGACATCGCGCAGTACGAGAAGCGGAAGAGCGAGAAGACGATCTCATTGGTCGAGTCGGAGTTCGACCGTCAGTGGAACGAGGGGAAGGCCGCGGAAGACGAGGAGAAGAAACTCGAAGAGGAGATGGACGCCCAGCGGCGGCCGATCGTGAAGCGAGACTTCTACTTCAACGAGGCGATGAACGTCACGGCCGACTACCTCAACTCGCTGGCGGGCGGCGCGGCGGGGCTGGCTCGCACGAACCGACCGGCGGAATCGCCGCGTCCTGCGCCGGTGCCAGTGCTGCAGTAGAAAAACTACTCCCGCTCCTGCACGCACACGCACTGGTTCGCCGGCTGCGGTGACGGTTCGGGGCTGCCCATGCCCCGTCGCCGGACGTTCGCTTCGGCATCCTGCCTCCGCTCACTCGATGCTGACTGCGCTCCGGCATCCTGCCTGCGCTGGTCAGCAACGCCGGCTCTCGGGACATGGGCAGCCCCTCACGGATGATGCCGATTCCCAGACAAGCCCGGAGCGCAAGCGATGGGATCAGCCTGCCATCACCGCCTCGATGCCGCGGAGCGGATCGGGGTGGGCGAGCGTGATGGGCAGGTCGCGGAAGAGTAGGGCGGGGTCGACCCGCTTGTCGGCGCCGCCGCGGGCCTTTGGCATGGATGGCTCCCAGGTGGGTGAGGGGCTGCCGGTGATGGCGGCCAGGTGGCCGTACCAGTCGCGTCGCAGGACAGGATGCCCGTCTGAAACGACGTAGAGCGGTCGTGGGGTCGCTGCCGCGGCCACCGCACACACGACGGTGGCGGCATCGTCGATATGGATCAGGTTGAGCCAGCTGTCGGGATCGGCCGCGATCGGTCGGCCGGCCTTGAGATCTTCGAGCCGCGGCAAACGGTCTGGACCGTAGAGGCCCGCGAACCGCAGGGCCACTCCCGGCCCCTTCGCGTGACTGCGCAACCGCGACTCCGCCTCGACGAGCACGCGGCCCGCCTCGCGGCTCGGGTTTGTGAGCGTTTCCTCGGTGACGACGCCACCTCCTTCGTCGCCCCACACACCCGTTGAGCTCGACAGGATCACCCGCGGTGTGCCCGCCAGGGCATCGAGCAGCCGAGCCATGCCGGCAACGTGCACGTCATGATGGGTCGTGCCACTGGCACGGTCGAATCCGACGGCCCAGAAGACCGTGTCGAATGCTGGAAGTGCGTGCAGCGATTGCACCTGCGGCGAGCCCGGAGCCGCGGTGACGTCATACACAACGGGCGTGATGCCAATCGCAGCGAGTTCAGCCGCACGTGTCTGGCTGCGGGTGATGCCGAACACGTGGTCGCCCGCGGCGAGCCAGCGGCGGGCCACCCTGGTTCCGAGATAGCCGCAGCCTACGACCAGCCGCGTGGCTGCCGATCGCGGCGTGTTTGGGGCGGTGGACGGAGCGGCAACAGAGTCGTGGTGGGTAGTCATGCGTGTGCCTGCGTTCAGGAAGTCTGCCGGTGAGTCATGCATCGAGCGGTCCTGGCCGGTCGGCGCCGCCGTGCGTCTGCGCCTCCAGCCACGAGGAGAGCACCACCTGCGCCGCGATGGCGTCGGTCCGCGCCTTCTTTCGGCCCCGCGTCAGCCCCGAGCCTGCCAGCAGGCCCGTCGCCTCGCGGGAGCTATATCGCTCGTCGTGAAATACGACCGGCAGATTGGTCTCCGCGGTCAGCCATGCGCCAAACCGTTCGACCTCGACCGACATCCGGCTGTCGGTGCCATCGGCATGGATCGGCAGGCCGACCACGAACCCGACGATGGCCTCGTCGGCGACGAGTTTTCGAAAGAAGGCACCATCGGCGGTCTTGTCGCCCATGGTCTGTCGCACGCAGAGTGGGCTCGACAGGATGCGGTGCGTGTCGCAGATCGCCACGCCGATCCGCCTGCGTCCGTAGTCGACGCCCGCGACCCGGCCGACGGGAATGGCGACAGGAGTCGCGGGCTCTGTGGTGATCGGACGAAGGTCGTCGGGCATGGGAGATGTCTGGGGATCACTTCGCGGCGGCGGCAGGGGCGGCTATGGGAGGGGCAAAGCGGCCGGTCTTCAGGAAGGCCGTGGTGGCCTGCTGCACGCCCTGATTCTTCATCATCGCCGCGTGGTGGACCGGCAGGAGCAAGAAATCGTGGGCCCCGGGCAGCCGCGTTTCCTCGACGCGAACCACCGCGTCGTCGTCGCCTGCGAGGAAACTACTGTAGCCGCGGTCGTCTCCCTTGCCTCCGGCCACGATGCCGAAGGGGCAGGGCGGCACGGCCAAGTTCTGTGAGATCTTGTTCCAATCGAGGACGAGCTCTCGGGCGGCTCCGTTGGAGAGGGCCGCCAGCACGCTGATCTTCGCGACCATGCGGGCAAGTTCGGAACCCTGGTTGGGAGGACCGAGCATCACCATCCGGCGGACGCGGGCGAGGTCGTCCTCCGCGGCGAGCTCCATCCACCGCCGCACCACGAGGTTTCCCATGCTGTGGCCGACGAAGCTGATGCTGTCGGCTGCGGGAAGCTGCGCGATCACGGCGGCAAGGGAACGGCCGTGGTCGTCGATGCCGGCGCTCGTGCTGGCATAGCCGAAGGAGAGCACCGTGGCATCGACGTTGTTTCGCAAGTGTTCGACGAGCGGTCGCATCGAACGGCGACCTTCGCCGAGGCCGTGAAGGACGATCACCGTGGGGCCGCTAACCGGTTGAACCCGCCCGGCCCGCTCGAGCGTTGCCAACGCATCGAGACAGGCCTGCCGCGATCCTTCGTGCACGACGTCGTCACGCGGATCGAGGATGCGGCAGACGTCCACCCCAGGCCTGCGTTGCAGCCGCCAGTCGTGCCGGATGATGTCGTCGGACCACTGCAGCGAGTCGGCGGACCGTCGCAGGATTTTCATCCATTCAGCGTCGGGCGCCGCTGGTGTCTCCGACGCGACCTTCGCGGAATCGACCGGCATCTCGTCAGCCCGCGCCGACGCAGGGAGGGAGAGGCCGCATGCGAGCCACCCTGCCAACAACAGTCGGGGAACTGAAAAGATGCTCACAGAAATTCTGTCCAACCGCGTTTCTCGAGTTCGGCCACGACTTTTCGTACCGCCTCCTCGTGGGCCCGGTGGGCGACGAGCGTGGCATCGGGCGTGTGTACCACAAGCATATCCGTGAGGCCCATTGTGACGACCAGATGGTCGTCGCCGGCATGCACGATCGTCCGCGATGACTCGATTCCCAAGTGCTTGCCCACGACCGTGTTCCCGTCGGCGTCGCCGCCCCGCTGGCGGGCCACGGCCGACCAGCCCCCCAGATCGTCCCAGGTGAACGGCGCCTCGATGACGACCACGTCACGGGCGTGTTCGAGCACCGCGTAGTCGATGGAGATCCCCTTGATGGCGGCAAATTCCTCCGCAAACACATGATCGCGGGCAGGAGTGTCCCAGGCGTCGGCGATGCGGCGCAGATGGGCGAGGCACTCCGGCTGCCGCTCGGCGAGCGCGGCCAGGATTGTGGCCGCCTTCCAGACAAAGATGCCGCCATTCCAGAGGTAGTTGCCCGCCTCCAAATATTCCTGGGCCACGGCGGCCGGGGGCTTTTCGCGGAACTGCGCCACCGCGTTCACCGGGGCTGGGGCCACGGCCCCGCCCGTCGGATTCTCGAGTGGTGGACTCTCGAGCCTCGCGCCCTGCTGGATGTAGCCGAAGCATTCAGCAGGGTAGGTCGGCTTGATGCCGAAGGTGACGAGCCTGCCAGGAGACTGTTCGACGAGTGACGCGGCCTGTCGGATCGCGTCGCGAAAGCGCTCCGAGGGGCGGATCACATGGTCGGAGGGCATGACGGCCATGATCGCGTCGGGGTCGTGCCGCGAGACCAAGAGCGCCGCCAGCCCGATGCAGGGAGCGGTGTCGCGTTTGCAGGGCTCGCCGACGAGGCCCGCCTCCGGCACCTGTGGCAGCTGCCGCCGCACCGCGTCGAGCAGCCTGCCCGCGGTGACGACCATCACGCGGTCAGGCGGCACGAGGCCGTCGAGTCGCTCGACCGTGTCTTCGAGCAGGGTCTTCGCGCCCGCCAGCGGCAGGAGCTGCTTGGGCAGGGCGGCGCGGCTGGCGGGCCAGAAACGGGTGCCGGATCCTCCGGCCATGACGATCGCGTGCAGCATGGGAAGCATCTCCGTGCAGGGTTTGTCGTGCAGTCTGTGCAGATGTCTGTGCAGATGATGGACGGCGGATAGTGGACGGCGGATAGTGGACGGCGGATAGTGGACGGTGGCGGCGGACTGTTCAGCCGCCCACCACGGTTGGTCGGTCGAGCAACGTGCCTGACTCCAGCAGGCTCAGTATCTCAGTTTCGTCGATGATGCGATCGGCGGCCAGCTCAACATCGACGCCGTCGGCCACACGGACCCCCGCTTTCGCGAGCAGACGGCGGGCGTGGGCCACCATGGCGGCGTGCACGTGCGCGGCCGTGTCGCTGGCCGCGCCGATCGGATTCTTCAGCGGCGCAAATCCCTCGGAAGCCTCGACTTCGACGACGCACACCCGCCTTGCCAGCGGCATCAGATCGAAGATGAAACGCTCGAATTTGAAGGCATTGGGCGATGTCGGCACCACGCGGTGGCCGTCGGCGTCGAGGAACGCCACCGCCTTGAAGGCCACGTGGAGCGGCAGGGAGTCGTTCTGCGTGGCCGCCCGGTCGAGAAACGACTTGGCGAAAGCATGCACCGCAATGCTGCCGGCGTGGAACCGCAGCCGGCCATCAGGCAGCCGCTCGGCGGCCGCCGCGGTCGGCAAGTCGCTGTATTCGACGACACTGTGCCGGCCGTCGCAGTCGACGACGACGACGACGCCGACCCGTTCCCCCGGTTCCTGCTTGCGAACCACCTGCGTGCTGAAGTCGGCACTGGAGAGCAGGTGGTAGCCGAGGAACTCGGCCGCCAGGGGCATCGCGAGCGGGTTGTCGATCTGGAAACTGACGACGTGCTCAACGCCCTGGCTGCCAAACCAGTCGAGCCCGCCCGCTTCCGCCAAGGCCACGAGCATCCCGCCGTGGCCGTCGGGTGCCAGCGCCAGATGGCTGGGGCCGTCGAGCAGCAACCGACCGGTGGCCGCGTCGAGCGCCGGCAGGTCGTGCTGGCGGAAGACGAAGACGCGATCTGGCTCCAGGCCGCAGCAGGCGTGGTCGGCGAGGAACGACCGTGTCTCGGCATCGGTGGCGGAGCTGGTCATGATCGCCAGCGGCACGTCGCGGCCATACCGCCGTCGAACGGCGACGAGCTTGCCGAACAGCACTTCGAAGAGATTGGCTTTCGATACCGGGCCGACGCTGCACAGCCCCTTCGGTCCATGGCAGCCGAGGCGGGTGCCCTGTCCGCCGGCCATGAGGATCGCGCCGATCCGTCCGGCGCCCAGTGCCTCGCTGCCACGGCGGATGGCATCCGCCGGCAGGATTCGATTCGTGGGATCGCCCAGCCGCAGGCAGGGGGGCGTGACGGCGGCGGCGAGATCGATCACCGGCACGCGGCCGTGGCCGCCGTCTGCGGCGAGTCGCTGCATCTGTGCGACCAGTGGCCAGTTGACGGCCTCCAGTTGGGCTACGAACGCCCGCTGCGCAGGCTCGTCGAGCCTGTTCCAGAAGGCGAGCAGATGCGGCTGCCCCGCACGCGCGAGCGTGGCGACGAGATCCGGCGGGGGATTCATCCTCGGACCCACCTCCAGAACATCATGCACAGGAGTGGAAAACCGACGAAGATCACCGCGTAGGTGAAAAGCGTCGTCCAGAGGTGTTGGGGCCAGCGTGCCATGCGGATGTCGTGACGCGGGGGGGAGAGTGGGTGGCGAGTCCTTCTTCAGGACCCCAGTGGTGTCCAGGATTCAGGCCGGTGCCGTCGCGAGGATGTCGACCGGAATCTCGATCGTCTCCTCGGCCGGCTCGTCGAGCCGGCATTCGATGCGGACACCCCAGGGGAGCACCTCCGCAGCGGAGACGACGGCCTCGACGCCATCATAGTCGGTGGTGACATCCACCGTGGGCTGCGACGCCAGCGGCGGACAGAAGCCGACGTGTCCATATCCTGAGCGAGCCCCCTTCGGCACAGCCACGCAGAGTCTCCCGCGGACACACTCGGCACCGCCTGGCAAGACAATCCGCTCGAACCGCTGGAGCAGGCTGCCGGCTGGCGTGGCAGTCGCTCCCTCCTGGAAAGCCGGCTGGGGCATTGGCTGGGGCATCGGCAAGGACGGCACGGCCATCGGCACCGCGACCGACGGTGGCGTGATCGTAGTCGGCACTGAGGCAGTCGGGACTAAAGGCCTGCGGTGCGCAGCGGCACGTCGCCCCAGAATGAGCCCGCTACGAACGCGGTCGGCGACCGGCCCGAGGCCCACGGCCACGAGCGAGACGACGAACGCTGCGATCGTGGTGAGAGCATCCACGGTCGATGTTATCCGCGGCGGCAGGCAGACCGCGGCCACGGCCATGAGCAGGCCGAGCCGAGTGAGCACCGCCGGCAGCCACGACATGGCAGGGCCGGCGGTCCGGGCCGTCGTTGATCGCGTTGCCATATCGCCCGCGGCAACCAACAGCAGGCCGGTACCGCAGACCGCCAGCACCGCTTCGGGTCCTGGCGGGGCCGCAATGGCACCCGCGAACCTCCGCAGCACGAGCACTGCACCGCAGCCCACGGCCATGGCGCCGGCGAGCATGGCGATCAGGGACAGCAGTTGGGGCAGGAATGCCGCGGCGGAAACGGTCAGCCCATCGACGGGCTCAGCCGTGCCTGCGCACGGCGAGCCGTCCATGGCTGGTGATCGTTGCAACACGAATAATCCTGGTCCTGATGCTGGCTCGCCGGCTCAGCCGACCGCGACGCCCGACTTGGCAGCCTTCGCCAGATCCTTGGCCCGCTCCGTGTTCTCCCACGAGAAGCCCTCCCTGCCGAAGTGGCCGCCGGCGGCGGTCTTGCGGTAGATGGGCCGACGCAGGTCGAGGTAGTCGATGATGCCTCGCGGGGTCAGCGGGAAAAATTCACGGGCCAGTTCGCAGAGCCGTGCGTCATCGATCTTCCCGGTGCCTTCGGTGTCGACATGCACGCTCACCGGTTCGCTCACACCGATGGCGTAGGCCAGTTGCACCTCGCAGCGGTCGGCAAGGCCAGACGCGACGATGTTCTTGGCGACGTGGCGGGCCATGTAGGCTGCGCTCCGGTCCACCTTCGTCGGATCCTTGCCGGAGAAGGCACCGCCACCGTGGCGGCCCCAGCCACCGTAGGTGTCGACGATGATCTTCCGGCCGGTGAGGCCGCAGTCGCCGTGCGGGCCGCCCACCACGAATCGACCCGTTGGGTTGATGTGGTAGGTGATGTTGCTCGTGTCGAGATCCTTCGGCAGGAGTGGCTTGATGATCTTGTTCACGATGAAGTTTTGGATCTCTTCGTTCGAGACGTGGGGAGCGTGCTGGGTCGAGACCACCACCGTGTCGACGCGAACAGGCTTATTGCCTTCGTATTCGATCGTGACCTGGCTCTTGGAGTCGGGCCGCAGCCAGTCGACTTCCTTGTTCTGCCGGGCCTCGGTGAGCCGATTCAGAATGCGATGCGACAGGGCGATCGGCAGCGGCATCAGTTCGGGGGTTTCGTTGCAGGCGTAGCCGAACATCAGGCCCTGGTCGCCGGCGCCGATGTCCTTGCCCTTGGCCTCGTCCTCGTTCACGCCCATGGCGATGTCGCCGCTCTGCTTGCCCACAGCAACGAGCACCGAGCAGGTGTCGGCGGCGATGCCCATTTCATCGTCGGTGTAGCCGACCTGGCGGATGACGTCGCGGACGACCTGCTGGTAGTCGATCGTGCCGCGGGAGGTGATCTCACCGGCGATGACGGCCAGGCCCGTGGTCACCATCGTCTCGCACGCCACGCGGCTCCGCGGATCCTGCGCGAGGTAGGCGTCGAGCACGCCGTCGGAGATCTGGTCGGCCAACTTATCCGGGTGGCCCATGCTGACCGACTCACTGGTGAACAGATACTTGCCTTGTGCCACGGCTGGTGCCTCGTGCAGGTGTGAAGGGAAAAAGCTGTCCGATTACGGAAGCTGAATACGAAAGCTTGGATTATTGGCTGGGCGGCACGCTCTTGGCAACCTGGAAATCAGTGGCTCTTCGGGGATAGTTTCCGCAGGATCGCCGCGGCCGTGGCTGCCGTCGATCCCCGTTGCGAGGCGACGAGTTCGTTCGCCCGCCCCCCCAGAGCGGCTGCGAAGCCCTCGGCCTCGAGGCACTGTCGCACGAACTCGGTCAGGGCGGCGCCATCGGCGACCACCACCGCGGCATCGGCCGCCAGAAGCCGTCGCACCTCGTCACGAAAGTTACGGGTGTGCGGGCCAAACGAGATGGCCGCCCCGTAGGCCGCTGGCTCGAGCATGTTCTGGCCGCCGCGTTTCCCATCGAGGCTGCCCCCCACGAAGGCGATCTGAGAGGTGCCCCACCACCAGCCCAGTTCGCCCGTCGTGTCGACGAGCAGCACACGTGCCTGTGGGTCTACAGGCAGTGGGGCGACTGGAGTTCCAAGGCGGCTCCGCAGCTGCCAGCGGACGCCAGACCGGTCGAGGAGGGCCACGATCTCGGAGGTGCGTTCCACATGCCGCGGCACGATCACGAGCCGCAGCCGGGGGTGCTTCTTCGCCAAGGCGTGGAAGGCATCAAGAGCCAGTTGTTCCTCGGGGGCCTGCGTGCTGCCGGCGAGAAAGACAACATCGTCATCATGAAAACCCGCCAGCTGACGCAGTTGCATCACCTCCGGGGCATGCCGGTTCCCCTTCACGCCGTCGAACTTCATCGATCCGGTGACGATCACGTCGCAGCCTTCCGGCGGCGCGAAGGAAGTAAAGCGGTCGGCATCCTCCTGCGACCGCGCGATCACGAGCGACACCTTCCCGAGCATCTGGCGGACGATCGGGCGAATCCGGCCGTAGCCCTTCGCACTTTTCTCGCTCATGCGGGCGTTGGCCACTACGACCGGGATGCCCCGGGCATGAACGCAGGCGAGCAGGTTTGGCCAGAGTTCCAGTTCACCCAGCACGAGCAGGTCTGGGCGCACCTGATCGAGCACACGGTTGACGGCCCAGGTGAAGTCGAGCGGGCAGGGAAAGGTGTGGTCGGCGCCAAATCGCTTGGCGGCCACGTCGAGGCCGGTGGTCGTGGAACTGGAGATGACGCAGTCGACCCGGCGGCCGTCGTTTTCGGCCTGCCGGCGAATCTCAGTGGCGAGCACGGAGAGCAGTTGCACCTCGCCGACGCTCACGCCGTGGAGCCAGATCCGGGAAACGCCCGCGTCGCAGCGGGGCAGGGGAGCGATGCCGCCAGTGAATCGTGTCCAGGGGGCGGCCACTGGTCGCCCGCCCGAGAGTTTCCGCCATGCCACCCATGGCAGGAGGACAACGAAGGCAACGAGGTAGACGACGTTGAGCAGCATGCGGCACTGGTCGCACAGAAGGCGGCGGCCACGGCATAGATCCGCGGCTCCAAAAAACTCACCCCGCGGCGACGCCGCTGCCTTTGCCGCAGCAGTTCTTGAACTTCTTGCCGCTGCCGCACGGGCAGGGATCGTTGCGACCGACCTTCTGGCCCAGGTTGCGGATCGGCTCCACCGCCTGCACGCCACCCCGCGAGTCGCCCGCCGCTTCGGGCTGACCGGCAGGTGGCTGGCCCGGCTCGGGCAGCGTGGCCGAGGAGGCCTCCTCATGGATGGCGGCCGTCTCTTTCCAAGTGCTTCGAAGTTCGTCGTCTTCGACCTGCTCGATCCGGTAGACGATGTCGGTGACCCGCTCGTCGATGCCCTTCCACATCAGGTCGAACGTCCGCATCCCTTCCCGCTTGTATTCCACCTTCGGGTCGACCTGAGCGTAGCCGCGAAGACCCACGCTCGCCCGCAGGTGGTCCATCGCCAGCAGGTGGTCCTTCCAGGCGTTGTCGAGGATCTGCAGGACCACCGATCGCTCCATCCGCTTCATCTCGTCGCGGGGATCGTCGGGCTGGGCGTGCCGCCGCCGCGCCGCCGCTGCGAGCACGGACTTCAATTCGTCGAGATTCGACGTCGCGAGATCGGCTGCCGTGAGGGACGGGTCGAACCGCTCCTGCGCCCAGGCCAGCAGGCCCTCGCGGTCGAGGCCGCGGCTGCCGTCGGGCAGCCGGCCTGAGAAGTGTGACAGTCCCACGAGCACCGGATATTCGATCTCGCGGCGGCCGTAGACCTCGCGGGCCTTGCGGCTGACGAGCTGCTTGAAGGCCTGCGCGTCGTGGCCGTTTTTCTCGACCGCGGCGAGCTCATGCGCATCGAGCCCGGTGCCGAATCGCCACTCTGTCCAGCCACAGGCGCTCCGCAGGCCGAAGTCGGCATCGAGAAACTTCGCGCCCTCGGAGAGATCGATCCGGTGGATCGCATCCTTGGCACGCTCCTGCAGGAATTCGGCGACGTCGTTGCGGCCCACCCGCTTCAGATCGCGATCGTTGACAGAGAGCCTCCACCGCGTGTTGGCGAATGAAGCGAGGGCCGACCAGTTCCACTCATCCTCGTCCTCACCGGAGGGGATGTTTTCTTCGACGGCCTCGAAGATCTGTGCCTCTGACTGCCGCACCGCCTCATCCACCGCCCGACGCTCCGCCTCCTCCGGCGACATGCCGCGGAAGTCGTTGCCGTCGAGTTCGCAGGAGAGCTGGCCCGAGGCCCAACTGGCGTAGGTCTGCGGCCCGTAGTCGCGGTCGAGGAACGTGCCGATGTTCTGCTCGATCTGCCGATCGACCATGTCGAGGATGATCTCACGACAGGGCTCGCCGTCCAGAATCCGCTGACGGAAGCCGTAGACCCGCTTCCGCTGCTCGTCCATCACCTCGTCATATTCAAGCAGGTTCTTGCGGACCTCGAAGTTCCGCTCCTCGACCTTCTTCTGTGCGGCCTCGACCCGGCGGGTCACCATCCGGCTCTCGATCGCCTCGCCATCCTGCATGCCGAGCCTCGTGAGCACGTTCTTCACCCACTCGCCGGCGAAGATCCGCATCAGGTCGTCTTCGAGGGAGAGGAAGAACCGGCTCGAGCCCGGGTCGCCCTGCCGTCCGCAGCGGCCGCGGAGCTGGAGGTCGATCCGGCGGGCCTCGTGCCGCTCGGTGCCAACGATCTGCAGGCCGCCCATGTCGCGGACGACCGCACCCTCTTCCTTCATCTTCTCTCGGGCCGAGATCTCGGCGACCAGGGTGTCCCACTCCTCCTTGGGCACGTCGAGCCGCGTCGCGTAGGTATCTTGGAGCTTCGCCCAGGCGAGCGTGTCGGGATTGCCGCCGAGGATGATGTCGGTGCCGCGACCGGCCATGTTGGTGGCGATCGTGACGGCGCCGAGCCTTCCTGCCTGGGCAATGATCTCGGCCTCGCGCTTGTGCTGCTTGGCGTTGAGCACCTGGTGGTCGACGCCCCGCTTCTCGAGCAGATCGGCGAGCCGTTCACTCTTCTCGATGGAGACGGTGCCGACCAGCACGGGCAGGCCCTTCTTCTGGACTTCCTTCACCTTGGCGACCGGGACCATCTCGGTCGTCCGCTCTCCCTTCGGCTGGAACTCGTGCTGACCGTCGGCCGTCTTGAGGATCGTGCCGATCTTCCACGTGCCGTCGGTCATGGCCAGCGTGTCCCAGCGGTTGATCCGCTCAACCTCGTCGGCTACTGCCACCCACTTCTCGCGTTCCGTGCGGTAGATGACGTCGGCGTGGTTGAGCCGCTTCATGCCGCGGTTGGACGGGATGGCGATGACGTCGAGCTTGTAAATCTTCCAGAACTCGTTCGCCTCGGTCATGGCGGTGCCGGTCATGCCGCCCACCTTCTTGTAGAGCTTGAAGAAGTTCTGCAGCGTGACGGTGGCGAGGGTCTGCGACTCTTCCTTGACCTTCACCCCTTCCTTCGCCTCGACCGACTGGTGCAGGCCGTCGGACCACTGCCGCCCCGGCATGAGCCGGCCGGTGAACTCGTCGACGATCACCACCTCGCCGTTCTGCACGACGTAGTTGACGTCGCGCTTGTAGAGATGGTGGGCCTTGAGCGAGTTGTCGATGAGGTGGGGCCACTCCATGTTGCCCGCGGTGTAGAAGCTCTCCACGCCGGCGAGCTTCTCGGCCGTCCGCACGCCCTCCTCGGTGAGGGCCACGGTGTGTTCCTTCTCCTTCACCTCGAAGTGGCGGTCGGCCACCAGCTGCCGGGCGATCTGGTCGGCCTTGGTGTATTTCGTGACGTCGTCGTGGGCCGGCCCAGAGATGATCAGCGGCGTGCGGGCCTCGTCGATGAGGATGTTGTCCACCTCGTCGACGATCGCGAAGGTGAGCGGCCCCTGGCTCTGCTGCATGTGCTTGGGGAAGCGGTCGTCGCCACGGGCGGCCATCCGCATGTTGTCGCGCAGGTAGTCGAAGCCGAATTCGTTGTTCGTGCCGTAGGTGATGTCGCGGGCATACGACTCCTGCCGCTCGCCCGAGTCCATGCCTGACTGGATCGCCCCCACCGTGAGACCGAGCCCGATGTAGAGCGGCCCCATCCATTCCATGTCGCGGCGGGCCAGGTAGTCGTTGACGGTGACGACGTGCACGCCCTTCCCTTCGAGCGCATTGAGATAGGCCGGCAGCGTGGCGACGAGCGTCTTGCCCTCGCCGGTGATCATCTCGGCGATGGCCCCCGAATGGAGCACCATGCCGCCGATCAACTGCACGTCATAGTGCCGCATGCCGAGAAACCGGCGTCCCCCCTCGCGACAGACGGCAAACGCCTCGACCAGGATGTCGTCGAGGGTTTCGCCGCCGGCCAGACGCCGCCGGAAATCCGCGGTCTGGCCGCGGAGTTCGGCATCGGACATGGTCTGGTATTTCGGCTCCAGGGAGTTGATCGCCTCGATCCGGGGCTCCAAACGCCGCAGGTACCTGGCATTTGACGATCCGAACAGCCCGGTGATGAACCGTTCGAGCCGGGAACCGGCACCGGCGGCCACGTTTGAGAAACCATCCCAGAGGCGTTCGAGCTGTTGCATAATTGATAGAGCGTCCTTTCAAGAGATTGTCGCGGTCTCCCGCCGCATGGGTCAAGGCGACCCGCAGGCCAGCTGGCGCTGGGCGCACGGGAAAAAGTCGTCATATTGCTCGCTGGTACGCCCGCGAAATGGCGTGTTCTCCGCCCCACAGAGCTGGTTCCATGCCGTTGACGACCACCATGCCGGGGATGTTTCGCGACATTTCCGGGCAGTTGCTCTTTCTCGGCACCGGCACGAGCGTCGGGGTGCCCGTCGTGGGCTGTGCATGCCCGACCTGTCAGAGTGGCGATGCCCGCGACAGCCGCACGCGGACGAGCGTCGTCCTCGGGCTGCCGGAAGGCACGCTGTTGGTCGACACGACGCCCGACCTCCGCACCCAGTTGATTCGCGAACGCATCCCGCGGGTGGATGCCGTGCTCTACACGCACGATCACGTGGACCATGTCTACGGCCTCGACGATATTCGCCCGATTTGCTTCGCGTTGGGCCGGTCGTTGCAGCTCTCCTGCGAGGAGCGGGTCGAACGGCGGATCCGCACCGCCTTTGACTACGCCTTTTCTGCGGAGCCGCCCAAGGGGGGCGGCGTGCCCAAGGTGGTGTTCGAGAGGATCGGGCTGGAGCCGTTTGACCTGCTAGGGCAGCGGATCGTGCCGCTTCGGCTCAAACACGGGCCGTTCGACGTGCTCGGCTTCCGGTTTGGCAATCTTGCCTACTGCACCGACACGAACTGCATCCCCGACGAGACCTGGCCATTGCTCGAGGGGCTCGACACGCTGATTCTCGACTGCCTCAGGCCCACGCCGCACCCGACGCACTTCTCGCTCCCGGAGTCGCTCGCCGTGGCGGCCAGGGTGAAGGCCCGCCGCACGCTCTTCGTGCACATGGGGCACGAGATGCCGCACGCCGCCACGCAGGCATCGCTGCCGGCCGGCGTCGAACTGGCGTATGACGGGCTCGTTGTGCCGCTGACGACGGGCTGAATGGCGACGGTTCGGGGCTGCCCACGTCCCGTCGCCGGACGTTCGCTACGTCGACCAATCCGCTTAGACGGATCGGTGCCCGCTGCCCTTCGCTCACTCGATGCTGACTGCGCTTCGGCATCCTGCCTGCGCTGGTCAGCAACGCCGGCTCTCGGGACATGGGCAGCCCCTCACGGATGCCTCCGAGTCGCATAGAAGCCCTGAGCGTCAGCGACGGGATGGGCGCACCACGGGGGCTGGGTTGAGAGGCCAGCGCGAGCACCAGAAGGGACGTCACTTCAGATCGAGGCGGCGGAGACGGAGCGAGTTGACGATCACCGACAGCGACGAGAGGCTCATCGCCGCCGCTGCCAGCATCGGGCTCGTCACATGGCCGAGCAGGGGATAGAGCGCACCGGCCGCCACGGGCAGAGCCAGCACGTTGTAGAGAAAGGCCAGGCCGAGATTCTGTCGGACGTTTTGCATGGTGGCCCGGGCGAGGTCGAGCGCGCGGGGCACCGCTGCAAGGCCGCCGGAGAGCAGTGTGATGTCGGCCGTTTCAAGGGCCACGTCGGCCCCCGAGCCCATCGCGATGCCCACATCCGCCGAGGCCAGGGCCGGCGCGTCGTTGACGCCGTCACCGACGAAGACCACGCTTTTGCCGTCGGCCTGTCCGGCCTTGATCGCTGCGATCCGCTCCGCTTTCTGTTGCGGCGAGAGGCCGCCGGTCGCCCGGGTGAGGCCGACCTTCGCCGCTGCTTGTGCTGCGGCTTCGGGTGAGTCGCCGGAAAGCATCTCAAGCTGAAAGCCACGGCGGGCAAGGTCGGCGATCACGGCCGCCGCCTCGGGCCGCGGTGGGTCGGCGAGGCCGAACGAACCGGCGAAGCGGCCGTCGACCGCAACGTGAATCGTCGTTGCGGCGGCTGACGCCGGGATCGCGTCGGGCGGGATGCCGCGATCGCGGAGCAGGGTGGCGTTGCCTACGAGCACAGTCGTTCCCTGCACATTCCCCACGACACCGCGGCCCACGATCGCCTCGGCCATTTCGGGGCGGATCGTGTCGATGCCGGCGGCGGAGGCGGCCTGCGTGAAGGCCCGTCCCAGCGGATGCTCGCTCGATCCCTCGAGGCTGGCGGCGTGGAACAGCAGCGTGCGGAACGGTTCCTGCGCGAGCGAGTCGGGGGCGGCGGCCACGTCATCGACGGTGAGCGGGCTGCCATCGGCGGCCACCGCAATGGCTGACACGATCCGTGGCCGGCCCTGCGTGAGCGTGCCCGTCTTGTCGAACACGATCGTGCCGGCGTGAGAAAGCTTTTCCATCGCCTCGGCCGAGCGGGCGAGGATGCCCGCCTTAGCGCCCCGCCCGATGGCCACCGTCATCGCCAGCGGCGTCGCCAGGCCAAGCGCACAGGGGCAGGCGATCACAAGCACGCTCACGGCCGACAGG
>JBILKZ010000207.1:0-4730 GCA_044376405.1 Pirellulales bacterium
GGCCCCAAACCGGGAGAGTTTCCCGCGGAGCCGGCCGAGTGTCTCCACCCACTGGCTGAAGACGAGCGCCTTCTTACCGCTGGCGTGGACCTCTTCGAGGTCGGCCTCTAGGCAGTCGAGCTTCGCACTCTCGCCGGTAAACGTGTCAAAATTGCAGATCTGCTTGAGCCGCAGCACCAGTTCGAAGACGTTCTGGATCGTCGCCTCCTGCCCCAGATCGGCAAGCCGCAACACTCCCTCCTCTTCCGCCCGGCGATAGGTCTCCCGCTGCTCGACCGAGAGCTCGATCCGCTCGTCACGGTTGAGCCGGGGCGGCATGTCCTTGAGCACCTTATCCTTCGTGCGGCGGAGCACATGGTCGGCCGCGGCGGCTCCCATCACCTTCGGCGACATCCGCTCGTTGAGATGGCCCGGTGCAATAAACTCGAACACCCCCACGAGATCATCGGAACTGTTCTCGACCGGCGTCCCCGTGAGAGCCCAGCTGCGGCGACGGGGCACCGATCGCACCGCCTCGCTCGTCTGACTGGAGCGGTTCTTGATCCGCTGCGCCTCGTCGAGCACCATCAGATCGAACGACAGGCCAAGTTCCGCGATCAGTTCGCGGTCGCGGACGAGCACCTCGTAGTTGGCAACTTTCACCGGAACATCGGCGAGCGACCACTGCCACCGCCGCCGCTGCTGGTCTCCTTCGATCACAGCGACCAGGATCTCCGGTGCCCAATCGGCCAACTCCCGAGTCCAATTGCTGACGAGCCCCTTGGGACAGACCACGAGCACGCGGCGGGCCTCGCCCGACCGCACGAGCAGCCGGATCGACGAGATCGCCTGCATCGACTTGCCGAGGCCCATCTCGTCGGCCAGCACCGCGCCGTGCCGTGGCATCAAAAACGCCATGCCATCAAACTGGAATGGAAACGGCTGGCGGGGAAACTCGAGGCTGCTCGTCTCGAGGATCGTCTCGAGGTCGGGCTGCAGCAGATAGAAAAACCGCTCCGAGAGCTTGACGACATCGGCCGGCGGGGCGATCCGCGTCCGCTTCGGCGGCGGGGCCGGGGAGTCTGCTTCTGCGCCAGCCTGCGGTTCCTCGGACGGCGGCACAAGCGGCACCGTTGCGGATGCTGCATCTGCGTGGGCTGGACGCTTCGGCACCGGAGGTGGCGGGGCGACTGCGGGCTGAAACTGGAAGCTCTGCACAGCTGGCCGCGCATCAAAGAGACCGATCCGAGTCACAGCGGGCCGCGGCGCGTCGATCGGAAACCGCAATGCCGCAGGTCGGACGACCCGCGGATCCACACGGGGCACAACCGCCACCGGCGGGATCGCCAGCTCCATCGCCCGCCATGAATGCACCGGCCGGATCTGCCCGGAGTCTGCCGTCATCGAACACTCCGTCATTCGTTCCTGCCACCCGTCAAAGCCCGCCTGCTTCTGCCGTCAACGCCGCTGCGCCTCGTCGATTGCGGCGCGAATCCGTTCGAATGGCTCGCAGAGCTCAACCGCGGCCGCAAGCTCCTCGAGCCTCTCTCGCAGGTCGGCCTCGCGAGAAGCGTCGGTGGCATGCGGACTGACGCTTGCATTGCCAATTGTGAAACTGCAGGTGCCAAGCATGCTGCCGCCGCCGACCGCGGGCGACCCTAAGGTGGCGTCTCGAACGAACGCGACGGGGAGCTTCGTATGGCTCCGCACATGCAGCATCGACTCGAGGTCGGTGAGCACCATCTCCGGCGTCACGGTGCCCTCGGCGAGGAGCGTGCCGCCGATCTGCTGGCCGTGCAGGTGTGACTGGAGCGTGGAGCCGAACAGGATCTGCTGGGCCCGCGACACCTTGACGGGAGCCGTGCAATGAAACTCGAGCGGCCGCCCCAACGGGTCAACCAGCAGGTAGCCGCCGAACACGCCATGCGACCCCGACTCGACCGCCGTGAGAAACCCGTAGGCCCGGGGCCCCGCAGCCGCTCCGCCTGTTGACTCGGCCAGCTTTTGCTCCATGCTGCGTGCGATCCCTCCGCCGGAGTCGGGGTGGCTGCTTCCCTGCGGCCGCTCCCTTCCGCTCCATCCATCGGGCATCCTCTCCGCCCACTTGAGCGGCAGGATCCGGACCTCCCGCGTCACGCCCCGCAGGTCCGCGTCACGGAAGCTGGGGAAACCCTGACGGCCAGAACGCACTTGGATGAAGCGAAACGGCTCCTCAAACCTTCGACGAGCCGGGGGTCGGTGGAAGCCGAAGCGAGTCGGCCTATCCTGGCCTCGAGTCGGAGGCTTTCACCGCCCCCGGCGGGTTGGACCGATAGGCCGCGTGGAAAAGAACCCTCATGCTGCCTAAGATAGAGGGGCCATCGGGTCCATCCGCCGCGAGAGCACTCATGAACGACGTTCCGCAGGTCTGCACGCAGCTCGACATCTCCGCCACCATGATCGGCCCCGCGGTCTCCGCTCCGCTGCCCCTAGCCGACGCGTCGGAAACCAACCGTCTGCTCCGCGATATGGTCGCCCTGCAGCACCGCTCCTGCGAACTGCTCACGGAACTGGTCAATCAGGTCTCGCTCCAGCAGCGTCAGCGAAACGCCGAACTCAAGGCCTGGAAAGAGGCCAACCCGAAGCTGGCCAATGCCTGCCGCCATGCCGCCGAGTCACTGACGAAGGTACATGGAGAGTTTCTCTCGAACATCGCCAACGAAGCTTTCGACAACGCCGAGAGCTTTTCAGACAGCGATTACGCCCTCGGCGATTTTCTCGACCGCTATGGTCCGCGGCTTGCCCACTTCAATGGCGTGCTCCAACTCTTGTCGCAGCTGAGCGCCCAGCCGCCCCAGCCTCTTGCTGAAAAGCCGTCTCAAGACTGACGCATCGGCCTCGGCGTGCGTCGAGTCGGCCTTAGCTGCGTCTTGATCCCGATCCCTGTCCCTTCCCCCGGAAATCCATCATGGTCACGCCGTCCGCCTCCCAGCCCGCCTCATCTGCAGTCGCCGGCAAGCCTCCGGTCTTTCAGGTCGCCGATGCCGCAGCCGTCGCCCAGGCCCGCCAACGGCTCGATGCCCACACGGTGGACATGATGGCCTGGCACTTCCATCCCTCGACGGGCTGCCCCTTCTGGCTCGACTACGCGAAGTCGCTCTCGTTCGACCCGATCAAAGAGGTGACGTGCTATGACGACCTGAAAAAGTTTCCGCCGTTCGAGGATGAGTGGCTTCGTGGCGGCCCGGTGCGACGGTGGGTGCCGAAGGGCATGGCCGACAAGCCGATGTTTGTCTTCGAGACCGGCGGCACCACGGGCGTGCCCAAGTCCCGCGTCAACCATCGCGACTTCCGCACCGACTACGAAATGTTCAGCGACACGCTCCCTGAGGAGTATTTCCCACGCGGCGCCAACTGGCTGATGCTGGGGCCCAGTGGCCCACGCCGGCTGCGGCTCTCGATCGAACATCTCGCCCAGCATCGCGGCGGCATCTGCTTCTGCGTCGATCTTGACCCCCGCTGGGTGATCAAGCTCATCCAGAAGGGCTGGATGGAGCATCTGGAAGCCTACAAGCAGCACTGCATCGACCAGGCGATCACGATCCTCGAGGCCGGCCACGACATCCGCTGCATGTTCACCACGCCGAAGCTGCTCGAATCATTGGCGCTGGCGCTCGAGAAGAAGGGCACCACGATTCGCAAGGCAGGCATCACCGGAATTTTCTCGGGTGGTACGGAGTTTACGCCGCAGTGGACACGCTTCGCCGTGGAGGAACTCCTCGACGGCGCCTACATGACGCCCACCTACGGCAACACGCTCATGGGGCTGGCCGCCTCCCGGCCGGTCGTGCCGGCCGACGGCTATACGATCGCCTACTACGCGCCGCAGCCACGGGCCGTGATCGAAGTGGTCGATTTCGACAACACGAATGAAGTCGTTCCCTATGGCGGCACCGGCCGGGTCCGCCTCACCACGCTCACCCACGAGACGTTCATTCCAGGATTCCTGGAGCGTGACGAGGGCGAACGCGAACTGCCCTACGCAAAGTATCCCTGGGACGGCATCAGCGGCGTGCGTCCATTCCGTGCTCTCGCCGCCTCAACCACAGTGGGAGTTTATTGATGCATCTTCCAGCCTATCGGTTCGGCAAGCCTTACGAGTCGCTCGAACGCGAAACGCTCGTCCACTTCCTCACCGGCGAGAAGATCGCCGAGGTCAGCCAGGTGGGCGGCGCGATCGTCGGCCGTGATCTGCAAAAGGCGGGGCAGGCACGGGCAGCGCTCTTGGCCATCGATCCCGAGGAGATCGTCGAGCGACTCCAGACAGCGGGCAATCTCTACGCCCACGGCACGCTCACCGTCGGCGACGCGAAACAGTCGCCCGACGATTTCGTGAAGCAGCAGTCGGCCACCACCGGCCTGCCCGAATCGCTCTGCCGGGCCAACATGCAGAAAAACATGTTCGTGCTCTCCAACATGGACCGCATGCTCGACGCCCTCTCCCGCGGCCTGCCCCCGGAGATTCTCTGGAAGGGTTTTGGCACCGAACACCGCGGCGTGGTGGTGAGCTACCAGGCGCAGTCGCCGGTGCTCGGCCTCGTGCTGCCTAGCAATTCACCCGGCGTGCACACGCTCTGGCTGCCCGTGATCGCGCTCGGCGTGGGCCTCGTGATGAAACCAGGCAGCCAGGAGCCCTGGACGCCCTACCGCATGGCAGCCGCCATGGTCGAGGCGGGCATTCCGGCCGAGGCGATCAGCCTCTATCCGGGCTC
>JBILKZ010000104.1:0-14064 GCA_044376405.1 Pirellulales bacterium
TCGTGGGAAACGTATTGAGTGCCCTTCCGATGGATCTCGCGGGCCATCTTAAACAACGAAAGCGTCTCACGAGTTTTCTGGTACGCGGCTTCCGTGGCCGCGCCGTCTGCGGCGAGTGCAGTCTTCACGTCTTTCTTTTCCTCTGGCGTGAGGTCGTCGTACACCTTGTCGACGTTGATTGTCCTCACGTTGTAGCCGCGGATCTCGGCGTCGAAACTCACGATCTCGCTGTCGATGTCTTGAGTCGCGTAGCTTTGCGCTATCTCTTCGGCGGTTATTCTGCCACGGTCTTGCGAAAGGAGTATGCGCGCTTTCTGGGCCATCGCGTCGCGGTCCGCGAGAGTTATCTTCTTTTTGCTGTTGACCGCGGGCACGTCCGTCGCAGTGTATTTTCCGCCGGGCTTGACCTGGTATCGCTTGTTCGACGATTTGTAGCCGGCGGCATATTTCTCCCGCACCTTGCCGAACGCCGACAGCGCCGTCTTATCCATCCAGGTACGGGTCTCCCCGGGTCTCACGCGAAGGTATGCGATCAGGTCCCTCACCGCGTCCCGCTGATCGGTCTTGCGATTGAAGAAACTGTCGCGGCTGTACGTATCCAGCAGGTTCGTGAATCCGACGGATGAGACCGCTTGAATGAGACCCTGCGTTTTTCCAGCCGCCGGGAACTCGCTGCATGCCGCGACCAGGATCGCCCGCTTGAGGAACTGCTTGATCAGCGGTCTCAGCGACGTGATGCTGTCGGCCGCATCCCTGCCACGGTCGCTCGTGGAGACACGAAACGCGCCGGTGGAATCGGGGCGGGCAAGCTTGTGGCCACGGCCCAGCGTGGCAAGCGTCATGAGGTTTTTCTCGATCAGGTCGATGTCGTTCCATGGATGAGTGGGCAACGGGCACCTCGATGAAGGAGCGTCTTCGATATTTAGTCGACAAGCTACAGCGTTGGACGCAGGCCGGCAAACAGCAGATGGCCGGGATCGGCCTTTCGGAAAGTCCGTCGGAGTGCTCGGAATCGCCGCGAACCAAAGCCACTCTATGTGCCAAGGCGGCGGTCCCGCCTTCCGATTGTGGTGAGCGGCGAGCAACCTGGTGCCCGCTCCCTTACCCTGAGGCACGTCCCAGGAAGTGATGGAACGAGTCGGCAAGCGCGAGCCAGCTGGCCTCAATCACGTTCTCGCTCACGCCGACCGTGCCCCAGACGGCGTCGCCGTCGGTGCTTTCGATCGACACGCGGACCTTCGCGGCCGTGCCCTCCTGCGCGTTGATCACGCGGACCTTGTAGTCAAGCAGGTGCATCTGCGAGAGGGCGGGGTAGACCTCGGAGAGCGCCTTGCGAAGCGCGGCGTCGAGAGCGTTCACTGGGCCGTCCCCCTCGGCGACCTCATGCCGCTGCACGCCGTTGACGGCGAGCTTGACCGTTGCCTCGGTCTGCACGTCGTCACCGGCACGGCTCTCGACCGCCACGTTGTAGGCGAGCTTTTCAAAAGCCGGCGTAAACGTTCCCGCAATCCGGTCAACGAGCAGGTCGAACGATGCCCCAGCAGCCTCGAACTGCCAGCCCTCGTTTTCGAGACGGCAGACCTCGGCCAACACGCGGTCGAGCAAGACCCGATCGTTCTTCACGTCGGGCCTACTCACGAGCGCGGCGATATTGGAACGACCAGACAGCTCGCTGACGAGAATCCGCCGAGAATTGCCGACCGACTCGGGCGGAATGTGCTCGTACGACTCGGTCGCCTTGGCGATCGCATGCACATGCATGCCTCCCTTGTGGGCGAACGCGCTCGTGCCCACGAACGGCTGGCCGGGCCGATAGCTCATGTTGGCCGTCTCGTAGACGAAGCGAGAGAGCTCCGTGAGGTGGCTCGTGCCGGCGGCCCCTGAGCCACCGCTGAGCACGGTGTAGCCTGGCAGCTTGATCGCGAGGTTCGCGACCACCGAGATCAGGTCAGCGTTGCCGCACCGCTCGCCGATCCCGTTGATCGTGCCCTGTACCTGCACGGCGCCGGCGGCGACGGCGGAGAGCGAATTGGCGATGGCCACGTCGCAGTCGTTGTGGCAATGGATAGCGAGCGGCACGCTTGCGCCCGCGGCGTTCAGGGCCGCAGCCGCCTCCGCAACCAGCCGCGCGATCTCGTCGGGAAGCGTGCCGCCGTTGGTATCACAGAGCACGATCCGCGTGGCGCCGGCCCGGGCCGCGGCAGCAATCGTCTCGGCCGAGTAGTCGCGATCGAGCTTCCAGCCGTCGAAGAAGTGCTCGGCGTCATAGAAAACCTCGCGGCCCGACTCCGTGAGGAAGCCGACCGTGTCGGCGATCATGGCGAGGTTTTCCTCGCGCGACACGCCGAGCACTTCGGTGACGTGGAAGGCGGAGGTCTTGCCGACGATCGTGACCACGCTCGTGCCCGCATCGAGGAGGGCCTTCATGCCAGGATCCTCGGCGGCCGTCATCCCGCGGCGACGCGTCATGCCGAAGGCGCAGATCCGCGAATGGCGGAGCGTGAGCTCGCGGACCCGGGCGAAATACTGGGCGTCTTTGGGATTGGAGAGGGGGTAGCCGCCTTCGATGAAGTCGATACCTGCCTCGTCGAGCCGCCGCGTGATGGCGAGCTTGTCTTCGAGCGAAAAGTTGACGCCCTCGCCCTGCGAGCCGTCGCGGAGTGTCGTGTCGTAGATTTCGATCGTGCGCACTGGTGTCGTCCTCTGCTGAGGGCTGTCTGCCCTATGATTTCACGAGTATAGCCAGCGGGAGATCGATCCGCCGGGGCTACCAGCACTTCCCCGATTCCCCAGCTGCGGGCAGCGAGGCGATCCGGGCGATGAGCGTGGCCGGATACAGAATCCCGCAGAGACCTTCCAGCGTCGCGATCGCGCAGGGCCAGGAGCCCACGGGTCTCATGTCGCTATAGCCCGCAGTCGTCAGCGTCGAGAAACTGAGCCAGAGGAAATCCACCCACCGCAGTGCTCGGCCACCCTCGAGATGCCCCGCGAGGACGTATCTTCCGGCGCCCCACGTCGCCACGACGCCGTGGAAAGCGGTGAACAGGAACCCCAGCATCACGAAACTTGCGGCACCGCAGAGAATCCGCTGCGACGGACGCATCTCTGCGTTGAGGGCGTAATAGACGCTGAGGTAGACCGTCACGCTGTATGCGGCCATGAGCACCAGGATCGCCGGGCCACGCCCTTGCAGGCTGGCTTCGGGACAGGACAACGCCCAGAGAAACGACACGACAGCGACGACAGCCAAGACCGACGGCAGCGTGCGATACCCCAGCAGGACGAGGGACGTTAGGGCCATGGCCACCGCGGCCAAGGCAAGCGGCAGCGGCGTTGAATGCTCACCGTGGTCGAACAGCGGCACGAGCAGCACGAGCAGAATCTGACCGAGGAAGATCAAAAGGCCGTGATACGGCGCCGCTGCGGTGCGGCGTTGCGAGACCCGCCGCGAGAGCCAGTCGGCGGGTGATGTCTGACGATTCATGGGTCAGTCGTCGTCGTCAGACCCCTCGTCGGAATCGTCTTCGTCTTCGGCGTCCTCATACTCGCCATCGTCCTCGTCACCGAGGTCGTAGCTCTCGTCATCGTCGGCTTCCTCTTCGTCGCGGTCGCCGTCGTCCGAGTCCGAGTCTGAGTCGTCTTCTTCCTCGAGGCGGGCGAAGGCCTCCTCACGATCGGCAGCCTCCTCGTCGTCTTCCTCGATCTCCTCGAATTGCTCCACGACCTTGGCATGCGGCTGGATCTTCAGACGCCGGGGGGCCGGGTCCGGAGCGGGGGCAGTCGTGCCGTTTCGCTCCGCCCACTGGTCCATCGTGATCAGCACCTCGCGGGCCTGCGAGCCGGCATACTGGCCGACCACGCCATCCTCCGCCATGAAATCGATCAGCCGGGCACCGCGGCCATAGCCGACCCCCAGGGCCCGCTGCAGAAGCGACACACTGCCGCGGCCCTCGCGGATCACCACCTCGACGGCGGCCTCGTACATCTCGTCACGATCCTTGCCGGCTGAGCCCTTCGGCGCATCGCCCGACGGGGCCGGCTGGAGGTTCACGAGTTCGGCGGCATACTGCGGCTCGGTCGTGCCGATCGCAGCCATCACGCGGCCGATCTCCTCGTCGGAGAGATAGGTGCCCTGACCACGCAGAATCTGGCTGGTACCGGGGGAGAGGAAGAGCATGTCACCGTTGCCGAGCAGCCGTTCCGCACCGCATTCGTCGAGCACGACGCGGCTATCGGTCCGGCTGGCCACCTGGAAGGCGATGCGGGCCGGCAGGTTGCTCTTGATGAGGCCAGTGATCACGTCGACCGTCGGTTTCTGCGTCGCGAGAATCAGATGGATGCCCACCGCCCGGCTCTTCTGTGCCAGACGGATGATGTGCTGCTCGATCTCCTTGCCTGCGGTCATCATCATGTCGGCGATCTCGTCGGCGATCATCACGATGTAGGGCATGGTCGTGGGGATGGCGGCAGCCTCTTCGTCGGTCTCGGGATTGAACCGCTTGAGCAGCTCCTCGCGGCCAAGCTGGTTGTATTGCGAGAGATGCCGCACGCCCACCTTGGCGAGCATGGTATACCGCTCCTCCATCTTCTCGACGGCCCAGGCAAGGATCGCCTCCGCCTTCTTCATGTCGGTCACCACCGGATGCATGAGGTGCGGCAGCGCCTTGTAGGGCGTCAGTTCGACCATCTTCGGGTCGATCATCAGCATCCGCACCTCGTCGGGCCGCCGCGTCATCAGCATCGACACGATGATCGAGTTCAAGCACACGCTCTTGCCCGTGCCGGTGCGGCCGGCGATGAGCAGGTGGGGGAGGCTCGCCATGTCGAAGACCATCGGGTTGCCAGCCACGTCCTTGCCGAAGTAGAGCGGGATCTTCATCGTCCGGCTCTTCGACTGCGTCTCCTCGATCACCTCGCGGAGGCGGACCATCTGGCGGGTGGTGTTGGGCACCTCGATGCCCACTGAGTTCTTGCCCGGGATCGGGGCCACGATTCGCACGCTCGGTACCCGCAGGGCAATGGCGAGGTCGTCGGCGAGGTTGGCGATCTTCGCCAGGCGGAGGCCGGCCTCCAGTTCGATTTCATACTGCGAGATAACCGGGCCGGTCTCGATCTCGACCACGCGTACCTTGAAGCCGAAGTCGGCGAACGTCTTCTCGAGCACGCGGGCGCGGTCGCGGACCTCCTGCTCCTGCTCGTCGAGCTGCAGCTGCTCGGCCGGCAGAAGCAGTTCGAGCGACGGCAGTTCGTAGTTGGCGGTCGGATCGGGGGCCATCTGGATCGCCTCCGGCTTGCGGCGGCGGCTGGCCAGCGATTTGATCGGCACGACGGCTCGCGGCTCCTCGGCAGGTTCGAGTTCCTCTTCGTCGGCAGGGTCTTCATCCGTCTCCTCGACGGAATCGACGAGGAGATCCTCCTCGTCGTCGACAGCGGTCTCCTCTGCAACCACCGGCTTCTCGCGGCGTCGGACGCGAATCGCCGGCTCGGAGTCGTCTTCCATAGCAGTGTCGACGGCGTCGTCATCGGTGTCGTCTTCCTGAGCGTCACCGACGCCAGGAGTGCGAAGCCGCAGCCCGGGGAACGCCGTGGCGAGATCGGCAGTGCCGCTGTTTTCGGCACGGGACCGCGAGCCGATCCTGGCACCAAGGTGAGACACGCCGGCCACGAAGGCGGTCGCGATGCCCACCAGGGCCGCGGCCATGCCGCTCACAGCGCGGAGCACGAGCGTGTCGCAGGCGAGAAACAGGCCGGCCCCCGAGATCGTGGTCACGATGATGGCGGCGCCCGTCTTGGCGAAATAGCCTTCTGAAAAATGCCTACCGATGCCGCCGGCATGGCCTCCCGGACCCCAAATCGGCCGGGAGACCCAATCGGGCAGAAACATCGCCAGGAGTGTGCAGGCACCGACCACGGCGACGATGGCGCCGGCCGTGCGAAGTGGAAGATCGGGCATGGCGCGGCGGCGGAGCAGCATCAGGTCGCACCCGGCCACTGCCGCGACTGCCAGCCACGCTCCGAGACCGAACCATTCGTAGAGGCCACTGGCCGCGGCGGCCCCGAGGAAGCCGCAGGCGTTGGTCGCCCGCGCATGTGGCGGAAAGCCGTAGGAGACAGGCGGGTCGGCGGGGTCGAACGTGGCCAGTGCTGCGATCAGGAAGAGGCAGCCGGCCAGAAGCGCCAGTGCCGTCAGGTCGCGGAAGCGGTTGCGGGGAAGGATGGCTGGCTCCGCAGCCGCATCGACGGCCGCGGCCACAGGAGCACCGCCCGCTCGGGCCGCAGCACCAAACCTCCCGGCGTCAAACTTCCCAGCCAAGGGGGAGGGGGCCGCCGCCGCATGGCGGGGCGCGATCGCTGAGGCGAGAGACCTGTCGACAAAGGCCATCTGGGAGTCCTTTCCTTCCAAACGCGGGGGTCCAATCAAACTCTACAGGCCGGTTTGCGGCACGGCGTCGATCACCCCGGCGAAGGCGTCACCCTGCTGCGACGGCCGTACCGCCTGTGACGGATGCAGGAAATCTGACGGCGTCGTAGAGTGGCCGCCGCAGAGCACCGTGCATGAGCAACCTGGCGATGACCGATCCTGTATGACCGTTCCTGGCATGACGGACTTGGGCCTGGGCGTCGTCTCCGGACTGGCGGCCGCGGGGTTCAGCGCGGTCTCTTATCTGGTCTCCCGGCACTACGGTCTGGGCCAGCGGGCTCTGGGTCGGAAGGGAGCGGCCCTCCGGCTGCTTGCGGTTTCGCACCTGCTGATGGCCGCTGTGTGCATCCCGTTCACCTGGGCAGCCTGGCCAGCCGCGTCGCCACCCCTGCGGCTTTTCGCCCTGCCACTCGTCCTCTCGGTCGGCTTCTACCTGCTCGGCCAATCGTCCCTCTTCGCCGCCCTCAAGCGTGTGGAAGCATCGCGGATGGCGCCACTGCTCGGCCTGAAGATCGTGATGCTCGCGGTCGTCGTGTCATTCGTGCTGGGCCACGTCCTCGACGCGCGGCAATGGCTGGCGGTGGCCCTGAGCGTGGCTGCGGCTGTGATGCTGCAGGTGGGCAGAGGGGCGGTGCCGGTAGGTGCGTTCGGCTTCGTGCTGTCCTGCTGCCTCTCCTTCGCGATCTCCGACATTTTTATCATCCGCCTCATCGACGGGCTGCAGGCCGGGGCGTCAACGTCGTCAGTCGCTATCTCCCGACTGCATGCCGGTGGGCTGGCGATGGCGCTCACCTACGGCCTCTGCGGCCTTCTGTTCGTGCCGCTGGTGGTGGGCCTGCGTCCCTACACGCGGACCGACTGGGTGGCCGCAGCCCAATATGCCTCCGCGTGGCTGGCGTCGATGGTCGGTCTTTACTGCTGCTTCGGACTCGTGGGTGTCGTCTTTGGCAACATTCTGCAGTCGACGCGGGGCGTGATGTCGGTCGCACTCGGTGCCGCGATGGCCCACCTCGGATGGCACGAACTCGAGCAGCGGGTCGATCGGGCCACGCTCCTGCGGAGGCTGGCCGCGGCCCTGCTGATGACTGCGGCGATCGCGCTGTATGTCATCGATCTCTCGTAAACCGAACTGCGCGTGCCGCCGGAACGGCAGATGCTCCGTCGCTACGGCGAGGATACGCCTGAGGCTCCTGCGCATCTGCCGATTCCGGCTCGCCAATGGTGGCTTCGCAGGATGCGAAGCGAAATGCCAGCGGGAGGTTGCTACACTGCCGCCCACGAGACACATCACGTGTTCGATTATTTCTTACACCACAAAGAGTGCCACGATGTCACGCTTGCTTGCCACGCTGCTGGGTTCGTTCGTGATCATGACTCTGGCCGCCGGCCAGTCGTCCGCCGCCGAACCCACTGCGGAGAAGGCCCGCACGCTCCGGCACGTTGTGCTCTTCAAGTTCAAAGACACATCGACCGAGGCCGATGTCGCGAAGATCGTGGCAGCCTTTCGAGGCCTGCCGGCCAAGATCAAGGAGATCGCGGACTTTGAGTGGGGCACCGACGTGTCACCCGAGGGCAAATCGCAGGGGCTCACGCACTGCTTTCTCGTGACGTTCAAGTCGGAGGCCGACCGCGACGCCTATTTGCCGCACCCGGCCCACAAAGACTTCGTCGCGATCGTCGGCCCCCACGTCGACAAGGTCTGCGTGGTCGACTTCTGGTCGCGCGACTAGCCGGCTGTTGAGCCGTCAGCGGCCAACAGTGCCCCGGCCGCGGCGGCGATCATAGGCCGGTGTTCGGCCTCGATCGGGTCGAGCAGCGGCAGCAGCGGGCCGGTCTTCGCAATGCCAGCGCCGGCGACCGCCTCGTGCAGCACGCGGATCGGACTGAGCGCATTCCGCAGGTTTTCCAGCGGCTCGAATACCATGCGAATGCGACCGGCCACCGCCCAGTCGCCACGGCGGATCGCCGCAAGCATCGACTGTGAGAGTTTTGGGGCAACGCACCCGCAGCCGGTCGTAAACCCGCCGAGACCGAAGTCGCGGAGGTGGACGATCGCCGGCTGCTCACCGATGCCGCTGATGATCATTTTTGGGTCGACGAGGCCGACAAGTTCGCGGAGATACGGATCGACCGCGGGATCCTGACGAACGGTCGCATACTTGATCGCGCTGATAACCCCATCGTCAACAAGTGCCGCCACGTGCACCGGGTCGATGAAGCCGTCGTGCTTGATGTAGAGCAGCGCCGGGATTCCCGCCGCCTCGACGAAGCGACGCACGCCCGTGGCGACGCCGGCACTGGTCGTGATTCCCTGCTGGGGAAGCACCATCGCCGTCTGGAAGGCGTGCTTCCTCAGGATCTTCGCGTGCTCAAGCAGCAGGCCGTAGGTCGGGCCAACCGCCGGCACCACGCACGTCGATGCCGACGCCGTGGTGGCGAGCATCGTCAAGAGCGCGTCGTATTCAGTGAGCGGGAGATGGTAGATGTTTGCATTGCCGCCGTAGAGCAAAAGCGACACGCCGCCCGCCTCCATGTGCCGGATGAGCCGCGTGTTCTCGGCGACGCGGGCTTGGATGGAATCGCCGGCCACGCAGCTGCGGTCTACGCCAGAATGTCCTTCACGATCTTGCCGTGCACGTCGGTGAGCCGGTAGCGGCGGCCCTGGAACTTGTAGGTGAGCCGCTCGTGGTCGATGCCGAGCAGGTGCAGGAGCGTCGCATGAAAATCGTGCACGTGCACGCCGTCCTTCACGACGTTGTAGCCGTATTCGCAGGTCTCGCCGTAGGTCGTGCCGGGCTTGGTGCCGCCGCCCGCCATCCACGTGGTGAAGCACCGCGGATGGTGGTCCCGGCCGAAGTCATTGCCCGGTTTGTAGAGCCCCTGGCAATAGTTCGTGCGGCCGAATTCGCCCCCCCAGATCACGAGCGTGTCGTCGAGCATCCCGCGGGCAGCGAGGTCGGCAACGAGCGCGGCAGCCGGCTGGTCGGTCTGCTGGCACTCCCGCTTCATGCCGCCCTTCAACCCGCCGTGGTGATCCCAGTCCTGATGGTAGAGCTGGATGAACCGCACGCCTCGCTCGGCCAGCCGCCGGGCGAGCAAGCAGTTGGCCGCGAACGTGCCGGGGTTCTTCGCGTCGGGGCCGTATTGCTCGAGCACGTGGGCCGGCTCGTCGGAGAAGTTGGTTACCTCAGGCACGCTCGACTGCATGCGAAAGGCCATCTCGTAATTGGCGATTCGGGCCGTGATCTCGGCGTCGGGAAGGCTGGCAAACTCATGTTCGTGCAACTGCCGCAGGCCATCGAGCAGCTGCCGGCGATTCTCCGGCGACACGCCCGCGGGATTGTTGACGTAGAGCACGGGGTCGCCGCCGGAGCGAAACCGCACCGCCTGGTGCTTCGTCGGCAGAAAGCCCGCGCCCCACAGATGCGACATCAGCGGCTGGCCGCCCTTGTCCTTCGTGACCAGCACCACGAACGAGGGCAGGTCGTCGTGGACATTGCCGAGGCCGTAGTCGAGCCAGGCGCCAATGCTCGGCCGCCCAGGAATCTGCGAACCGCTCTGCATAAACGTCACGCCCGGGCCGTGATTGATACTCTCGGTGTACATCGTGCGAACGAAGCAGAGCTTGTCGGCGATCTTCGCCGTGTGCGGGAGCAGCTCGCTGAGCCAGGCGCCGGAGTCGCCGTATTGAGCGAACTTGAAGGGCGATCCAACCAGCGGAATCGAGCTCTGGTTGCCTGACATGCCAGTGAGCCGCTGGCCGCCGCGAACGGTGTCGGGCAGCTGCTCGCCACTCTTTTCGACGAGCAAAGGCTTGTGGTCGTAGAGATCGAGCTGCGAAGGCCCGCCCGACTGAAACAGGTAGATCACCCGCTTGGCCTTTGGCGGGAAATGAAATCCACCCAGCACGCCAGCGGCACCATCCGCTGGCGTCTGCTCAGCGGCGGCCGCCCGCCCGAGCATGTCGGCCAGCGCCATGCCGCCGAGCCCCATGCCAAACGAGTTGAGCCAATCCCGCCGGTTTATTGGGCATGCCTGCATCAGATCACCTCTTCACGACGCAGCCGTCGTAATTCATCAGGGCATTGATCACGCCTGCCAGTGCCGCGGTGTCCGCAACCCACAGGGTCGACGATGGCTTTCTGTCACCCACTCCTACGACTGCGAAGGCTTCCTCGGGACGGCAGTGATACCACTCCGCCTGTTCCAAAAGCATCCGCCGCATGATCGCCATCTCTTCATCGTCCGCGCGGCGGCTCGTCAGCAGTTCAAACGCTCGTGCCAGGGCATCGTCGGTCCGACCGGAAGACTCGGCCAGCAGCGTTTCGGCGAGCACCCGCGAGGCCTCGACGAACTGCGGCCCGTTCATCAGCACGAAGGCGTGGAGTGGCGTGTTCGTCGCATCCCGCTTCGCCACACAAACCACCCGCTTCGGCACGTCGAAGCTTTCGAGCACTGGGGCGGGGCCGGTCCGTCGCCAGAACGTATAGAGGCTGCGTCTGTAGAGGGCCTCTCCCTTGCCTGCGGCAGCGGGCTTGAACGATTCCGGCAGGTCGTAGGTGTTCACCGGCGGGCCTCCAGCCTTGTCGACCAACAGGCCGCAGGCTGCCAGGGCCCCGTCACGGATCATCTCCGCCGGCAGCCGGTGGCGGGGCCCACGGGCCAGCCAGAAGTTGAGCGGATCGTCGCCCATCACCTGGGCATCGGCGATGCTCCGCTGCCGGTAGGTCTGCGAAAGCATGATCGTCTTGATGAGCCGCTTCATGTCCCAGGCGGCATCAGCCGGGCCGACGTCATCGAAGCCGTGCGAAAACTCCCACGCCAGCCAGTCGAGCAGTTCGGGATACTCTGGTCGCGTGGACTGGCTCCCCAGATCCTCGGGGCTCTTCACCAGGCCGAGGCCGAAGAGCGACTGCCAGACACGGTTGACGGTCACCCGCGCCAGGAGCGGATGATCAGGATTGGTGAGCCACCGCGCCAGCCCCAGCCTGTTCTTCGGCTGATCGGCGGGAAACGGAGGGAGCGCTGCCGGCGTGTTGGGCTCGACCGGCTCGCCCCGCTTGTCATAGTCGCCGCGATTGAGCACGTAGGCCGTCTTCGGCTGCGGCGACTCCCGCATCACCATGATCTCCTGCGGCTTCTCGGCGAGGTCGTCGCGGGCCCGCCGGGCGGCTGCGACCGCGGCCCGCTTCGCTGCGGCTGTGTCGTCGAAGGCCGCTGCAAAATAGCCGCCGATCAGCTCGCCATCCTGCTTCGCGGCGACGACGTCCTTGATCGCGCCCGGCTGAAAGAGGTCGCGCACCTCCAGTTGCGAGAGACGCCGGTCGAAGACCCGGAAGTCGTCCACCAGACCATCCTTGAAGCCGTGGTCCCGCATCCGTTCGCCAATGCGAATCTGGTCGCCACCGCCGCCCGTGATTTCCCGCGTGAGACTGTCGCGGACGACCTCCGTCGCCACCGGATGCCCGTTCACGAAGATCTTCAGGCCAGAGGCTTTGCTGGATCCATCATTCGACACGGTCACATGCACCCACTCTCCAACGGGCAGCGGCTCCGTAGAACGAACCGAGATCGCATCCCCGGGCCAGAAGTGGACGAGCGACCACTGCAGGTGGCCATCGAGTACCAGGAGTTCGTAGCCACGACTGGCCGCATCGGTCCATGCCTGCGAGCGATGGAAGACGACCGCCCGCTCATAGCGACTCGCTGCCTTGAGCCAGAGCGACACAGTGAACGGCTGACTCCGCCGGAAGTTGCCCACCGGCGTCTGCACCGGATGGTCGCCCGTGAGGTGCACGGCCTGGCCGGCGTGCCCCTCGACGAGCGTGTTCTCCGGCGGCGAACTCGCAGCCTTGTCGGCAGCCAGCAGGCTGGCGAACTTGCCGTCGGCGCCACGTTCGTCAAAGGAATAGCGGACGATCTCGCCAGGGATCGTGCCGGCCTCGGCGGCCGCCAATGCCGCTGGCATCTCCGCCTTGCCCGCGATCCAGTCGGTCACTTTTGTATGAGCCACCGCCTCGCACTGCTCCAGATCCGCCTGTGACTCCGCCGCCGCCTCATCCGCTTTCGCGAGGGCCATTGCCATCTTCTCATCGACGATCCGCAGCTTGGGCGTCGGCACGGCCGGCGTGAAGAATGAGTAGAGCCCCGCCTCGTCGACGTCGTCGAAGAAGGCAAAGAACTGATAAAACTCCTTCTGTGAGAGCGGGTCGAACTTGTGGTCATGGCAGCGGCAGCATTCGAGCGTGAGCCCGAGGAACGCGGTGCCAAACGTCGTCACGCGGTCGTTGATCGAGTTGACGCGATACTCCTCCTCGACCGACCCGCCTTCACACTCCTGCTGATGCAGACGGTTGAACGCCGTGGCCAGAATCTGCTCGTCAGTGGCATGCGGCAAGAGGTCGCCAGCGAGTTGCCAGGTGGTGAACTGATCCCACGGCAGATTCTTGTTGAAGGCAGAGATCACCCAGTCTCGCCAGGGCCACATCGGTCGCTCGCGATCGACCTGAAAGCCGTAGCTGTCGGAATAGCGGGAGAGGTCCATCCAGTCGGCCGCCATCCGCTCGCCATACCGCGGGCTCGCCAGCAGCCTGTCCAAGAGTTTTTCATAGGCATCAGGCGAGGTGTCGGCGACGAACTCTGCAACCTCGGCGGGCGTGGGGGGCAGGCCCGTGATGTCGAAAGTGGCTCGACGGATGAGCGTGGTCTTGTCGGCCTCGGGCTGCGGCTTGATACCGCGTTGCTCAAGCTTGGACCGCACGATCCGGTCGATCGGATGCGCTGGCCTTGCTTCACCGCTCGGCGCGACAGCCTCGGCAAGCTCAGGCTTCGCCACCGGCACGAACGCCCAGTGCGGCTCGTACGGCGCCCCCTGGGCAATCCATCGCTTAAGCAGATCGACCTGTTCGTCGGTGAGTCGGCCGATCTTGGCCTCGGGCGGTGGCATCACCGAATCGGGATCGGTAGAGATGATCCTGGCGATCAGTTCGCTCGCGGCGAAGTTCTCCGGCACGATCGCGCGGCTGCCGCTGTCGAGTTCACTGGTAGCCTGCTCGGCCATATCGAGCCGTAGGCCGGCCTGCCGGTTGCCGCTGTCGGGACCGTGGCAGGCGAAGCAGTTGTCGGAAAGAATCGGCCGGATGTCGCGGTTGAACGAGATTCGGGCCGGCGGCTCTGTTGGCGCGGCAGAAACGCTCGTCAGCGCAGCGAACGATGCCACGAGGATCAGCGCAGCCGTAACGCACAACCGCGATACATGCGTCGAGTAACCCATGGAAACATGTTTCCTGTCAGGGTCACCCGCGTCGCCGACTCGAAGAGTCCCCACGGGCGGGAATCCCCGAATCGCGGACCGTCAGGCTCGAACGCTGACGATCGATCGGCGGGAGGAAGCGGCACGTTGTCGCACCGCCATAAATTCGATTATGCCTCGAACGGCCGGTTTGAGCAAGAAAACCCGAATCGCGGCGTCGAGAAGCTTCAGTCCATTCATCCGCTCGAGGCTGAAGGCGACGGCCCCCTTGTCGCCATAGACCTCGAGCAGGTTGGAATTCTTGCGGCCGGTCGCAAACCGCGTGCTCTCGATGGAGTCCGTCGCACCGTCCCCACCTCACCCTCGCCCTCTCGAAGCTTGGGAGTGATCT
>JBILKZ010000025.1:0-39459 GCA_044376405.1 Pirellulales bacterium
AGGCGTGATGATCGCCGACCACTCAGCCACCGGCAGGCTCTGGAGGGTTTTCCTTCCGGGACTGTCTGGGCCGCCGACCGCCACGGCGAACCGCTTTCTGATCTCGCCGACGATTGAGGGCAGATCCCACTCGGCGATGGTCTTCAGATCATCTGTCCCATCATCCCGATCCTCCCGAGCATGCGGTTTGGCTCCACCCGCCGTCCGCTGCTGGAACCGCCAGCGGTTCTGCATGAAGAAGCCCCAGGTCCAGTTGGCGCGGATCGCCTCCAGAACCCCGCGGGTTTCGGGTGGGGCCTTCTCCATGGCGTTGGCGAGCAGGATCAACCGCTCGGGATCGTCGCCGGGCCGGTCGCCCGTCTCGGTCAGGATCCGCGTGGCGATCGCGCGGGCCGCCTCGGCCCAGGCCCGATCGGTCACTGCCGCCTGCTCCACCCCCCGCAGCGACTCGAGCGCCGTCTTCGGCTTACCCTCCTCGAGCGCCTTGTCGACGGCCTTCCATGCGGCTGCCCGTGGTCCGGTGGGAGCATCGTCGGCGTGGGCGTCGGGCATGGTCATGGGGTGGACTCCGAGAAAAAGTGCCGCGAGGACCAGCAAGACGGGGGCGGTGCAGAGCACGGCCCTCACCATTCGAATCAGGCGGACGCCTACGATGCGCATGGCACGGTCCTCCGGGACGGAACAACAAACGAAATGGTTCACCACGAGAGAAGTCTACGGGGCCGGTCCAGTTTCGTGACAGTTCGGTCTGTTCCCCCGTAGTGACTTGACAAGGAGTGAACATGCGTATACTTATTGGAAATCGCCTGCCAGGAGACCTATCCCATGCCCCACGATCTGCGCGACACCCTTGAGCGTTCTTTCGGCCACACCGCTTTCCGCGCGGGGCAGGAGAAGGTGATCGAGACGCTGCTGGCCGGCCGAAGTGCGCTGGCCCTCTTTCCCACGGGTGCAGGCAAGTCGCTCTGCTATCAGCTCCCCAGCCTGCTCATGGACGGGCTGACGGTCGTGATCTCGCCATTGATCGCCCTGATGAAGGATCAGGTCGAGGTGCTCCAGGCACGGGGCATCGCGGCGGCGCGTCTCGACTCGTCGCTCTCCGCCGCCGAGGCGGCGGCTGTATATGACAGCATGCGGAGCGGCACACTCAAACTGCTCTACATTGCGCCCGAGCGGCTCTTGAGCGAACAGTTCGTCACGCGGCTGGCGCGGGGCAGGGTCGCGATGATGGCGGTGGATGAGGCCCACTGTATCTCTGAGTGGGGGCATAACTTCCGCCCGGAATACCTGCGGCTGGCGCATGTGGCCAAGGAGCTTGGCATCCGTCCCGTGCTGGCGCTGACGGCGACGGCGACGCCCGCGGTCGCGGCCGACATCCGGCGGGCTTTTGATATCGCTGCGGCGGACCATGTGCAGAATTCGTTCCTGCGGCCGAATCTCAGCTACCGCATCACCCCCTGCTCGGCCGGCGATCGGCTCGGGGTGCTGACGAGCCGGCTGCTCGAGCGGCGGGAGACCGCGATCGTCTATGTGACGCTGCAGAAGACCGCCGAAGAGGTAGCGAGCCACCTCAGAAAAAGTGGACTCAAGGCGCTCGCCTACCATGCCGGCCTGCCGGACGAGCAGCGGCACGAGGCACAGGATGCCTTCATGGGCGGCCGCGCCGACACGATTGTCGCCACGATCGCTTTTGGCATGGGCATCGACAAGGCCGACATCCGCGGTGTGTATCACTACAACCTGCCCAAGACGCTGGAAAACTATGCCCAGGAAACGGGCCGTGCCGGCCGCGACGGCAAGCCGTCGGTCTGCGAACTGCTGGCCTGCACGGACGACCGGATCGTGCTCGACAACTTCACCTACGGCGACACGCCCACGCCGCAGGCGATCCGACACCTCCTCGACGAGCTTCTGTCGCCGGGGGCTTCAGGAACTGCCTCAGGAGCCGGCGAGTTCGACATCTCGCTCTACGATCTTGCGCAGGCAACCGACATCCGTCCGTTGGTCATCGAGACGGTGCTCACCCATCTCGAACTGGCAGGGGTGCTCCGGCCGCTGGGGTCGTTCTACGCCAGCTATCAGTTTCGGCTGCTTGCATCCGAGTCAGCCGTCTTGGCTGGGCACACTCCCGACCGACAGGCGTTCCTGAAGCGGCTGTTGCATGTCGGCAAGCGTGGCACGAAGTGGACCACGCTGAGTCCCGATGAGGCGGCGACCTCGTTGGACGAACCCCGCGACCGCATCCTGAAGGCGCTCACCTGGCTTGCGGACTCGGGCCATATCGAGCTCAAGCCCAGCGGCAGCCGCCAGCGGTACCGACTCGAAGGCGATCCCGCCACGCGTGATCCTGAGCAACTCACCCAGTCGATGCAAGAGTCGATGGACGAGCTGTTCGCCGTCCGCGAAGCCCGTGATCTGGAGCGGCTGCAGGGAGTGCTCGACTTTGCTGGTCATCGTGGCTGCCTCACTCGGCGGCTGCTGCAGTATTTTGGGGAAGCGTCGGGGGACGAGGCAGTCGCTGGCTGTGGCAGTTGCACGAGCTGTCACGAGGCCGCGTCGGCGACCGCTGGAAAAGTTGGCGTCGCCCCCCGCGAGATTCCGGCATCAGCCGTGCCGTCGATCACGGCAGAGCAGGCCGCGGTAGTCCGCAGCCTCGTTGCCGAAGGCCGGCCGTCGATCCGCACGCCCCGGCAGCTGGCCCGTTTTCTCTGCGGGCTTACGAGCCCCGCCACCACCCGCGAGCGGCTGGGCAGGCATGCCGCATTCGGTACGCTCGCCCGCGTGCCATTCGCGGAAGTGCTTGCGGAAGCGGAGTCGCTCCTCAAGATGGCCAGGTGATCGCAAAGCCATCCTCAGCAACGGTTTGCGGCCGGCAGAATCGACAATTGGATCTCCGCGGTGGGCTGCGAATGGTGTGCTATATATGATGAAGATATCGCAGTGCCGGCGGAGCGAAACGCCGACATCCTTGGATTGTCTTGCTGAACGTCGTGACGTTTCCCAGTCGCGGTCTGTCTGCAACCAGGAGATTGTATGAGTCGCTCCGCCCATCGGTTGGCCATTTTCGTCACTGCGTCTGCCATGACATGCGCATTCGTATGTGTCTTGTGCCTGACGGTTTCCGCCAGCGCCGTGGCGGCCGATGGTCTCTCCTTCAATAAGGACATCCGCTCGATTCTGGTGGAGAACTGCTTCTCCTGCCACGGCGCTGACAGCGCCGGCCGCAAGGCAGATCTGCGTCTCGACAAGCGGGACGACGCGGTGGAGTCGGGGGCGATCGTCCCGGGCGACGTCGATTCGAGCGTGATGCTCGATCGGATTTTTTCTGACGATCCCGAAGAGGTGATGCCGCCGCCGAGCGCGAAGAAGCCACTGTCGCCCGAGCATAAGGAACTGCTCAAGCGGTGGATCGCTGAGGGGGCGGAGTACGAGCCGCACTGGTCGTTTATTCCACCCACGCGGCCGGAGCCACCGGCGGTGAAAAACGAGGGCTGGGTCAGGAACCCAATCGATCGGTTCATCCTCGCACGGCTGGAATCGGAAGGCCTCTCGCCCGCGCCAGAGGCTGATCGCCGCACGCTGGCCCGACGTCTCTCGCTCGACCTCACCGGCCTGCCGCCGGAGCCGGCGATCGTGGAGGCGTTCGTCGCCGATCCGCATTCCGATGCCTACGACCGTCTCGTCGACACGATGCTTTCGAGCCTCGAGTGGGGCGAGCACCGCGGCCGCCACTGGCTCGACTATGCCCGGTACGGCGACACCAACGGCATCCATATCGACAACTACCGCGAAATCTGGACCTACCGCCAGTGGGTGGTGAATGCGTTCAACCGCAACATGCCGTTCGACCAGTTCACGATCCTGCAACTTGCCGGTGATCTGGTGACCGACCACGGTCAGTCAGCGACGCCCGAACAGATTCTCGACAACCGGATCGCCAGCGGCTTCAACCGCTGCAACATCACGACCAGCGAGGGAGGCGCGATCGCCGAGGAATACCTTGTCCTCTATACCCGAGATCGCACCGAGACAACGTCGGCGGTCTGGATGGGGCTCACGACCGGCTGTGCCGTCTGCCACGACCACAAGTTTGACCCGCTCTCACAGAAAGAGTTCTACGAACTCTCTGCGTTCTTTAATAACACGACGCAGGCGGCGATGGACGGCAACGTGCATGACACGCCGCCGATCCTGCCGGTGCCGACCGTGGCCGACCGCAGCAGGGCGTTTGCAATCGAGCAGGAACTGAAGCGAGCCGCGCAGCGGCGGGATGCTCGGAAGGATGAGGCGAAGGAGCCTTTTCACGCCTGGCTCGCCGCACTCACTCCTGAGTCGCTGGCCCGCACCGCACCGCAGGAGACGCCGCTTGTGGAGATGCCGCTTGCGGAGGGATCGGGGACTTCGACGCGGATCAAGCAGGTAGCGAAGGAGATCGACCTGCCGCTCACGCTGCAGAACAAAGCCGCCTGGCAGGCGGGCCCCGGCGGCCGGCCGGCGCTCTTGCTCGACGGCGTCGCGGCCGAACTGTCGAACGCCGGCGACTTCGAGTTCGATCAGCCCTTCACCGCGACGTTCTGGACGATCAGCCGAAAGGATCCGCATTCCGGTACGTTTGTCAGCCGCAGCACGGCCGGCACAAATCGCCGCGGCTGGACGATCATCCACGACGGTGGCAAGGTGTCGCTCGAACTCTGCCACGATGGCAGCGACAAGTCGATCCGGGCCACTGCCGACAAGCAGCTCCCCGCTGACCGCTGGACGGCGGTGGCAGTGAGCTACGACGGCTCGGGCACCGCTGCCGGCGTGAAGGTGTCGTATGACGGGCAGCCCGTCACGATGCGCACGACGAAAGACACGCTCGCCAAGGGCACCATCAAGGCCGATGTGCCGCTGCTCGTCGGCGGCCGCACGGGTGGCGAACTGCTCGCCTCCGGCATCGGCCTCGCCAACCTGACCATCTGGCCCCGGAGTCTGTCCGTTCCTGAGGTGCAGCGGATCGCGTATCAGCCTGCCCTCGAGGCCCTCTTGCCGCTCAAGCCTACGGACCGGCCAGCCGAGGCTGGCAGCCTCACCACGTGGTGGCTGGGAACTTTCGACGAGCCATTCAAGGCCGCGACGGCGGAGATTGCGAAGCTCGAGGCAGAGCAGGCCGAGATCCGGAAGCGGGGCACCGTGGCCCATGTGATGCATGAGAAGAACGAGATGGCCAAGGCGTATGTCTTGAACCGCGGCGAATACGACAAGCGGGCGGACGAAGTGAAGCCCGACACCCCCGAAATCCTGCCGGCGTTCCCGGAGGCGGCGCCGCGGAACCGGCTCGGCCTCGCGCAATGGCTGCTGCTGCAGGACCATCCGCTCACCTCGCGAGTGACGGTCAACCGTTTCTGGCAGGAGGTGTTTGGCACGGGGCTCGTCCGCTCCAGCGGCGACTTCGGCATCACCGGCGAACTGCCGAGTCACCCCGAGTTGCTCGACTGGCTGGCGGTGGAATTCCGCGAGAGCGGCTGGGACGTGAAAAAGCTTTTCAAAATGATGGTGACCAGCGCCGCCTACCGGCAGGCCGCGACCACCACGTCTGAGAAGCTCGTGAAAGATGCCGCCAACCGGCTGCTCTCCCGGGGGCCGCGGTTCCGCATGGATGCCGAGATGGTTCGCGACTATGCCCTCGCGGCCAGCGGCCTGCTCGTCAAGCAGATCGGCGGCCCGAGCGTGAAGCCCTATCAGCCCGACGGCGTTTGGGAAGCGGTGTCGATGGGCGGCAACACCAACAAGTACAGCCGCGACAAGGGGGAAGGCCTCTACCGCCGCAGCATGTACTGGTTCTGGAAGCGTTCGGCGCCGCCAGCGTCGATGGACATCTTCAATGCACCGTCGCGTGAGAACTGCTGCGTGAAGCGGGAGCGGACCAACACGCCGCTGCAGGCGCTCGTCACGCTCAACGACCCGCAGTTCGTGGAGGCTGCTCGGTTTCTTGCCGATCGGGCCCTCGAGTTCGGCGGTGCGACCGACGACACGAAGATCGAATTCATCGCCGAGCGCGTGCTGGCCCGGCCTTTCTCCGGTGACGAGACGGCCATCGTGAAGAAGTCACTCGCCGATTTGGCCGAGTGGTTCAAGGCCCATCCTGATGAAGCGAAGCAACTGATCAGCGTCGGTGATTCCAAGCCACGGGCGGTCGATCCAGTGCAACTGGCGAGTTGGACGATGCTGACCAATGAACTGTTGAATCTCGACGAGGTCCTCTGCAAATGAACCCACCCATTCGCTCCCCGCTCGATGAATTGGGGCTGAGCCTCACCCGTCGACGGTTTTTCGAGCAGGGCAGCCATCTGCTCGGTGGCGCGGCGCTGGCCAGCCTGCTCGGCGATCGCCAGGCCCTCGGCAACGCATCTTCATCACCAGCGGCTTCGATCGAGAGGATCGCCGGCGCGGTCGGCCCGCACTTCGCGCCGAAGGCGAAGCACGTGATCTATCTCCACATGGTAGGCGGCCCACCGCAGCAGGATCTCTACGACTACAAGCCGAAGATGGACGACTGGTACGACAAGGACCTGCCCGAGAGCGTCCGCAACGGCCAGCGGCTCACGACGATGACCTCGGGGCAGTCGCGGTTCCCTATCGCGCCCTCGAAGTTCAAGTTTGCCCAGCATGGCCAGAGCGGCATGTGGGTGTCGGAGTTGCTGCCGCACACGGCGAAGATGGTTGACGAGATGTGCTTCATCCGGAGCATGCACACCGAGGCGATCAATCACGAACCGGCGATCTGCTACATGCAGACGGGCAACCAGATCGCGGGCCGGCCCTGCCTGGGCTCGTGGGCCAGCTACGGCCTCGGCAGCCTCAACAGCGATCTGCCGACATTCGTCGTGCTCGTCGCCCGGTCGACCAAGCCGGAGCAACCGCAGGCGATCGGGGCCCGCCTCTGGTCGAGCGGTTACCTGCCGGGTGAGTATGCCGGCGTGAGCTTCCGCTCGGCTGGCGACCCGATCCTCTACATCAACAATCCGCCGGGCGTGGCCTCCGAGGTGCGTCGCAAGACGCTCGACGGTCTGCAGTCGCTCAACCAGCGGATGCTCGAAAAGATCGGCGACCCAGAGACCCGCACACGGATCGCCCAATATGAGATGGCCTTCCGGATGCAGTCGAGCGTGCCAGATTTGACGAACATCGCCAGCGAGTCGGAGAGCACGCTTGGTCTCTACGGGCCGGATGTGAAGAATCCCGGCTCCTTCGCCAACTCTGCGCTCATGGCCCGGCGGATGGTGGAGCGGGGTGTGCGGTTCGTGCAGATCTATCTGAACCACTGGGATACCCACTCCAACGTCGTCGGCCGGCTGACGAGCGGCTGCAAGGACATCGACCAGCCCTGCTACGGCCTCGTGCAGGACCTCAAGGCCCGCGGCCTCTTGGACGACACGCTCATCATCTGGGGCGGCGAGTTTGGCCGCACGGTCTACTCGCAGGGGGGGCTCTCCAAGGAGAACTACGGCCGTGACCATCATCCCCGCTGTTTCACGATGTGGATGGCCGGCGGCGGCGCCCGCGGCGGTCAGATCTACGGCGAGACCGACGACTTCTCCTACAACATCGTGAAGGATCCGGTGCACATCCGCGACTTCCACGCCACGGCGTTGCAGCTTCTGGGCTTCGACCACGAGCGGTTCACCTACCGCCATCTCGGCCTCGACCAGAAACTCACCGGCGTCGAGCACGCCAAGGTGATCCAAGACCTGATCGCCTGACACCAGCAGGCTGCCCGGTTTCCGTCAACGCGAGGGGCTGGCCATGCCCCGAGAGCCGGCGTTGCTGACCATCGCAGGCAGGATGCCGGAGCGCAGTCAGCATCGAGTGAGCGAAGGGCAGGATGCCCGAAGCGAACGTCCGGCGACGGGGCGTGGCCAGCCCCGATGGCTTCGTGACACCGTGTGGCTATAGTAACGCCTGGAAAAAGCCTTCTTCTGGAGTCGGTCGTATGCGTTGCATGACACGGATTCTGCTCGTGGCGTTGGTGGCGGGTGGGGTGGTTGTGGGGTCGCGAGGAGCCCAGGCTGGCCGGCTCGACATTCAGGAAGGCGACCACATCTGCATCATCGGCGGCGGCGTGGCCGACAGCATGCAGCACAGCGGCTGGCTCGAAACCCTGCTCCAGAGCCGGTTTCCCCAGCAGCGGCTCGTGATCCGCAACCTGGCCTACGACGGCGACGAGATCGAACTCTCGAAACGGCTCCGCAGTGCCGACTTCGGCACGCCCGACCAGTGGCTCTCCGGGTCGGCGCCGATCCCCAAGCCAGACGACATCAAAGACAAGTCGGCCGTTCGCGAAAACCGGTTCGAACTCACCGGCACGAAGGCTGACGTGATTTTCGCCTTCTTCGGATCCAACGAGGCCCATGCCGGGCCCGCCGGCCTCGACGCCTTCAAGAAGCACATCGATGCCTTCATCAAGCACACGCTCGAGCAGAAATATAACGGCGTCGAAGCCCCGAAGCTGGTGATGTTTTCCCCGATCGCCCACGAAGACTTGCAGCGGCCCCATTGGACTGACGGCAAAACGCATAACGCCAATCTGAAGCTCTATACCGAGGCCATGGAAGAGGTCTGCCAGGCCAGTGGCGTGCAGTGCGTCGATCTCTTCACGCCCACACAGGAGAGTTACGCGAAAATAGCCGAGCCGCTCACGACTGACGGCATCCATCCCAACGAACGGGGCGACCGCGAGATCTCGAGGATCATCGACGAGTCACTCTTTGGCTCACATCCCGCTCGCGATCCGAAGTCGCTGGCCCGCCTGCAGAAGGCCGTGGCCGACAAGAATTTCTATTGGTTCAACCGGTATCGCGTCACCGACGGCTACTCGACCTATGGTGGCCGAGCATGGCTGAAGTTCGTCGGGGGGCAGACCAACTACGAGGTCGGCCAGCGGGAGCTTGACTACCTCGACATCAAGACCGCCAACCGTGATCGACGGATCTGGGCCACCGCCGCCACGCTCGCCGATCCCAACGCGCCGCTGCCCGCGGTCGACGACGTCGGCCTGCCGGAACTCATTCCCGTCGTCACGAACAAGCCCGGTCCGCTGGAAGGTGGCGAGCACGAGTTTCTTACCGGCCAGGAGGCCATCGGCAAGATGACCGTGCACTCCGGTATGAAGGTCGAACTGGTCGCCGACGAGGCGATGTTTCCGGAGCTCGTGAATCCGGTGGCGATGAGCTTTGATTCCAAGGGTCGGCTCTGGGTGGCTGCCTGGGAGAGCTACCCCCACTGGCGGCCTGATGAAAAGATGCAGGACAAGATCCTGATCCTGGAAGACACCAACGGCGACGGAAAAACCGATCGAGTGAAGACGTTCGCCGGCGACCTCCACAACCCGATCTCGTTCGAGTTCTGGGGGAAGGGCGTGATCGTATCGCTGACACCGGGCATCGAATACCTGGAAGACACCGACGGCGACGACGTCTACGACGTGAGGATTCCTCTGATCGGAGGCCTCGACACCGCCGACACCCACCACGCATCCAATAGCTTCACGCTCGATCCCGCCGGCACGCTCTACTTCCAGGAGGGCACGTTCCACCACTCGCAGGGAGAGACGCCGTGGGGACCGCCGGTGCGGGTCGCCAACGGCGCCGTCTTCAAGTACGAGCCGCGCACCGGCAAGTTCGGGCTCTACACGTCGTATGCGTTTGCCAATCCGCACGGGCATGCCTTCAGCCGCTGGGGCGAGGACATCGTCGTCGACGGCACCGGCGCCGTGCCCTACTGGGGATCGGTCTTCTCGACCCGGCTTGATGGCATGGACAAGCACGCCGGTGCGCCTTCCGTCTACAAGCAGCGGACACGGCCCTGCCCTGGCATCGAATTCCTCTCGAGTCCGCACTTCCCGGCCGATCTGCAGGGCAACCTGCTCGTCGGCAACGTGATCGGCTTTCAGGGGATCCTGCAATACACCTTCAAGCCCGGCGCCAATCCCGCCGCCGATGCCTACAGCGAGGCGATCGAGGTGGAGCCGATCGTCTCGTCAAGCGATCCCAACTTCCGGCCGGCCGACCTGGAGATGGGCCCCGATGGCGGCCTCTACTTCACCGATTGGCAGAACCCGATCATCGGGCACATGCAGCACAACCTCCGCGATCCCAGCCGCGACCGGACCCACGGCCGCGTCTATCGCGTGGTGATGGACGGCAAGCCGCTCGTAAAGCCGATCTCGCTGGCCGGCCGGCCCGTGCCGGAGCTCGTGGCGCTCTTGGCCGATCCCACCGACCGGCTGCGGTATCGCGTCCGCATCGAGCTATCCGGGCGGCCGGAGGCGGAGGTGGTGCCCGCGGTGAAGGCGTGGCTCGCGAAGCTTGATCGAAATGATGCTGCGTTCGAGCATCATCAGGTCGAGGCCCTCTGGATGCTCAGGCACTTCGATCAGAGCGAGCCGCAGCTGCTCGAGGCCGTGCTCGCGGCCAAAGACCCGCGGTCGCGGACGGCTGGCATGCGGGTGCTCTCGTCGATCGTGAGACGGACGCCCAACAGCCTCGACCTCGTCCGCCGCGCCGCCGCTGACGAGAGTCCGCGGGTGCGGCTCGAGGCACTCCGCACGGCCACCTATCTGCGGGTGCCCGAGGCGGTCGAGGCGCTGGCGATCGTGGAGGAATTCCCCAGCGATCGGCAGATGGACTACGTGAGGAAAGAATCGGCCCGTGTGCTCGACCCCGAGTTCAAGCGGGCCCGCGAGGCGAAGCAGCCGATCGCCTTCGTGACCGATGCCGGCAAAAAGTATCTCTACCGCTCGATGACAAACGACGAACTGGCTCAGGAGCCGCGATCGCCGGCTGTCTATCGCGAAATGCTGCTGCGGAACGGTCTCGACGAGCGGCTGCGGCTGGAGGCCGTCGAGGCGCTGGCCAAGGCCGACAAGACGAGCGTTGTGAAGGTGGTCACCGACGCGTTGTCTACGCTCGACAAGAAGGAGGGCGAGGTCGATTCAAACACCGTGTTCGACCTGATCCGCGTGCTGCTCGGCCGGCCGAAGCAGGAACTGGTCGAACTCCGTGGTGACATGGAGACGCTGGCGACTCGTGCGAAGCGGTCGGTGATGCGTCAGATCGGCTACGTGGGCCTCATGAATATCGACGCCTCCCAGGCTGACGCTGCCGTCGGTGACGCCAGCGCGAAGGTCTGGAAGCTCGCAAGTGCCGAGCCGCGTCGGCTCGTCGACCTCATCGAGGCGCTGCCGCTGGTCGGCGATCCGGCCGTGCGGACGAGCCTCTACGAGCGGATTCTGCCACTGCTCGATGCCCAGCCGGGTCAGGAGAGCAAGGTGCCGGGCACGCTGGGTCGCTTCGTGCGGATCGAACTGTCTGGCAAGAAGACGCTCACGCTCGCCGAGGTGGAGGTGTTTGCTGCTTCGACCAACGTTGCCCGCAAGGGCAAGGCTTCGCAGATCAACACGTCCAACGGCGGCGATGCCGGCCGTGCGATCGACGGGAATACCAATCCTGCCTGGGAGAAGAACGGCCAGACGCACACCACCGAGGGCACGGACAACCCGTGGTGGGAGGTTGATCTGGGCAGCGACCAGCGGATTGAAAGGATCGTGATCCACAACCGCGAGGGTGCGCTAGGTGGTCGACTCAAGGACTTCACGCTCAAGGTGCTCGACAAGGATCGCGTCGAGGTCTTCAAACTGGAGAATCAGCCTGCGCCGTCGTTGGCCGCCGAGTTTGCGCTCACGAGCGAAGCCGATCGGATCGCTGTCGCGGTGCGGCGGGCCGCCTTCCTCGCGCTGGCGGGCGTTCGTGGCCGCGAGACGGAGGCATTCAAGAAGATCGCTCCCTTCGTGAGGCAGCCTGGTGATCGCGACGCCGCGATCCGTGCACTGGCTACGATTCCTGTGGCGAAATGGCCTGCTGAAGAGGCCGCGCCGCTGCTCGACACGCTCGTCGATGGCATGAAGCAGGCCTCGTCGGAGGAGCGGTCGAGCGACGCCGGGCTCGCTGCCTGGCAGTTTGCGGAGAATCTCACCACACTCCTGCCGGCGGCTGAGGGTAAGGCCCGTCGGAAGGTGCTCGCCGACCTGGGCGTGCGGGTGGTGAAGATCGGCACCGTCTATGAGCGGATGAACTACGACAAGGAGACGATCGCCGTACAGGCCGGCAAGCCGGTGCTGTTCGTGCTGGAAAATGTCGATGCGATGCCGCACAACTTCGTCATCGCCAGGCCCGGCAGCATGCAGGCTGTCGGCGAACTGGCCGAGAAGGAGGCACAGAATCCGGCGTTTGCGAAGCAGAACTTCGTGCCGAAGTCGTCGGACGTTTTGGCGGCCAGCACGCTGATGCAACCTCAGGGCTCACAGCGATTGACCTTCACCGCGCCGACGCAGCCGGGCGTCTATCCCTATGTCTGCACCTATCCGGGCCACTGGCGGCGGATGTTTGGGGCGATGTATGTGGTGGATGACCTGGAGGCCTATCTCGCCGACCCGGCGGCCTATCTCGCCGCGCACCCGCTCGAGATCAAGGACGACCTGCTCAAGGACCGCCGGCCGCGGACGGAGTGGGCGCTGACCGACCTGGAGGCGAGCGTGGCGGCCATGGAGAAGGGCCGGTCGTTCGTCCACGGTCGCGAGTTGTTTCGCACGGCCAGCTGCGTCTCCTGCCATAAGATGGGCGATGCCGGCAATGCCTTCGGCCCCGAACTGGCGAAGCTCGAGGCGAAGATGACGCCGCTCGAGATCACGAAGCACATCCTGGAGCCGTCGCTGAAGATCGACGAGAAGTATCGGTCCACGACGCTGCTCACCGACGACGGCCGGTCGATCACGGGCCTGATCGTGGAGGAGACGCCGACCGAGGTGGCGATCGTGGAAAACCCGGTGGCGAAGGCCGACCCGGTGCGGATCAAGAAGAGCGACATCGACGAGCGGAGCACGTCGCCCGTGTCGATCATGCCGAAGGGCCTGCTCGACAAGCTGACCCGCGACGAGGTGCTCGACCTGATCGCCTACGTGGCCGCCCGAGGCGAGGAGAGCAACTGCTTCTTCAACCCCGACGGCTGCCCGCACCACGGGAAGTAGATCGAATCCCCCGGCTTGCGCCGGGGGCTTGTGTGGGCGACGGAGTCCCCCGGCTTGCGCCGGGGGCTTGTATCGGCGACGGGGATCCCCCGGCTCGCGCTGGGGGCTTGGATGGGGGCGTTCATACAAGCCCTGAGCGTAAGCGACGGGATGTCGTGTTTCGCGTGAAGCCAGCTCGTAAGCGACGGGATCATCCCGCCTCACCGCGCGGCGGCTCCCGGTGTGCGTGCCGAGAGCAGACCCAGGTCGAAGGCACGGGCCACGGCCTGCGTGCGGTCGCTGGCCCCGAGCTTTTCGATCACGCCGGCCACGTGGGCCTTGGCCGTGTGTGTCGAGATGCCGAGCAGCCTGCCGATCTCGGCATTCGTAAACCCTTCCCGCATGAAGGCCACCACCTCGATCTCACGGGGCGTGAGCGAGATGCCGGCCACCTGCCGCGTGGGCCGGGAATCGACGATCGCGTGCTCGCTGACGGGCCGCCCGCCGGCGTGCACCGAGCGGATCGCGGTGAAGACTTCGCTGTGTTTGACGCTCTTGGTGATGTAGCCATTGGCACCAGCGGCCAACGCACGGGCGACGTCTTCGGCGGAGTCCGACGACGTGAGCATGAGCACGCGGGCCTGCGGGGCGATCGCGCGGAGCCGCCTGAGCGTTTCCACGCCGTCAAGCCCGTGCATCGTCATGTCGAGGAGGCAGACATCGGGCGTGTGCTGCTGCCAGAGCCGGATCGCCGCCTCACCGTCGTCGGCCTGGGCGACCACCTGGAAATCAGGCTCGGTACTCAAAAGGTTCGCGAGTCCCGCCCGCATGACCGGATGGTCATCGACGAGCAGCAGGCGGATGCGGGAGGTGAGGTGCATGGTGGAAACGGGCGGCGGCCGCGGCTGGGGGCAGGCCCATCGTGTGGTTGCATGCAGCGGCCAACTCTTCTTGAGTATCCGCGTTCGACAGGCGAGATGCCAGTAGCCAGGTGGCTAATGGACGGCAGTCGTGGCGGTGTGGTGGGATACCAGTCGAGGCGTGCCATGAATCCCCGACCACCCCGAGAATACAACGTGCGATTCCCTCGATGTCTGCGGAGAAAGCCATCTGTGGCCCTGGGCGCGTGTGTTGGACTGACACTGGTCGCCTGGCTCCCCGCGATCGCCCGCGCCGAAACATTCCATGTCTCGCCACAGGGTGACGACACGGCCGCAGGCACTTCAGCTGCCCCATTCCGCACGGTGCAGCGTGGGGCGGAGGCGGCCCAGCCGGGCGACACGGTGCTCGTGGCGCCGGGCATCTACCGGGAGCGGGTCGCCCCGCCACGGGGTGGCAGCGATGGCAAGCCGATCGTGTTTCGATCAGCCGAACGGCACAAGGCGGTGATCAAGGGTTCGGACGAGTGGACACCAGAGTGGCGACGGCACTCCGATACGATCTGGTCGGCGCCGGTCGATCCTGGCCTGTTCACCGACACGGCGCACGTGGACGGCGGCAATCCCTTCGAGGTCGCGCTCGCGAGCACACCATGGGGCCGCGAGGGCCGGGCGGAGTATGAGCGGCACCTCCGCAAGGAACGGGCCGGCAATCCCAAAGCCGACAAGGATCTCGTCTACTCGCTTGGGCAGGTCTTCATCGACGGCCATCAACTGCGGCAGGTGCCCTTCCGTGTGGAGATGGAAGCGCAAGCCGACACCTGGTGGTATGACCGCGGCGATCACGAACTGTTCGTGCACCGTGCCACCGGTGGGCCGCAGGGCTGCCTGGTGGAGATCACGTCGCGGCGGCGAATCTTTGCGCCGCACAAACGTGGCCTAGGCCACATCGAGATCGATGGCTTCGTGTTCGAGCACTGCGGCAACCAGTATCCGACCGATTTTTGGATGCAGGAGAAGCCGCATTTTCAGCAGGCCGGCGCGGTCGGTACGCGGAGCGGCCACCACTGGCATATCCATCACACTGTCATTCGCCGGGCCAATGGCGTGGGCCTCGACCTCGGACTGGAGGGTAGTCCTGAGGCCGATCTCGAGAGCGGTGGCCAGAAACGACCTGGCAGCGCCGGCCGCCACGTGGTCGAAGACAACTGGATTCTCGACAACGGCTGCGCCGGCACGGCCGGCTACATGGCAGATCGTGTCGTGCTCGCCCGCAACGTCATCATGGGCAACAACAGCCTGCGTTTTAGCGGCCAGAAGCGCTGGGAGAGCGGCGGCTTGAAGCTGCACCGGCCCAACCAGTCGCGGATCGAGCGGAACTTCATCGCCGCGAACCACGGTCAGTGGGGCATCTGGCTCGATCAGGGCCCAGGCAAGGAGACACAGGTCGTTGGCAACGTGGTCATCGGCCACGGCGTCGGCATCGACTTCGAGGTGGGCGGGCCTGTGGCCGGCAAGCAGGCCCTGATCGCCGACAACGTGCTCATCGACAATGCCGTGGGTATTTCGTTTCGTGAGTGCGGCGGCACCGACATCGTGCACAACCTCATCCTCGGCGCGAAGAAGGCGGCGATCGAGTGCACGATGAACGTGAAGCGGACCGACACATGGTCGGCCGAGAACATCAGCGCGACCAACAACATCCTCGTCGTCGCATCGGGCACGGCCGCAGTCATCGACATCACGCCGTCTGATTTTCTGCGGAGCGCTGGCCGTCGGTTCGACGGCAACCTCTACGGGGTCGCTTCGCAGGAGCCGCGGTTTGCGATCCGCGGCCGCGACCGCATGGCGTTCGCCGACTGGCAGCGATTCTGGCAGGAGGCCAATGGCGGCCGTGACGACGATGCGACGAGCCGCGCGGTGACCGAGATTTCGTACGAGTATGCTCCCGAGACGCGGGAACTGGTCTTCCGCCTGCCGACGGGCATCACGTTGCCGCAGTGCTCGCCCGATCCACGGGTGGCGACTGACCTCTTCGGCAAGCCGTTCCCTGAAGGGACGGCAGCCCCGCCGGGGCCGTTCGCAGGCCTGCACTACGGTGAAAACCGGTTCACGCTCTGGACGGATTCACTGCCCCCGTCGGCGGGGGAACCGGCAGGAAAATAGGGCAGTTGGCGGGTTTTGGGGCGGAAAAAAGTTTTCTCCCTAGCCATTCGGCTAATAGCCCCGGCCGCTGAGCGAGCCTAGAAAGAGGGTGTCGCGGGGGCAATGGGGCAGCTCATTCCATCCCCGACCGCTTTCAGCAGCACACCAGAGGTGATTCATGGCTCCATCGAACAGGGCAATCAGTCTCAAAATTCGCGAGCGTCGTGGTTTCACACTCGTGGAACTCCTGGTGGTGATCGCGATCATCGGCACGCTGGTCGGCCTTCTCCTGCCGGCGGTTCAGACGGCCCGGGAGAGTGCCCGGCGTAGCTCCTGCGCCAGTAATCTCAGGCAGTTCGGTTTGGCAATGCATAACCACCACGACGCGAAGGGATCACTGCCCTATGGATGCGGCGGTCCGACTTGGTCGGACTTCGGCACCACGTTTCCGGACACGGGCGGCGGCTTCAGCGGATTCGTCGCGATGCTGCCGTTCTGCGAGGAGTCGGCACAGTACGACGCCATCATGGCTACCAACAACAGGCCTGACCCTGGCCAGAAAGCCGAGTACAGGACGCAGGTCGCGGTCGGACGCTGCCCGTCGGATTTTACGACGGAGGCGAGGCTGTCGACTGAGGCCGGTCGCAGCAATTACCTCCTCTGCACAGGCGATAAACTCGTCCAGCACCTGTGCGAAGAGGGCGCCGTCTGTGCAGCGAGTGGGGCGACGCCCATCGGCGTCGGCCGGGGACTTTTCGGGTACGACAGCGACAGCAAGGGGGTGCGATTCAAGGACGTGACGGACGGTCTGTCGAAGACGATCGCGATAGCAGAGTATGCTTTCAGCAACCTCTACACGGATGGGAGTAATAACCGGCGGATTGTCAACGATGGGTATGCAACCTTCAGCAGCGTCGACGGTACCGAGCGGACCCCGAGAAATTGTCGGGCGGCATACTTGGGGGAGTCGGGGTATAGTCCCGCTGCCAACGGCAGGGAATACATCGTCCCCGGCAGCAATATGTATGCCGGCCGCGTCATCCTTTTCAACACCATGCTGCGGCCCAACAGTCCGGTCTGCGTGAGTCGCAACAACGGGCTTTCCTCAGACTGGCAATGGGGAATCATTCCGCCGCGCAGCAGGCACATGGGAGGCGTGCAGGTGGTCTTCGGTGACGGGGCTGTCGCGTGGGTCGCGGACACAATCGACAACGGCACGGCGGACGCGTCGGGTAATCAGGGCAGCGCGGGGCCGTCGGGCGTGAGCATCGCTGGTGTGTGGGGAAGTCTGGGCGTTCGCAACGACGGGCAAGTGACGGTGATGCAATGACGACCGTTACCGCAAGAAGCCTCACGGCTGCAGGCGTTGCGTGCCTCGGGACGGTGCTGCTCGTAGGCTGTGGGAGGCGGGTGGATGACGAATGGACCAGGCAGCGGCCGCAGGTCTACCCGGCAACGGGGGTCGTGTTCTACGAAAACAAGCCAGTTGCCGGTGCCACCGTGATGTTCGAGTCGACCGCCACCGACACGAAGTCCGGGGGGGGGCTGGTCGCGATCGGCCATACCGACTCTGCCGGAACGTTCCGCATGAAGACCTTCAAGGAATACGAGGGTGCCGTCACGGGGTCGCATCGGGTGAGCGTGACAAAGATGGATTATGTACCTGCAAAACGCCCGCCCGGCGTCGACCCGAATGTCGATATTCCACCGATCGCAACGTCGGTGCTTCCTGAGAAGTACAAGGACTTCGCCAAGTCGGGCCTGACGGCGAGCGTTACGCCCAAAGGTCCCAATCAGATCCGTCTGGACCTCGAGTGATCGTACGGCGATCCACGGTGTGCGGTCTGGTGGTGGGCAGTCTGGTGGTGGGCGGTTTGGGCCCCGCCGGTGAGCCCGATGCGGCGTTCCCGATCGTCGTGGGGGCATTGATCGTCTGTGGAGGCCGATCCATAGTGATGGTCTGCGGGTGATCCCCACTCGGTGCGACCATGAAGCGAATCACCACAGCCGACGGATTCATGCCTGCGCTGCTCTGGCTCGCGGCGTGGACCGTCGCCATCGGTCAGGATGACCGCACAGCCTCACCGCCGGCCTTGCCGATCTCCCAGATCCTCATGGCGGCCTCCGGCGAGCAGGAACCCATTGTTCCTGTGCGGTTTCGCGGCGTCGTGACGCTCGCTGTGCCGGATCGGTTTGATTTCGCCTTAGAGGATGAGGCGGCCGGGATCTGGGTGACGGCCCTCCAGTTGTCGGACGTCGAGCCCTGGCGCAGCCTGCGGCAGGCGCTGCGTCCGGGCGATGAGGTGGAGGTAACCGGCGCACTCGATCGCGGAGGCTACGCGCCGCGGGTTCTTATGCAGGAGATGCGGCTCATCGGCGAGCGCCCGCTCCCTGAGCCGCAGCCAGCAGACTTGGCCCGCTTGTTTAGCGGCCTCGACAACTGTCGACGTGTCGAATTGACGGGCGTCGTGCAGGGCATCCGCGATCGGGGTCGCGAATGGGGGCTGGTGGTTTCGTCGTCGGCCCGGAGGATGCTGGTGCGGGTGTCGAAGGGCACACTCGCCACTCCGCCCGAGGAATTCGAGGATGCGTCTGTGCGCTTCACCGGGGTGGTGGGTGCGGTTCGCAATAGCCGCGGCGAGTTTCTCGCACCGACGCTGTGGATCGGTCGGGCCGAAGACATGGTGGTCGTTCAACAGCCACCCTCCGCGGCCTTCGCGGCGACGCTCGTGCCGCTCGATCGCATCGCCCGCTATCGCTTCGATTCCAAGCCGGGGCATCGTCTGCAGACCGAGGGCACCGTCACGACCGTGACTGATGGAAGGTCATTCTACATGCAGCAAGGACTGTGTGGCGTTCGCGTGCAGCCCCTGTCGAGTCCGCCACTCAAGCCCGGCGACCGCGTGCAGGTGGCGGGCTTCCTCGACATGAGCCGACAGATCGCCGGCATCAGCGACGCAGTCGTGCAGGTCATTGGGCACGGCGCTGTGCCGGCGGCCGAGCGGATCAGCCCACAGGAGATCATCCACATCAACACGGAGGCCCGCCGCCTCGGTGTGATCGCACAGCCCAGCAACTACGACGGCTGCCTCGTGACGTTTCCCGCCCGGCTGGTGGAGAAAAAAACGGCGGTGCCGGGCGTGGGTCAGCTCGTCTTGTCGAGCGGCGAGACGACGCTGTCCGCCGTCTACGACGGCGCAGCGTTTGAGCCGCTGCGCGGCCTCGAACTCGGCAGCGAGTTGATGGTGACCGGCGTGATGCAGGTCGAGATGGTCGGAGACGAGGGGCTCAGTTCCGTGGCCTCCGATCCGATCGTCAAGCAGCTCAGCCTGATGCTGCGGTCACCTGCGGATGTGCAGGTGCTGCGGACGCCCTCGTGGTGGACCGCCCGCCGGCTCACGGCGGCTCTGTCGGGGCTTGCCGCTGTGCTCGCCGGGGTCCTGCTCTGGGTGGGTTTGCTGCGGCGGCAGGTCGCCGTGACGACGGAGCGGCTCGCAGCCGAGATGCGGGTTCGCCGCGATGCGGTGCTCGACTTCGAAGCCACCCTGCGCGAGCGAAATCGGCTGGCTGCGAGCCTCCACGATACGCTCCTGCAGACGCTCACCGGCATCGACTTCCAGCTCGGGGCCTGTCGGGCGGATGGACCTCAGAACGCTCAGGATCGATCGCCGCAGCTGGACGTCGCCCAGAAGATGGTGGCCCACGCGGCCGAGGAGCTCCGCGGCTCGGTCTGGGCCCTTCGCACGATGCCTGTGGCGGGGCGATCGTTCCGTGAGTCGCTCGAGACGATCGCCACACAGACCGGTCATGGCCATCCTGAGCAGATCGCGGTGCGTGTTGCAGGCATAGCCAACGACGTGCCGCAGTTCGTGGCCGGCAACCTGCTCTTGGTGGCGCAGGAAGCACTCCACAACGCCGTGCACCACGCCGCTGCCCGGCAGATCGAGGTCGTGGCCACCGGTGACGCAGTGGCCGGTTCGATCGATCTGACCGTCCGTGACGATGGCCGGGGTTTCACGCCGGGCAGCCAGCTGGGTCCGGATCAGGGGCATTTCGGACTGTCCGGGATGCGGGAACGGATCGAACGTCTGGGGGGCACCTTGTCGATCGACAGCCAGCCGGGGAGCGGTACCACGGTGCGTGCGGTCGTGCCCACGCGGGACTACGACAGTCAGATCGACATCGGCGACGGTCGGGCCTTGAAAGAAGACACGGGATACGACAAGGGATAAGAGACGGCATAACAACAGTGATGAAAAGAAGGAACAACGTGATGGAGACGACTCGTCGAGACTGTCTACGGCAGGCCGGCGCGCTGCTGGCCGGAGGTTTGTCGCTGGGCAGCTTGTCGCCGGCCGTTGCCCGTGGCGACGACGGCGATGCCGTGGATGTGTGTGTCTACGGCGCCACGGCGAGCGGCATCATGGCGGCGTTGGCCGCGACACGGGAGGGGGCGCGGGTCATCGTGATCGAGCCATCGCGGTGGCTCGGCGGCATGACGGGCGGTGGACTGAGCCATGTCGACTGGGGCCGCGGAGAGGCGGTCGGCGGCACGGCCCGCGGTATTCTCAAGCGGGGCTTCAACGACGCCCAATACCGCGACTATTTCCGCGACCTGCTCGCCGAGCACCGCATTCCGGTGGTCTTCGAGCATCGAGTGACGGCGGTGGAACGCGTCGGGGCCGTCATTCAGAGCATCACGCTCGATTATGCCCCGCCCGACCGGCTGGGGTGCCCGGTAGCCGAGCCTCGCACGCCGGCGGCGCGGCGGATTGTCGCACGCGTGTTCATCGACTGCTCGTACGAGGGTGACCTGATGGCGCGGGCCGGCGTGTCCACTGTGTTTGGCCGGGAGTCCCGCGATGAGTTCGATGAATCACTGGCAGGCGTGCAGCCGCCGCTGGCCGTCTACGACATCGATCCCTATCTCACGCCGGGCGACCCGCAGAGCGGCCTGGTGCCACTGCTGCAACAGATCGAGATCAAGCCGGAAGGAGAGGCTGATCGGCTCACGATGGGCTACGGCTTCCGCTGGAAGTTCAGCAAGGAGGCCGGCAGCCTGCCGCTCGATCCACCCGACGACTACGACCCGCGAACGTTCGAACTCTATCGCCGCGGGTTCCAGCAGAACGTCGACATGTTCACCGGCCGGCGGATGCGAAAGCTGGGCGAGTTCGAGGAGGCGAAGGGGAGTGTCTTTCAGATTGGCATCGGCAACCTGTCGCGGGCCCTCTGGGTGGCCACGATCTTTGGCAGCAACGCCGAGTATCCCGATGGCGACTATGCGACGCGGGCCCGTATCTGGAAGCGGCAGCAGGATTTCGTGCGGGGTCTCACGCACTTCATGCGGACCGACCCTGCCGTGACGGCCAAGTGGCGGGACCAGGCGTTGGCGATCGGCCTCCAGCCCGGCATCTTTGACGACACGGCCGGATACCCCCACCAGCTCTATGTCCGCGAGGCGAGGCGGATGCGTTCTGCCTATGTGGTCACGCAGAAAGACATGGAGGGGCGTGGCGATATCGATGATGCGGTGGGGCTGGCCTCCTATGGCGTCGACGAGTGGCCGTATGCGATGGTTCCGCTCGACGGCAAGATCGCCCTGATGGGCGGCTACTACTCCATGCTCTATCTGGAGGAGGCCAACCGTGGCATCTACCGGATTCCTTACCGCGCGATCGTGCCGCACAGGAAAGAATGTGAAAACCTGCTCGTGCCGGTCTGCCTGTCCGCCAGCCACATCGCCATGACGTCGATCCGCATGGAGCCTGTCTGGATGATCCTCGGGGAGTCGGCCGGAGTGGCGGCGGCCATGGCTGTGCGGGAGCACGTGCCGGTGCAGAGCATCGCCTACGGACCGCTCCGGGAAAGGCTCCTCCGGTTGGACCAAAGGCTCGACATTCCCGCTCGTCCATCACCGGGATAGGGGCGTGGCCTGACCGCGCTCTTCCCGCCTGTTGCTCCCAACCGGCTGCTGGTAACCTGAGAGCGTTAAGGATGTTCTGCGCTCGCGATGAGGAACGACCATGTGGGATGGTATCGGCCGGGATCCCCTCCGAATCGGCGGGCCGTTCATCGTGACCCATCAGCCCCGCATGGCTTTTCGCCACCTGTCCAAATTTCCTCTCGCGTGAGACTTCATGCATTCATCTGATCACTCCACTGGGCCATCTGTCAGCAGCACGAGCGAGACCACCCATGCGCTTCGGCCGCTCGATGCCAACGAGCGCCGCGTGCTCGGCGTGCTCATCGAGAAGGGCAAGACGACGCCCGACCAGTATCCGTTGTCGCTCAACGCGGTGGTGACAGGCTGCAACCAGAAGAGCAACCGTGATCCCATCATGCATTTGGACGAAGAGTCGGCCAGTCGCGCCCTGACGAGCCTGCGGCACAGTGGCGCAGTGGCGGAGGTGTTTGGCAGCGGAAAAATTCCGCGGTACCGCCACTTGGCCTACGATTGGCTTGGCGTCGGCAAGGAGGAGTTGGCGATCCTCGGTGAACTCCTGCTGCGGGGCGAGCAGAGCGAGGGAGATCTGCGGGGTCGGGCCAGTCGCATGGATCCCATTCCCGACCTGGATGCCCTCCGCACGCATCTCGATGCGCTCGCGGCCCGCAACCTGGTCGTCTGGCTCTCGCCTCCCGGCCGTGGCCGGATGCTCACGCATGGCCTGTTGCCCGAGGAGAAGCTGGAGAAGGTACGGTCGCAGGTGGGGCTTTCAGCTGCAGCAGCCAGTCAGGCTCCGACCGGTGGGGATGCGGGTGCCAGCGAGTTGGAAACGGGTGGCACGAGCCGGGGGGGCGACGACAGCCGAGCTGGTGGCGACAGCCGGGCGGGCACGGGACCTTCTGCTGAATCACTCAGCGCCCGTGTCGATCGGCTGGAGTCGGAACTGGCCGAGGTGCGAAACCGGCTTGCGGAGTTGGAGCGTGCCTTAGGCGGCACATGAGAGGCTGCCAGGCGGCCTTTCCGGCCGCCCATTTCCCGTCACCTTCCCAGAATCGTCGGGGAGAAGGGGCCCGGCATGCCGCCCGTATTTTTTGGATTGCCCGGCGGTATTGCTGCGCGTACATTTTACGCCCGGCGGAGGGGACGAAGACACCTGAAAGGGGAATGACCATGAGCACCCAAGACATGAGCACCCAAGACATGAGCACCCAAGCGCAGATGACGCAAGCGCAGAACACCCAAGAGCACGACCGTCTTGATCGTTTGAAGTTGCTCTCACCGCTGCAGGCCATTCAGGCATGGCTCCGCGATGACTGCGGGTATGGCGAGAGAACCTATCTTGTCACCGCCATCCAGCGTGACCGTCGGATCGAACTCGACGACGACGAAATCGCCTACGTGATCGACGACGCCATGCAGAGCAGCATCGACGCGCCCGCCGTGTTCGACCGCCTGCTCACCGCCGGTGATGGATTCCAGGCCTGCAACGTGAAGCGGATGCCGGCCCGCTGAGCGGAAGCAGCGGTAGGCAAGGGCAGGTGGTTCCAACTGCAGTGCGACCGTCACGTCCCCGGAGGCAGGCCCTGCAAGGCGGACAACTGGCCGACCGCCGCGTCGACCTCTTTCTGCCGCTCCGCGACGGGCGGCTCCAGGGAGCGGACGGCCGCGGCCGATGATTCGACCGCCGTGGCGGCCTTGGTGATCATGCCGTCGAGTTCCTGCATGCGTGCGGTCACAGCCGGCATGTCGGCCTTGAGCTTCTCCGCGCGAGCGGTCATGTCGGCCGCCTCCTTCTCACGGGCGGCTTTTTCGGCGGCCATCGCGGCCTGTGATTCGCCGATCGCCTTGATCTGCGCGGCCTTGGCGGCCACCGTTTTCACGAGCGTCGCGTGCACTCCCGCCAATTCCTGGTCGGCCGGCGCCGCATCCACGGCCGACTTCGCACTGACCGCGGCGGCCTCGAGGGCGCCGACAGCCTTGCCCAACTGATCCATCGACGCCTGAGCAGCCGTCATTTCCATCTGCTTGGCGGCGACCTTCTGCAACAGGGCGGCATGATCCTCCTGCGCCTTGGCTACTGCGGCGGTGAGCGCCGCGATTTCCTTCTCCTTCGCCTGCCGTTCGTTGACGAGCATCTGCCGGGCCTGTTCGTCGGCCGCGACCTTCGCCTGTCCCTCGGCTACTTTCGCCTCGGCTTCACGGGCCGCGGCCTCCCGCGCCGCGACGACACCGGCCAACTCCCGGTAGCGACCGAGAAACACTGTCTCATCTTGCCAGCGGGCGAGATCGGCGCGGGCGGCCTCGAGCTGGGCGGTGAGTTCGGTCGCCTTTGCTGCGGCGACCACCGCGGCCTGTTTGAGTGGTTCGAGCGCCGGACCCAGCGTGGCAAGCGTGGCTGCCGACTGATCGACGGCGGCCTTCGCCTGATCCCGCTGGGGCGTGAGCATCGCGATCTGGGTGTCTGCGGCAGCGACAGCGGCCCCTATCGCTGCGAGTTCCACGCGGCGGGCGTCGGCTGCGACCCGCTGAGCCTGCATCTTCGCGGCCAAGTCGACGGCGGCCTTCTTGCCGGCGGCGTCGGCGGGATTCCGGGCCAGCTTGGCAAATGCCCGGGAATGGGCCTCGACGGCGGCCGTGAGAGCGCGGTCAGTGGCCGTGACGGCCTGCTCTGCGGTCTTCTGCGGCTTGGCCGACTCGGTGCGGCGTTGCGTGGCGGTCTCCAGTTGCTTCTTCAGGTCGGCGAGTTTGGTCTCGGCTGCAGCATTGGCCTGCGTGGCGTCGTCAATCTGCTTCTGCATCGCCGCCATCTGTGCCGTAGCGACCTCGGCTGCCAGTCTCGCCGGCTCGATGGCCGGTGTTCGTTCAGCGACCGCCCGCTCCGCTGCAGCGGTCCGTTCGGCCAAGGACTCGGGATTGCTCGACAGGCCACCTACCCGAACGGCATCCGCTCCCTTCCAGATCCGGATCTCGCCCGTCCAATCGCCGACGATCACCGCATCGGTTTCGTCGCAGTAGGAGATGGCCAGACCGAGGTCGGCACAGGACTCGAAAGCCTTCTGCTGGCTTCCGTCTTGACCCCACACCTTCGGAATCTTGTCGCGGCCCACGCTCACGATCCGGCCGTCACGCGTGAACTCCAGTGCCGCCACGCCGCCGGCATGCGCGGGCCAGGATTTCACCTCGCTGCCGTTTTCCATCTCCCAGAGGCGGATCGTGCCGTCCTCGCTGCCCGTCGCCAGCAGGTTGGAATCGCTCCGCCAGGAGACGCTCGTGACCGAGGCGGTATGCCCCGTGAGCGTGAGGAAATCGCGGCCGGTCGCCGCCTCCCAGACCACGACGCCGCCGCTGCGGTCGCACGTGGCGAGCAGCACCCCGTCGGGGCTGAAGGAGGCGGCCATGATCCAGTCGGTGTGCTTCCGCAGCTCATGCAGCCGCTCGCCGGCCTCGGTTGAGTAAATCCGCACCACCCTCTGCGGGCCGCCCAGAGCAACCAGCCGTTGGTCGGCGCTGATGTCGGCGGCGAGGACGGTGTCGAGTTCCTCGCCCAGTTCGGTCACGCGACGGCCGGTCGCGACGTTCCAGACCACCACCCGGCCGCTGGCGCCGCCACGGCCGCCACCACCCACGAGCAGGCTGCCATTGCGGCTGAACTGGAGCACCTGCGGCCGCCCTTCGGGAAACGGCAGCACGCCGGCCAACTGACGAGTGTCGGTGCGGTAGAGCAACACCTGCTTCTGGCCGCAGACGGCGGCCAGCGGGGCCCAGGGGCTCGTCGCGATCGAGGCGCAGGCATCAGCGCCGCGAGTCCGGATCACTGGCTCCAGTGGGATTCTCGCAGGCAGCGGCGTGACGGCCGGCCGTTCCGTCGGAGCGGCGTCCATCGCCATGGCCACGGTCTTTTTGGGCGCGGCAGCCTTGCTGCCCTTGTTCTCGAGCACGCCTCCCTCGATCCACTTCTTGATCAGGGCCCGCTCCTCTTCCGGAATGGGCGGCGAGTCGGGTGGCATCTTCGGCTCATCCTGGTGGGTGATGAGCTTGTAGAGGTAGCTGGCGGAGGCATCGCCTGGCTCGATCGCCCCGCCCGAGCCGCCGCCCTGCATGAGGCCCGTGTAGCTGGTGACGTCGAGATCGCCCGACTTCTTGTCGGGATTATGACACCCACCGCACCGCTGCCTCAGGACGGCCAGCACGTTGTCATCGAACGTGACCTTATCGTCCGCAGCCAGGACACTGGTGGCGACACTCGCGATGAGCGCTGCGAGTGCGGCGGTTGTGGGAGTCAGCAGTTTCATGGTGGGCTCGCTCGTTCTCCTGCCAGTTGCCGGGCCACGGAATGTCTCAGTGGTTGAAGACGAATTCACGGGAATTGAGGATCGCCCAAAAGCCGTCTTCGAGCGCCTGCTGCGGGTTGGGCTCGGCGGCCACGATCGCCACAAGCTCCTGCTTTTCCTTGTCGGTCGGCCGCCGCACGAACGCCCGGATGTAGAGCTCCTCGATGATCTGCTCGGGGGTCTGCTTGGCGTCGAGCATCTTCTTGATCACCTTGCCGGCCTGAATCTTGCCCTGCACGGTGTCGCCATTGAGCAGGTGGAGCGCCTGCGACAGGTTCGGCTCCATCTTGACCTCGCACGAACAGACCGTGCCCCGCGAGGCACGGCCGAACGTGGTGAGAAAGTAGGTCGAGGTGTTGCCGTCGGCAATCTGGACCGCCCGCGCGCCGATTGGAAGGCCGGAGAACTTGTTCTGGGTGTCGGTGACGCCGGTCACCATGTCGAGCAATACCTCGGCGCGGACCCGGCGGAGCAACGCATGCGAGAAATTCCGCTCGTCCGTGGCGTTGGTCTCGTTGGTCTTGGTGGAGAGCTGGTAGGTCCTGGAGGTGCAGATATCGCGGACGAGCTTCTTGAAGTCGTAGTTGTATTCCACGAACCGCCGCGCGAGCTCATCGAGCAATTCGGCGTTCACTGGAGGGTTCGTGATACGGACATCATCCACATCGTTGATCAGCCCCGGCCCGAAGAAGTGCGCCCAGACGATATTGACGAGGTTGCGGGAGAAATACTGGTTATCGGGCGACGTCAGCCAGGCGGCCACCACCTCGCGGCGGTCCCGGCCCGCGAGGTCGGGCTGCTCGCCACCCAAAAACTTGGGCGGCACGACGCGGCCACCGACCGGATGCTTCACGTCACCGCTGCCTGAATTGAAGACGACCGTCTCGCGGCTGTCCTCCCCGGGCTTACGGCCAATCTGGGCGAAGAAGTTGGCGAAGCCGTAATAGTCCTCCATGGTCCAGCGGTCGAAGGGATGGTTGTGGCACTGGGCGCACTGGATCCGCATCCCCAGAAACACCTGCGCGACGTTCTCCGCCACCTTCAGGGTGTCGAGTTCGTTCTGGTAGTAGTTGGTGGCCGCGCTTGAGAACGTGCCCCCCTTGCTCGCAATCAGTTCGCGGAAGAGCTCGTTGATCGGCACGTTGGCCTGGATCCGCTGCTGCAGCCAGCTGTAGTAGAGGAGCATCGCCTTGTAGGTGACCTGATTCGACGTGCGAATCATCAACAGTTCCGACCACTTCATCACCCACATCTCGACGAATTCCTTCCGTTCCAGCAGGCTGTCGACGAGGTGCTCTCGCTTGGAAGGGTCGGTGCTCTGCACGAACGAACTGTATTCGTCAGAGCTCGGCAGCGTGCCGCAGATGTCGAGGTGCACGCGGCGCAGGAACTCCTCGTCGGTGCAGAGGTCGGACGGATTGATCCGGAGCCGCAGAAGCTTCCGGTTGATCGCCTCGTCGACGTAGTTGTTCGTGGGCGGGTTGGCCCACTGGAAGGCCAGCCCCTTTGGCAGCACGATGAACTGTGAGCCGACCGTGTGCGTCTCGAACCGGGCCGTGATGAAGGCCTCACCACGGTTCTTGGCCGTCACCACGCCGTCCTGCGAGACCGTGGCCGAGTTGTCGTTGTTGGTGATGAAGACGGCCAGGCTCGTGACATCGCGGTCGGTGCCGTCGGCGTATTTCGCTCTGACGGTGAGCTTCTGTGTCTCGTTTTCACCATCCATCACCCCTGATGGCGGAAAGAGCTCGAGCGACACCACCGCCGGCACCGGCCCTGGGTCGGCGGGTGCACCGGCCTCGAGCCAGCGGATCAACGCAGCATGGTATTCATCCCCCTTCTTGATCTTCGCCCCGCCGGTGTGAGGAACCGCGTTGATAGCCTTCTCCACCAGCAGGCTCTCCTCGACGAGCGCGAGGTTGAGTCGCCGGCCGCTGATCTCGCGGGTGAGGCGGTGGTGGTCGCCGTCTGGATCGAAGCCGAAGAGCGACAGCCGGAAGCCGTCCTTGCCGCGGGCGGCTCCGTGGCAGCTTCCGGTGTTGCAGCCGGCCTTCATGAAGACCGGCATCACGTCGAGCTTGAAGCTGACCGGGGCTGTCTCCCCGGCCCGCTCGACGTGGACGGGCACGGAGACAGCGCGGCCGGCAAATGTCGCAGTGAGCGTGGTATCGCCGTCGGCGAGGGGTTTCAGCAGCCGGCCCTCGAGGGAGGCCCGGTCGGGATCCGCGAGGTTCAGCGTCGCCTGCGGCGTGACGTCCCTGGTGATACCGTCGGCGTAGGTCGCCTGCACGATGAACGTCTGCCGGTCCTGCGACGAGGAGAGTTGAACCTGCTGCGGATAGACGACGACGTTGACGACCGCCGGCTCGTCACCATGCGCTGTCCCAAGGCCCGCCATCGCCACGCCCAGGGTGGCGCACCACATGACGATGGCCCGGCGGAGTGCTGTTGCGGCTGGTCGTTCGCAGTCATTCATCAGGCTGTCCTCAACGTCGGGTCCACCGCCGAAGTCCGGCCTCGCCTCGAACGGCTCAGCCTGACCGGCGCAGGGTATCTGTGTCACTTTGGTGCGCCGCCCGCCTGCTTGCCCTGCAGGCGGAGTTTTTCAAGTCTGGAGAGCGGCTTGGCGGGCTTGGCCGCTGGGTCCTGAGCGGTCTGGTCTTTGGTGGGCGGCTTCGCTGCTGCAGCCTGGGAGGCGGTTTTGGTCGGGGCGGCGATCTGGAGCTCGGTCTGCCCGCCGCGACACCGCACCGGCTCACCGTGGGAGGTCGTTGTCAGCTCGACGAAGGGCGATTTATGGTTGCCGACGGGGCTTTTCTCATCGGTCTTCACCTCGAAGACCAGCTCCGTCGTATCTTTCGTGAATGTGGCTTCGCTGGCCGTCGTGTTGGCAGGAAGCCCTTGCAGCCGCGCCACGCCCTCGCCCTCGAACGGTGTCGACTGCGTGAGCGTGCAAACGATCTGGGCCGTCTCCCCCTGCTCGCAGGATGATCGAGCGAGCTTCGCGGTGGCGAATGGCTCTGCCACCTGCAGTGTGGCGAGCTGCGATGCCGACCAAGCCTGTCCGCCGACGTTGGCCTGCCCGATCACGTAGATCGGCCAGGTGCCGAGCGCCGCCTTGCCGTCGGCGTTGACCGTATACTCAACCTCGCTCTTATCCTCGGGAATCTTCACGTTCGGGACAGCCCCCACGCCCGGCGAGCGAAACGGGAACTCGACCGTGATCGGCTCCTTGAAGCCCTCGGCCCGCGTGACGACGACCTTCAGTTCGATCGTGCCGTTACGGACCAACGGCGCCTTGGGCTGCACGAGTTGCAATTGGAACGGCAACGGTTCAACGACTGCCATGGCCAGTCGGTCGACCTTCGCTGCGAAGAAGGTGTTGTTGTTGGGGCCGACGATGAAATCGGCGGAGTTTTCGAACCGTCCCCTGACCTGCACCTTGTCGTCGACCGGACGGGCCTCGAGATCGAACAGCCCCCCGGCGATCGGCGCGTCGGCCGCCGCTTCGAACACGACCGGCATCTGCGACAGGGCGGATGGCATCGGCTGGCAGTGCATCGTCACCCCCGCCGGCAGCTTCTCCGCCGTGAGCGCGAGGTCCCCGGCGAAGTTGGTCCGGGTGGCGTTGATGAGCACCGCATAGCGGCCGCCCCGGGGAACCATGATCGTCTGCCGGGCCTGCGAGTAACGGTCGATGCGGGGAATCGACAGCGTGAGCGAGGGCGTGACCGGCTGAAGTTCGACCCGGTAGACGAAATCGGGCCGGCCGCGGCCAAGGTGATCACCGACACGCACGACGTAGGAGCCGTCTGCCGGCACCTGGAACCGGTAATAGGAGTCGGGACCGCGGGAGTCGTCGTTGGCACCGACGGTGCCGCCGTCGGCACGCAGCACGGTGATGACCGGATCAAGACCACTCCGCAGGCGGCGTGCATAGCACTCGATGTCGTATGTCGTCCCCTTCTTGGCGTCGAAACGGAAGCAGTCGACATCGCCATCCGTGCCGATGATCCCATTGAACGAGAGCGACGGATCGGCGGCCGTCGCGGTGGCGATGTCGTTGTTGGGCTCGGCCTCGAGCACGTTGGCCTGCGTCGAGATGCGGAACGGCACGGCGGTGGGACCGATTCCCTGCGCATCAGGCGCGAAGAGCTGCAGCAGGCTGCCGGCCGCCGGCACGGTCACGTCGAGCGGAATCGGGCCGGCGGCGTCTCCCAGCAGTTGCACCGCCACCTTCTCACCAGCCTTGCCACCCGCCGGGTAGACGGCCGTCGGTCGAGGAAACGTGCCGACATGGAGCCGGTAGCGGCAGTTGTCGTTGCCGCCGTAGCTTGTCTCCCGCATCTGCACGTAATACGTGCCATCGGCCGGCGCCAGCATGCTGAGCACGCCGTCCTGACGGGCGATCGGCACGTCATCGATGGTGGCGAGCTCGAACCGCTTTTCGTCGACGATCGCCACGGCAGGGTCGAACAGGAACGTCCCCAGACGCAGCGCCTCGACATCGACGCTGAGCCGCTGTCCCTTCTGGAGCGTGACGGCGAAAGAATCGACGTCCTCCCCCTTCACGACGCCCTGGATCGTCGAATTGAGCGGCACCACCTGCGCCTCTGTCAACCTTCCATTGGGCTCCTTCTCGTCGAGTTCAGGCATCGCGCCGACGAAAAATGACCGGAAGTCAGAGATGCCCGACTTGCACCGCACCTGCACCAGGTGCTCACCGAGCGGACAGTTCTCCGGCACGAAAACAACGGCCTTGAAGGAGTTGTCATCGACCGATTGGATGCTGCGGACGACGAAGGCTGCGGCGGCGTCGGACGAATGAAACAGCAGTTCTTCGGCGTCCTTGAGCCGGGCTCCCTTGAAGAGCAGTTCGCGGTCTCCGCCCCGCTGCACACCGCGTGGCAGGATCAGGGTGAGCTGGGGAAACGAGGCCTGAGCGTCGTCGACCGGGCCAAAGCACACACACACGCACGCGACGGCCGCCACCCACAGCAGACGGCGACCGATCGTCACGGCATGCATTGCTCGGTCTGGCATGGTCATTCACGGCCGGGCGCCACGCGCCTCGGTCCGACTCCTCGGGACAGCGGAACTCTCGGCACAGCCATGCGGTGTGGCCGGCGAGTCAGACGATCAGCTCCTTGCGCACCTTGCCACCGTCGACGATCTCGATGGGCCGGTCGCCCGGTGCCATCAGCTCCTTGTCGGCCACGATGCCGAGACGGTCATAGATCGTGGTGGCCCAATCCTCGACGGTAAGCGGATCGTCCTCCGGCTCACTGGCCGTCGCGTTGCTCGAACCGTAGACGATGCCCTGCTTGATGCCGCCGCCGGCCATCACCACGCTGAACACCTTCGGCCAGTGGTCGCGGCCCGCCAGGTTGTTGATCTTCGGTGTCCGGCCGAATTCCGAGCCGATGCAGACAAGCGTCGACGACAGCAGCCCGCGGCGGTCAAGGTCGCGGATCAGCGTGGCGAAGCCCTGGTCGAGGGCCGGCACCTGGTTCTTGATGCCGTTTTGGATGTTGTCGTGCATGTCCCAGCCGCCGTAGGTGAGCGTCACGAACCGCACGCCCGCCTCCACCAGCCGCCGCGCCAGCAGCATCCGCATGCCGGCCTGATTGCGGCCATATTCGTCCTTGATCGCATCCGGCTCCTTCGCCATGTCGAAGGCTTCGCGGGCCTGCTGCGAGCTGATCAGGCTGTAGGCCCGGTCGTAGAAGGTGTCGAGGGCATCGAGCGAGTCGCTCTTCTCCTTCTCACGGAAATAGCCGTTGACCACGTCGAGCATCCGCCGGCGCTTGTCGAACCGGCCACCATCCACGCCGCCCGGTAGGCTGAGGTCGCGGACCTGGAAATTCTTGTCAGCCGGATCGCTGCCGAGGCTGAAACCGGCATACGACGAACTGAGATAGCCCGTGCCCGCAAACTCATTGGGCTGGTTCGGGATGCACACGTAAGGCGGGAGGTTGTTCCGGGGGCCGAACTCGTGCGCCACGACCGACCCCATGCTCGGATACTGAAGCGCCGGGCTTGGCCGGTAGCCGGTGAACATGTTGTGCGTGCCGCGCTCGTGGGCGGCCTCGCCATGGGTCATCGAGCGGCAGATCGCGATCTTGTCGACGACCTTCGCCGTATGCGTCAGCATCTCGCCCAGCCGAACGCCCGGGATCGAGGTCTCGATGCTGCCCAGGGGGCCGCGGTATTCGACCGGTGCGAAGGGCTTGGGGTCGAAGGTCTCCTGGTGGGCGGCCCCACCCGGGAGATAGATATAGATGACCGACTTCGCCGTGCCTTCACGGCTCGCGTAATTCTTGATGTCGGCCTTCGCCTTCTCCATCCGAAGGACGTCGGCCAGGGAGATTCCCAGGGCGCCGATCGTGCCGACCGAGAGAAATCCGCGTCTGCCCAGCGGGTTGCCTGCGCATGCCATGGTCATGAGCCTCCGGAGAATGCTTCCACCCGACCCTAAAAGATACCCGATTGATCGGTGCTTTGGAGCTTTTTCGGCACAAATGTCATGACAGGGCCCCAAAAACTCCCCCTTTGGGTGGTTCGTGAATCCCACGTCTTGCTGCTCGGTCCGGCTCTATCTGCCTTCTCCATAAGCGGTTACGCACAAAGCCGCCCCGTCACTCCTTGCCGATGCGATAGACCGCCGTCTCCGAGCGGATCAGGAACGACTTCCCGTCGACTGCGTAGGAGGCGAATGTCCGCTCGCCGCTGCCGAGCTGGTTGCGGGCCACTTCCTCGAACGTGGTGCCCGCCTTCACGACGATCGCCTCGCCCGACTCGTTTTGAAAATAGACCAGGCCGCCGGCATGCAGGGGCGATGCCGAGAAATTGCCGCCGAGCCGTTCCCGCCACCGCTCGGTTCCGGTCCGGGCATCGACGCAGCAGGCGACGCCGTTGTCGGCGACGCAGTAGAGCTCGTCGCCGACGACCAGCACCGACGGCGTCAGTGGCGCGCCCCGGTCCATCCGCCACTTCACATGGGTGGCGGTGACGTTGCCCTTTCCCGCGGGATCGATGGCATAGAGCACGGGCTTGTTGTAACCAGACGACACGAACACGAGCCCGGCCCCGAACACGGGCCGCGGCGTCACGGAGTAGCCGTCGGGGTAATCGACCCGCCAGATCTCCTGGCCCGTCTGTGGATCGTAGGAAAACACCGCATCGCTCCCGGGGCAGACCACCTGCTGGGCGCCGGAGGCCGTGAGCACGAGCGGCGTGGCGAACGAAAAACCCTTCTTCGGCTTCGTCTCGCGATCGGTCTTCCAGCGGATGTCGCCCGACTTCCGGTCGAGCCCGACAACGTACTGCCTGTCGCCGCCGTCGCAGCTGATCACGAGAACGTCGCCCGCGAGCGCGGGAGAGCCGCCGTTGCCGTGGACCGGTTGGTAGTCGAGCGTTGTTTTCCAGACGGCGTCGCCGTCGAGCGTGACACAGGCGGTGCCATGCGGCCCAAAATGCACGAACACGTTGCCGCCATCGATCACTGGCGTGGGGCTGGCGTGGCTGTTTTTCTTGTGCATCGGCACGGCACCCGACTGACGAAAGAGCTCCTTGCGAAACCGCTCGGTTCCGGTCCGTGCGTCGAGGCAGACGAGGCAGAGTGATTGCTCCTCGGCCGCCATGGGCGTGGCCGTGGTGAAGTAGATGCGGTCGTCATGCACGACCGGTGACGACCAGCCCAGGCCCTCGACCGCGGTCTTCCAGGCGACGTTTTCAGTCTCGCCCCACCGCGTGGGCAGATCGGTCGCGGATGAGTGTCCCCCACCATCCGGGCCGCGGAACTGCGGCCATTCGGCGCGGGCTGCCATCGAACCGGCAAGGAGCATGCTGGCAATCACGGAGAAGCGCATGGAGGATCTCACTGCGGGGGCGTGCCGTTGCGAAAACGATCCTGCAGCGTGCGGATGACGTCGAGGTCGAGGCCGGGGGGCTGCTGTTCCAGGAACCAGTCGAGCCCGGTGATCGCCGCCTCACGGCGGCCGGTTTCGAACCGCGCGACAGCCAGCAGGCCGCGGTCGGCGGTGTCGTCGGGCTGGATCGCGACCAGGGCCTCGAGCGAGCGGAGCATCGCCTCGCGGTCCTTCGCGTCCTTCGCGACACCCAGCAGATTGCGCAGCACGCGCCGCACGATCTGCGGCTTGGAAAATGGCCGCAGGTGATCGTCGCCCAGTTCCTCGTCGGCCATCGCCCTGACCCGCTTCGCCGCATCCTCGCGCGACAGCGGCACCGCCCCCTCGAACACGTCGATGAGCTGCTCGTCGCCCTGGCGTGGAATGTGTTTCACCACGAAGTGCCCCGGCAGGCCGATGCCGACGACGTTCATGTCGAGGCGTTTCGCGAGTTCCATGTAGAGGATCGAGAGCGTGATCGGCAGCCCCTCGCGGTCGTCGATCACGCGGCTGAGATGGCTGTTGGCACGGTGATAGTAGTCGGTGCGACTGCCATGGAAGCCATTGTCGGCAAACAGGTACTTGTTGAGCGCGGCGAGACGGGCCGGTTCGTCTGCATCCTTCGGCAGCGACTGGGCGATCTCCTGCGCCATGCGATCGACCTGCTGCACGTAGGCATCGATGTCGAGTTCCTCGTCGTCCAGCTGCGCGACGACAAGCGCCGCCCTGAGCAGGTCGCAGTCGTCGCCCTGCGCACACAGCCTGGCCAGTTCGCTGCTGACGCGTGCCGTGTGCAGGTCGGCTGCCACGAGCCGCAGGTCCGCCGCCCGTTTCTCGAGCGCCGTCGCGCGATCCCGCACCGCCGTCGCGGCCGGCTCGGCGTCGTCCACCAGCGGCGCGATGCCCGCGGGGGTCAGTCGTTCGAGCGGAGGCAATCGGTCGATGGCCGCCTCGAGCCGCGCGGCAACCGCGGCGTCGGGTTGAGCGGCATCCGCCGGCGGCCCGACGCGAAACAGCTTGAATTCCGCCTCCGTGTCACGGAACTTGGCGAGTCCCACCCGGCCCGGGGGCAGGCTGTCGTCGTCGACCGTGGCGAACGGTTCGCCGTTGATCAGGCAGCGGAACCCTTCTTTCTCCACCCGCACGGTCAGCCGGTTCCAGTCGCCCGGGCGGTAGTGCGGCGATGGCATGTCGCGGAGCACCTTCCACTCGAACACCGACGGCCCGTCGAACCGCGTGACCCGCAGCTTGCCGGCCGTTGGATAGAAGCCGTAATGACGGTTGCCGCCGTCGGCGTGAAATGCGAGCCCCGCGGCGCCCGATTCGTCACCGAGCTTCACCTGGACCGACAGTTCGAACGGCGGAGCCGGCACCTCGCGTCGCGATAGGCAGAGCGATCGCCCTCCGAATCCGCTGCCGGCCTCGGTGACGGCGATCCGCCCGCCACGCTGCTGCCACCGGCCGCCAAACAGCGTGGTCCACTGCGTGGCGTCGAGGGTGCCGATCGTCAGCCATCGTGACATCGGCACCGGATTCGGCTTTTCAAGGAGCGGTTTGAGCGCGTTGACGCCGACGGCGAAGCCGAGGTTGCGCGTGACGAGCGACTTGATCGTCACGATGCCGACCACGCGGCCGGCAGGATCGACGACCGGTCCACCGCTGTTGCCCGGTTCGATCGGCATCGCCAGCTGGATCATGCGGCGGTCATCGACCTCGCGCACGCCCGACACGACGCCGTTCACCACGCTGAACGCGAGCCCGTGCGGATTGCCGACTGTGATCACGGGCAGTCCATCGGGCAGGTTGTCGGAGTCGCCCAGCGGCAGCGGCACGAGCGCTTCGGCGGGCGGCTTGATCCGCAGGATGGCGAGGTCCATCGCGCGGTCTGACGCGGTCACTTCGGTCACCGCATGCCGCGATCCATCCGCCAGTTGCACGGCAAGCGGTCGAGCTTCGCCAGCCACGTGCAGGTTCGTCGCGATGAGTCCGTCGGCGTCGATGACAAAGCCCGTGCCCAGGCCTTCCTGCCGGCCTTCGCGGCCCTCGAACATCACCACCACGACCGAAGGCCGCACCCGCTTGGCGAGTTCCTCGACCGATGCCAGCGCCGCCGGCGGTGCCGGCTCGGGCTGGGCGCCAGCCGTGCCGGCGAGCAGGAGCAAGCCGGCGACGAAGAGTCCGCAGAACGCGGACATGCGGACTGACGACTGCCAGAGGTGGACATGCACGGCCATGGAACCGATCCTTGCTGAAGGTCCTGAAAGTCTACCGTCATCGACCATTCACTCATCGACCATCGGCTCAACGACGAGGATCACGAACCGCCGCGGGCGCGGCAACTGGCTCGCGTCGGGATGGTTTCCCAGAGTCGGGAAACGCGTCCCGGCCATCATACGCGGGATCGATTCGTGGATCGTGGGTCTCCTGCATCCAATCATCGACGCGGTGCCTGTGGCGCGTTATCGCGTCGGCCTAGTCGGCCCTGCCGGCGATGTTCGTACAGGAATGAGCCCGCATCGCGGAGCAGTTGGGGAAACCCCACGACGTGGTGTGGCGGAATCGCCTTGCACCGCATGGGCAGGCTGCCGATCGTCGCGGCCGAGAGTACCGGAGGAGGGACTTGAACCCACACGCCCTTGCGGGCAACGGATTTTGAGTCCGTCGCGTCTGCCATTTCGCCACTCCGGCTCGTGAGAGGCGGCCAACGCTCCCGAGATTACGGCCCGCCGCGGCCGATTGCCAGAGATGCCGCACAGGGGCCGGACGTGGCCACGAATTCCGCTGGCCCCCGCCCGCTCCATTCCCCTACCTTAGCTGGATGCAGACCATCGTTTTTGAAGACACGGCTGTCGGCCAGCTCGGCCTGCTGACTACCGCGCGGCCCGCCTGTGACCTCACCATCGGCTGCTGCACGCTCGTGGAGGCCCTCGGCCACTTCGGCCCGGTCCGCCGCGCGGTGCGGCCCCACCTCACCCGCTACCTCGAGGCGGTCGGCGGCAGCCGGGTGGCCGTGTGGGGCGGTTCCTCCGCGATGCCCCGGCCGAGCCCGCCCGCCTCCTCGCACGGCGCGATCGCACTCCTCGTCAACGCCCGCGTCGTGCCCAGCCGCGACACGCTCGTCACGCTCCGCAGCCTCGTCGAAGCCGGCCATCGCACCGTCGTGCATCACGGCGATGCGATCGCGGCAGCCATCGTGCATCTGGCGGCCGACGGTGGCGGCCCCGACCAGTCCGTCGTCGATACGGTGCTTGTCGATGCCGCCAGTGCGACGGATGCGATCGACTCGCTTGCGCTCCCCGAAGCCGATGCCGATGTCGAGATGCTGTCGCTGCCCCATGAGATCCTCGGCGCCCACGAACGGATCATCGCCGGAGCACTCGCGGTGCAGATCGATTCAGGACGCTTCCGCGAGATGCGGCCCGGTCTCTTCGCCGCTGCCGGCGCGGAGATCGCGGAGCAGGTCGTCGTGCGGCACGGGCCGGTCGTCGTCGACGCCGGCGCCGAGATCGGCCCCTTCGTCTGCCTCGACGGTCCGATCTGGATCGGCAGCCGGGCCCGCGTCAATCCACACGCATGGATTCGCGCCGGCACGGCCATCGGCGCCGAATGCCGTGTGGGCGGCGAGGTCGAGGCGACCGTCATGGAGCCCTACTCCAATAAACCACACGACGGCTTCCTCGGCCACAGCCACATCGGCAGCTGGGTGAACCTGGCGGCCGGCACGATCACGAGCAACCTCAAGGCCACCTACGGCCCGATTCGCCTGCACACACCGGCCGCCGACGGAAGCCGCAGCACAATCCACACCGGTCGGCAGTTTCTGGGTGCGCTCGTGGGCGATTTCGTGAAGACGTCGATCAACACGACGCTCCCCTGCGGCGCGAGGATCGGCATCGCGGCGACGGTCGGTGGCCTCGTGCCCGAAGAGGTGGCCGCCTTCACGAACATGGTCGTGCCCGGCGGCGAACGCACAACTGCCGAGCAGGCGACCATCGTTCTCGAGCGGATGATGGCCCGTCGGGGTCTGGATTTGCTGGAGGCCGACCGCCAACTCCTCCGCACGCTGGCCGTTTCGTCAACGGAACCGTGACCGTTCGCAACACCGAACTACAATATCAAGCCACACGATCGAGCCGCTGTCCCATTCCCCCTTTTTGAGGCCTTACCGTGTCGATCAAGGATGCCTACGAGAACGGCCGCTTCGGCCTGTCGTTCGAGCTGTTTCCGCCCAAGACGCCCGAGTCGGAGGCGATGATGTGGCGGACCGTCGACGACCTGATGGCCTTCGAGCCGGCGATGATCACCTGCACCTACGGCGCCGGCGGCTCGACCCGCGGCACCACGCTCGACGTGATCGAGGGCGTGCGGTCGCGGCACGACCTGCCCGTCGCCAGCCATCTCACCTGCGTGGGCAGTTCCATCGACGAACTCCGCGACTACCTCCGCGAGGCCGGCGACCGTGGCGTGTCGGCGATCGTCGCGCTGCGGGGTGATCCGCCCAAGGGCGAGACGTCGTTCACGCCGGTGGCGGGTGGCCTACGGTACGCGTCGGAACTCGTGGCCCTGATTCGGAGCGAGTTCCCGGAATTCGGCATCCTCGTCGCAGGCTATCCAGAGACGCATCAGGAGGCGGTGAGCGCCGAGGAGGATCTCGATAACCTCAAGCGGAAGTGCGACGCCGGCGGCGAGGTGGTCGTGACGCAGCTCTTCTACGACAACGCCGACTTCTTCCGGTTTCGCGACCGATGCGCCGCCGTCGGCATCACCCAGCCGATCGTGCCCGGCGTGATGCCCGTCACCAACTACGCGCAGGTGCGTCGGATCGCGAGCCTGTGCAAGGCGAGGCTCCCCGACGAGTTCACCCAGGCCTTCGAGGCCGCCGGTGCCGACGAGGCGGCGCAGTTCGAAGCGGGTGTGGAATTCGCCTCGCGGCAGGTGCAGGGGTTGCTCGACGGCGGTGTGCCCGGCATCCACTTCTACGTGCTCAACAAGTCGACCGCGACCTCACGCGTGCTCCGGCAGGTGGCGGTGCGGTAACGGGTAGGGTGCCGAGCCGATCCCGTCGCTGACGCTCAATCCATCCCGTCGCTTGCGCTCAGGGCTTGTATGCCCGCATAGAAGCCCCCGGCGCGAGCCGGGGGATCGTGTTGGACGTGATCCCGTCGCTTGCGCTCAGGGTTTGTATGCCCGCATAGAAGCCCCCGGC
>JBILKZ010000209.1:0-4723 GCA_044376405.1 Pirellulales bacterium
ATCGACAACTGGCTGGCAGAATCTGAAGCAGCCAGTCTGGTGCTGCTCGACATGGTGGGTGCTGTGGCGATGTTCGTAATCGTTACCGGATTCACCGTGATTCGCCAGAGGACGCCCAAGATATCGATTGAGAGAAATCTCGACGGCTTCATCGAGCTGAAGAAAGCCGTTGCCGTGTTGCTGCTCTTCGTCCTCGTGGGACTTGCCGCACTCAATTTCGCGAGTTGGTTGCGAATCGTGCCGGCGACGGTCATCGGTCAGCCGCATCCGCCGCAGAATCCCGACCTCTTTTTCTTCCCGCTCTTCTTCGAGTTCATGATTTTTTCAGACGTGTTTCTCCTGATCGTGTCACTGGCCTACTACGATCGGTATGAGTATGTCTTCCGGAACGCGGGGTTCGTTATCTCGACGGTGCTTCTGCGTGTGTCATTGTCGACACCGAAGCCCTACGATCTTGGCGTTGCGCTCGTCGCTATGGTCTATGGCATCGTGGTTCTCGGCGTGTTTAGCTGGTTCAGCTCGATCGTCAGGCCCGAACAGGGGAAATTGGAAGGCAATACCCTGCCCGCCGTGAAAAAGACGGACTCGCGCAGCGAAATCCCGGAACGTCCCTGAAATCCCGGAACGTTCCTTAGGCGAGGCATGACGCACCATGGCCGAATTCACTCCTCACGAGGCGGCTTCCGGTCGGAAGAACCCGTTTGCCTCGCGGCTTCGTGAAAATCGCCGACTCAACCAACACGGTTCGAGCAAAGACACCCGCCACATCGTCATCGAATTAGGCTCCTCGGGTCCGACGTACACCTGTGGCGATGCCCTCGGCGTCTTTCCGCGAAACCCCGAACCTTTGGTCCGCGAATTCATCGAAACGTTGGGCCTTCAAAACGATGCGGCCCTGCACGAAAAAGTTGCAACCTCTGCCGTGCTCAACCGTGTGAGGAAAAAGTTTGTTCGAGCTGTGGCGGAAAAAGCTGTGGGCCCGGCGAAGCAGAGATTCCAAGACATTTGTGCCGACGACAAAAAGTTCGACCACTATATTTTCGACCGGGACGTGATCGACGTTCTTCGTGATGCTCCGGGAGTTCACTTTGAGCCCGCGGAAGTTCCCGGTCTCCTGAACACGATTGCACCGCGTCTCTACTCAATCGCATCCTCGCCCGACCACCGTCCCGGAGAGGCTCACCTGACTGTCGCCCTCGTTCAGTACACCTCCCACGGTCGGCACAAACAGGGCCTCGCCTCCGGGTACCTTGCCGATCTGGCCGACCAGTCGTCGGTCCCCGTCTATGTCCAACCCACGCGCCATTTTCATCTTCCCCCCGCGGATCGCGACATGATCATGGTCGGCCCGGGAACTGGTGTCGCCCCGTTTCGAGGCTTTCTCCAGCACCGTGCCATCCATGGCCACTCGGGTCGCAATTGGCTCTTCTTCGGAGATCAGCACGCGAAAACCGATTTCCTGTACGGCGAGGAATTTCTGGCTGCCCAGAAATCCCGACTCCTTCACAAACTCTCCACCGCGTTTTCCCGAGATCAGGCCGATAAAATCTATGTGCAGCAGCGCATGGAAGAAGAGGGTGCTGAACTCTGGCGCTGGCTGGACGAGGGTGCGTTCTTCTATGTCTGCGGCGACGCGAAGCGAATGGCCAAAGACGTTCATGCATCTCTGGTGACGATCGTCGCCAAGCATGGCGGTAAAACGCTTGATCAGGCCGGCGAGTGGGTCTCGGAAACCCTCATGAAAAATGAAAAACGCTACCTCAAAGACGTCTACTGAGGACAGAGACGTCTCTTGAAGACAGCGGTCCACATCCTGCGAAGCCGGGCAATATCGTAGGAAAAGCGGTCTGTATGCCGCTGCTGTGTCGCCGCCGGCGCGGGTTTGAACCTGCTTCTCAGTCGGTATCCGCTTGCCGTTATGTCCCTGACAGTCTACGATGTCGCGATTGTTTAGGGAGTCGCGTTGACCCTCTCGGAGGGGGAGTCATCCGTTGCAAGAGGCCGGCCGTTTGTGGCTTGCCCTTGGATCTGGTGATCGTTGCCGAGGTAGCGAAGCGGCTGCATTTTTTCCAACACCATATTGAAAACAGGTGAAGCGATGATCGAAGGCTCCTTTTTGCTTGGGTCGGCGATGCCCGACCTGTCAGTGCTCCAGTACAACGCGGTGGACAACATCTTTTCGATGACGGTCGCGACGATGGGGGCGGCCGCCCTGTTCTTGTTCATGGCCCGTTCGCATGTCGATCAGGAATACCGTCCGGCTCTGCTGGTGTCGGGCATCGTGGTTTCGATCGCCTGCTACCACTACTTCATGATCCGCCACAGCTGGCACGACGCCTACTCGCTGGTGGGCGCAACTGGGTATAAGGGCACCGGCGCCGCCTTCAACGACTTCTATCGGTATGCCGACTGGATCCTGACGGTGCCGCTGCTGATGGTCGAACTCGTGGCTGTGCTGCGACTGCATTCGGCCAAGGCGACGAGCCTGCTGACTCGGCTGGTGATCGCCGCGGCCTTGATGATCGCGCTCGGCTATCCGGGCGAGGTGATCTCCGATCCGTCGCGTTGGTCCGAGCGGGTTATCTGGGGTGGGCTCTCGTCGATTCCGTTCTTCTACATTCTCTATGTGCTCTGGACGGAACTGACGAATTCACTCGACAGCCAGCCGCCCGCGGCTCGCAAGCTCCTTGAGATCGCCCGTCTGGTGATCCTGGTCACCTGGGCGGTCTACCCGATTGCCTACGCGCTCGGTGGCACGCCTGATGCTCTGGCCGCGAAGGCCGGGACCGCGAATGCTGCCAATGGCGTCACGGGTGCCAATGGTGTCGTCGGACTGCAGATTGGCTATGCGATCGCCGACATGACCGCCAAGGCGGGCTTCGGCGTGCTGATCTATCTCATCGCCAAGGCCAAGAGCACGAAGAGTGGCTCGGGTGAGGCGTACGGCACCGTCTGAGCGGCGGGACCCTCTGCAGAAAAATAGTGTTTCCATGCACGCGGCCTCGGTAATCTTGCTCTCTTGGGCTATTATCGAGGCCGCGTTCTTTTTTTCTCAGGCCACTGCCGGTGTTACGGCCGGCGTTTTGGCGGCTCTTGTCTCGCTGGTCGGCCTGCCGCACGGCGCGGCCGACCATCGCTTCGCCCGGCCGCGGCTCGAACCGGTTCTTGGAACGGCGTGGCTGCCAGTGTTTCTGGCCGGGTATCTGACGGTTGCGGTGCTGGTTGTGTGCGGCTGGTTCGTGGCGCCGGCCGCCACGGTGGTGGCATTTTTTCTGGCTTCAGCCTGGCACTTCGGCCAGGAAGAGCCGCGGCTTTCGGTCGGTCCGCGGAGCATGCGGCCGGTGTTCCGATTCGCGCGCGGAGGGCTCGTGGTCTGGACGCCGCTGCTGTTTCACGCCACGGACGTCGCCACGATCCTCGGCCTGACCGCGCCGGGGGGCTCGGGCCCAGCCATCCAGCAGGCCATCGGCGTGCTGACGGCTTGCTCGTGGATCATGCTGCCGCTTGCGGCAACCGCTTGGAGTCTCCAGGGTCTGGCGGCCTGCAGAAGCAGCGGGCGGAGGCGGCGGGTGTTGCTCGTCGACAACGCGTTGGTCGCGTCACTGGTGGTGCTCTTCGCCGTCACGAGCCCGCTGGTGAGCTTTCCGGTCTATTTCTGTGGCTGGCATTCGGCGAGGGGCCTCGCGCGACTCCGTCGGGAACTTGGAGAGAGTTGGCTGGAACTAGCCCGAAGCCTCGCGCCCTTGACCGTGGGGGCGATCGCTCTGGTCGGGCTGGCCGCGTGGCTCGTGCTCGGCGGGGCGGGCTGGAATGGCACGCTCATCCGGGCGACCTTTGTCGGCTTGAGCGCCGTGGCGGTGCCGCATCTGCTCCTGCACGGCGTCGCCCCGCTGTGCGAGGCGTCTCTCCGGCGGCGGATGCAGTCGCTGCACGCGCAGCCCCGCATGAACTTGCAGCCCCGCATCAATTCGGGGAGCCCTGCATGACATCGGTCACCGAGTTCGACTACTGCATCGTGGGCGGCGGTCTTCAAGGCTGTCTCTTGGCCCATGCTCTGGCCTGGCACCGGCCGGAGGCGACAGTTCTGCTCATCGAACGGGCCGATGAACTGTGCGGCAATCACACCTGGTCGTTCCACGAGACAGACGTCGCCGAGCAGGCGAGAAGCTGGTTTGACCCACTGGTCGCCCACCGTTGGCCCGGCTATCGCGTCAGGTTTCCGACGCTGTCGCGGCGGGTGAACATCTCCTACGCGACGATCACGTCCGATCGCCTCCGCGAGGCGACGCTGTCGCTTGCAGGCGGAGCGGGGGAAGCGGCTCGCCCCGGCCGGCTCGTCGTTCGCACAGGCGAGTCGTGTGAGATCCTCTCGCCGACCGTGGTGAGACTCGACGGGACCACCGACATTTCCTGCCGTGCGGTCCTCGACTGTCGCGGTCGGGCGGAGGCAGGGTCGCTGGGCGGAGCGGGCTATCAGACCTTCATCGGCCACGAGTATGAGACGGTTCGGCGCTGGCCGGCATCGGAACCGACGGTCATGGATGTCCCGGCAGACCAGGCCGCGGGCTTCGAATTTCTCTACGAACTCCCGCTCGGCCCTGATCGCGTGCTGCTCGAGTACACCCGGTTCCACGAGGAGCCGGCCTGCGATGAATCGCGGGCCGCCTCGCTGATCGCGGCTCGGCTGGCCGAGGCCGACGCAGGATCGGCGAAGTTGATCCGA
>JBILKZ010000208.1:0-4723 GCA_044376405.1 Pirellulales bacterium
GCAGGCGCTCTGCCGGGCCGATTCGCGGGCAGCCTGAACGGCAGGCAGCAGCAGGCCGACGAGAGTGCCGATGATGGCGATCACCACCAAAAGTTCCACCAATGTGAAACCCGTTTTCAGCGAAAACGGCTTCATGAGACGGCCCCACACGAAGAGGATGAAAAATCTTGAGCAGGAAAACATCGAGCAGGGGCCGTCGGCGGACGTTCTAGCCAGAACCCCCCCCCCTATTATGCGCGCAAAAAACCTGCTCCGCTACCGCCATTGGCACTTGTGCCAATGGCAGGGGGCGGCATCAAGGTCCTTCAGGTGGGCTGCCGAAACGGCGGCCTTAGGGCCGCAGCAGGCCGCGTTCGTAGCCGCGGGCGACCACTTGGGCGTTGTTGGCCGCGTCGAGCTTCTCCTGGAGTGCCACGACGTGGGCCCGCGCCGTCCGTTTGGCGATTCCCAGCCGTTCACCGATTGCCTCGTAGGTGAGGCCCTCGGCCAGGAGCACGAGCACCTCCCGCTCCCGCGACGTGAGCGGCTCGTGCTTCTGCCGGGCAGCGATTCGCCGGGCCACCGCCTCGCCCAGGGGCCGTCCGCCGGCAGCCGCCTCGCGGATGGCTGCCACGAGTTCGTCGTAGCGGGCTGATTTCGTGATGTAGCCGGCCGCCCCGGCGTCGAGCGCGGCGACCGCGTCGGCAGCGTCATCGGAGGAGGTGAGCATCAGGGCGCGGGGCTGCGGCGCGAGCTGCCGCAGCCGGGCGAGTGTGGCGAGGCCATCGAGCCCCCGCATCGACAGGTCAAGGAGAATGAGATCCGGGGTGAGCCGGCCACAGGCTTCCACCGCCTCGTCGCCACTGGTCGCGATGCCGGCGATCGTGAAGTCAGGCTGCCGCGCGAGCGCCTCGGCGAGCCCCTCGAGAAACACGGGATGGTCATCGACCAGCAGCAGTCGCATCGGTGAATACCTCATGCCCTCTCACATCGCCACTATGTCACTGAGTGCAAGCCGCCGCCAACTGGCACTTGTGCCGATCATCATGCGTCTTATGGTTCGAGTGTGGGTGGAACGGTCAGCCGGATCGCCACCGTCGTGCCACCGCCGGGCCGGCTGTCGACCGTCACCTCCGCGTCGATGCGACGAGCTCGCTCGGAAAGACCGCGGAGGCCGAAGTGCCCGGGAAAGGCTTTGTCTGCCGAGCCGGCATCGAACCCCTTGCCGTCGTCGGTGACCGTTGCGACCAGACTGCCACGGTCGGCCTCGAGTGCCACGGCGATTCGTGTCGCGTCGGCGTGATGGATCGCGTTGTTCACCGCCTCGCGGAGCATCCGCAGCAGATGATGGGTCGTCTCCGGAGGGAGCTCGGGCAGCGGACTCGCGGACGAGAGTTCGATCGACGCAGCCGTGAGTTCCCGCAGGTCGTTGAGCATCACGTCTGCACGATCGGCGAGGCTGCCCTGCAGGCGGGCCGGCTCGCGGAGATCCCAGACGTACTGCCGCGTTTCATCTTGCAGCCGCGCCAGGATCTCCCGTTGCCGCTCCATCACGCCGCGGGCGTCGGAATCGGCGATGCTTCCCGCCGCGGAGTCGATCCGCAGGGCAAGTCCAGCCAGGTCCTGCTCGAGCGAATCGTGAAACTCCCTCGCGATCCGCCGCCGTTCCTCGGCAACGGCCTCCGATTGAATCTTTTCCTCGATCACCGCCAGTTGCCGACGCACCTGTCGGCGTAGCAGGACGACCCAGGCAAGCCCGACGGCACCAGTGGTCAGGCTCGCCATCAACGCGATTGCCAGACGGCGGACGTTCCACCAAGGTGGCCTCCGGATCAATGCAACGTCGTCCAAGGTGGTCGGGTAGAGGGTGTAGCCCGCAGCCTGTAGGTTGTATTGACTATGGGCGGTGTCGGTGACCAAGCAGGGGGCCGTCACGCGGATGGTTGCGGTGGGCACGATCTCAGGCGAGAGGCTCCCAGGGGCGACAACCTGCATCGAGATGCCATCGAGATCGGCCACGAGCAGAGTTCCCTCGGCACGATCCTCTCGCGTGAGGACCGGCATCTCGAGCTGAATGAGCTGCGCGTCGCAGTTGGCCCGAAGCGCGCCGGCGTTTGGACGGCGTGGGACGACGGTCTCCCCTGACGCCGTCACCCGCACTCGAGCGTCTGCCAGACGCGTGGCAAAGGGACCGACGTCGGCGAATCCCACCGCATCCACGTGGTCTCCCGCCACGATCGACACGGCAGCAGCCGTTTGCCTGTCGAGCAGCACGCACAAGCCTTTCTCACCATCCGTGAGAAAGAGTCGCCGATCCCGCGGCGCCGCCACCGCGACGCCCGACAGCGCCTGCGGGCCCTCGGGGAGCTCGCCTCGGCCGAGTTCCAGGAAAGCCGTTTTGGGAAGGCGGAATGGATCCAAGGGAGCTGGCTCGAGCACCGTGACATCGCCCTGATCGGGCACGAGCAGGTAGGGCCGAATGAGCTGGTGACGATCGTTGATGTCGCCAGCCGCGATGCCGGCGAGTCGTAGCCGGGCTCCGATCCAGGCCGCGGCATCGTCATCGGCGGGCGCGTGTTCGAACCGTGCTTCCACGGTGCTGCCGGCCACGTTTACCACGAGCGTGGCGGTCTCTTCGCCCGTCCGTTGCCAGCTCCGGCCCATGCCCTCGAGCGACACCCAGTCGTAGTGCAGCGCGCCGGAAGCCATGAGTTGTGGTGTGACCGGCTTGGGGGCGGGCAGTGGATCGTTCGCGAGTGGCTCGACGTGCGACGGACGGATGCCGTTGATGAACAGTCCACGGTGGACGACGCCCTCGACCCGGACGCGCTTCCCTCTGGGCAGCCTGGGCCTCGCCGGATTGTTGAAGAAGATGAACGTGCTGCCGGTCTCGTCGCGGAGAAAGGCCGTGCCCTCCGCGTCGCTATGCGTCACGACCGCTTCGAGGCTGACGGGTGGCGGCTCGTCGGTCTTGGCGACCACCGAACGAGCAACCGCTGCGGCCGTGGTGAGCGGCTCGGTTTCGGCGGCGATGGCGACGTACGGATACAGGTGCGTCGCCAGAGCGGCCAGCACGACAACGGCCGCGATGTTTTCGCGAGTCCGCTGCATCGCTTCGTCAGGCCGATCGCTTCGAAAACACACGAACAGCTGCCTTCGGCACCTCGATGGGCACGAAGAACTTGTCCGGATAAAGGTAATCCTCGCCCGATTCGTCGACCACGCGGACAAGCCCCTCAGATGCGGCGGCTGGATCCGAAACGAGACGATACACCTTTCGAAGTTCGAGCGACGCGGGAACTCCGGAATTACTTACGCAAATCGCGAACCGGACCGATTTTGCCATGACTAGTCCTTCACGAAACGCTTGATCTTGAGTTCCCGTCGCCCAATGCCATGCGACTCATACCAATGTACTTCGGCCAGGCGACGCATGCCATTCGGCAGTCGCACCAAAGCGATGCCCTTGAGCTTTCGCCACCTGAGTCCACCGTAGAGTCTGCGGAGCCGAAGTCTCATCCGCACGGACCGGCCCAAAGCGACCGGCTCAATGTCACGGATGTCGCCAACGAGGGTGAACGACATGATGCCTGCATCCGAGGAAGCATTGCCCACGGGCCGACGGAGGCTAGCCCCCACACTTGCGGCACGTCAAGCCTTTCAGCATCAGGCATGGGTTGGGTTATGATCACCCGATCGAGACCGGCGATCCAGGCCGGATTGATCACCGCTTTCGCGCATTCCATCTGCAAACCGCAAGAGAATCCACATGCTTTCGAAAAATCGCTTCCTTGTGACGTCAGCCCTTGTGTGCGTCGTGGCGTTCTCGAGCTTCGATCACCCTGCCGTTTGGGCGGAAGTGGTCGTACTGGCGGGGTCAGCCGCGGGCCGCGTCGGCAAGGAGCCCGATGCCTCAAAAGTCAATGAACCGTTTGCCGTGGCGTTTGACGCCGAGGGGCGGATGTATGGCGTGGAATACACCCGGGGCAACCGGCTCTTCCGGGTCGCGAAGCCGGCGGCGTCGAAGGCTGAGGAGGGCACGCCGCAGGTCGAGTTCGTGGCGGGCACGTTCTACGTTCCCGTGTCCAAACAGTCATTTCCCCCCGACACGGCCACAGCGGCCAGTGAGGTGCGGTTTCACGGGCTGCATGACGTGGCGATCGGATACGACGGCACGGTCTTCGTCGCCGACACGTTCAACCATCGCATCCGCGGATTCGATCCCACATCGGGCACCGTCCGCGTGGTCGCGGGCACCGGTGTGTCGGGCTTCGCGGGAGACGGCGGCCCGGCGACCGCCGCACAGTTCAATCAGGCCTACTGCGGAACCCTGCTTCCCAACCTCGACGGCATGCTGGTGGCCGACATCGGCAACTCACGGCTGCGAAGGATCGATCTCGTGGCTGGCACCGTTGAGACCATCGTGGGCAATGGGCAGCGCGGAAAGCCCGTCGACGGTGCGAAGGCCCTGGAGACGCCGCTGGCGGGGCCGCGGGCGGCCTGCCAGGCAAAAGACGGCACGATCTACCTCGCCCTCCGCGAGGGCAACGCACTCGTGGAGATCAAGCAGGGCGTCGTGCGGACGGTGGTCAATGCCGCGGGCAAGGGTGGGTATGGCGGCGACGGCGGGCCCGGCCGCGATGCCTTGCTTGCTGGCCCCAAGTATGTTGCGTTTGACCTCGCGGGCCGCGTGCTGATCGCCGACACGGAGAACCATTGCATCCGCCGCTACGATCCGGCTTCT
>JBILKZ010000211.1:0-4703 GCA_044376405.1 Pirellulales bacterium
GACGGAGTTGGTCACGCAGGTAGGCCTTTACCTCCCGCGCGGCGTCCATCGTCAGCGCTTTTTCCGCTATCGCGCGGCATTCAGCGGCCGAAACACTTCGGACCACCTGCTTCACTTCGGGGATGGCGCTCGCCGGCACGCTCAGCTGCCGCAGGCCCAATCCCAGAAGCAGCTGCGTGTACATCACGCTGCCGCTCATCTGACCACATAACGTCGCCGGCACACCGGCCTCGGCCGCCACGTCCAACGTGCGGCGCAAAAGCCGCAGCACCGCCGGATCGCAGGCGTTGTAGAGTTCGGCGACCTCCTTGTTGCCCCGATCGACCGCCAGCGTGTACTGGATCAGGTCGTTGGTGCCGATCGAGACGAAGTCGACCTCCTTGATGAATGCGTCGAGCATCATCACGGCGGCCGGTGTCTCGACCATCATGCCGACCGGCATCCTCGCGTTGAACGCGATACCGTGCTCGGCCAGATCTTCCATCACGTCCGCCAGGACCATGCGGGCCTGACGCAGTTCGACGATCGTGGAGACGAGAGGGAAGAGCACCCGCACGTCGCCCAGGGCACTGGCCCGGAGAATCGCCCGCAGTTGCGTGCGAAACATCGGCAGTTGCCGCAACGAGAGCCGGATGCTGCGGAGGCCGAGGCAGGGATTCCGCTCCTCCTCCGACTTCGTCTCCGTGAGCATCTTGTCCGAGCCAAGATCGAGCGTGCGGATGACGATCGGCATGCCGGGCATCGCCTGCACCACGTCACGGTAGGCGGTGAAGTGATCCTCTTCGGTCGGCTCGTGCCGGCTCGTCAGGTAGAGAAACTCGGTGCGGTACAGGCCGATGCCGTCGCACCCCCGGCTCAGGCACTGCTCGGCCTCGCTGGGAAACTCGATGTTGCCGGTGATCTGGATGCGCACGCCGTCGGTGGTCACGGCGGGAAGATCCCGCAGCCGGTCGAGCTTCTTCGCGACGGTGCGGGCTGCCTCCACCTCAAGCCGGTAGCGGGCGATCGTCTCCTCGTCGGGCTGGAGGATCACGATCCCCTGGTTGCCGTCGAGGATCACCGGCTCGCCGCCGGACACGTCGGCCAGAAACGGGCCGATGCCCACGACCGCCGGGATTTCGAGACCCTCCGCCACGATCGCGGTATGGCTGCCCGGTCCGCCCAATTCCGTGGCGAAGCCCTGCACGAATCGCCGGTCAAGGTTGGCCGTCTCGCTGGGAGTGAGGTTGTGGGCCAGCACGATCACGGGCTGCGAGATCGCGGCGAGCGTCTCGCGCCGCTGCCCCAGCAGGTTGCGAAGCAGGCTCTTCTCGATGTCGTAGATGTCGTGCGCCCGCTGCGAGATGTGATTGTCGAGGTTCTGAAACACCTTCGCATAGCGGCGGAGCGTGCGGCTGACGGCGTATTCCGGCCACCAGTTGCGGTCGCGGACGGCCGAAGACAGCTCATCCTGCAGCTTGGTGTCGTGCAGCATCGCCAGATGGGCATCGAAGATGGCGGCATACTGCTCGCCGAGCTCGGCCCGGATCGCGTCCCTGTTCCGCTCGATTTCACGGGCCGTATCGGCCACGGCGTGCTGCAGCCTGGCGAGCTCCGTGTCGACCGCACTCCGCTCGACGAAGCGGCGCGGAATCCTGAAGCCCTCGCTGTCGAGGACGAGCGCTTCGCCGATCGTGACGCCGGGCGAAACGGCGATTCCCTGGAGTTTCAGCATGGGGGGCGCACTTCGCCCGCGGGCTGCGTCGTGTCGGCCAAGGAGATCGCGCTCATGCCATGCCGTGCATGGCGGCTGCGATCAGAATCCCGGCTGCACTCGCGCCTCGCGGCTCGTTGCGGCTCCTTCGTTGTATGGACTGCGTGTGAACTGGAGTATGAACTGCGTCAAACCAAGCCGGCGGACCCGAACCGACATGAGCGGCCCGACGTGGGCGGCCCGACAGCACCTGTCCGCCACTACCGGCCTTCGTTGTTTTCCTGGTCGTTGAAATTGCGGTCGAAGAGACTCCCGATCGCCTCGAGCGCCTCGCGGGCGTCGGGCCCCGTCGCCTCCACGATCAGCCGCGTGCCCGCCTCTGCGGCGAGCGTCAGCACATCGAGGATGCTTTTTCCGTCAACCCGCTGAGAATCGCTCAGCAACTCGATCCGTGATTGCCACTTGCGGGCCTCGCGCGCGAGCTGGTCGGCCGGCCGGGCGTGCAAGCCCTGCGGCATTCCGACCACGACCTCCCGCGAGACCACCTGCTCACTCATGCTTTCCCGAATGTCGGCCATCCGGGCCTCACCTTCCCGTGTCGTGGCGGCGGTCACGACGCCACCCCGTGGCTGTCGGCCTCCTCCAATAAGTGCTGGATATCCATCGGCCCCTTGGCCGACTTCAGATGCCGGCAGAACGTTTCGTCGCGGAGCTGACGGGAGATGTTCTCGAGCGCCCGCAGGTGGTCGCCCGGACGATCCGGCGGCGAGACGAGCAGGAAAAAGAGCTGCACGGGCTCGCCGTCAAGACTCTCGAAGTTGACCCCGTCATGGCTGACCGCAACCGTCCCGACCAGCCGGCTCACGCTGGGATGCTTGGTGTGGGGAACGGCCACGCCCCGGCCGATGCCGGTGCTGCCGAGATCCTCCCGCTTCATGATGGCCTTGACGATGCTCTCCAAGTCACCCGCAGCGATACTGCCCGCGTCGACGAGCGACTGGGCCATCTCCCGGATGACACCCTCCTTGGTGCGGGCATCAACGTGCGATCGGATCGCATCCGCGGCCACGAAATCGGAAAACTTCATGCGACTGCGGGTTCAGGATTCACGCGTGTTGTTCACGTGCTTGTGATCCAGAACCTTCTCCTTGTGTTTTCTGAGCTGTTGCTCGAGCTTCTGGACGGCACCGTCGACGCTCCGCCAGAGTTGGCCGGAGTGTTCCCGACTGACCATCTCATGAAAGTGTTCCGCCGACGCAACGATTTCCACCGTCGGCAAGGACTCATTCTCCAGGTCGACGGTCACGTTCAGGGCGGTAAGACGGTTGAAATACCGCTTCAAACGGGAGACCTTCGACACAATTTTCGACTGCGTTGCGCCGCTGAGTTGACCGTGCCTTGCTGAAACGTTGATCTGCACTCGGGCATTCCCTTCTCTGGCGAAACTCTTCGGCGAAACCCACGAAACACGACCGAACCACGCTCGGCACTCAGGACCAGCCTGGGTAAAACCCGGGCCAGGGCCATCTCCTAGGGCAAATCGCCTCTCAATCCCGCGATCATAGCACCCCTCGCGCCGCCGACACAAACCATCCGCGCGGCGCGGCCAAAGACCGCAAAAACGACAGCCCACTCATTGCTCGGCAGGGTCCTCGGCAGGGTCCTCAGCGGGCACGGCGGGTTCGCCCACGGTGCGGGCGGTGTTCCCGGAGGCCAGGGCCGCGCGGCGAATCAGCCCCTTTTCCAATTGGTTCCGCCACCAGACAACCGCCTCCCGCCGCATGTCTGGCTGACCATCGGCACGATACCTCGTCCGGTCCACGGCCGAAGGCTGGGTAATGTCGATGAGCGCCTTGCTCGCATACCTCCGGACGATCAGGCTGGGATCGTCGAGGGCCTCGACGAGCGCACGATCGACTCCCGCGGTCAACTCCTCATCGGTGAAGCCCCGGGCCATCGCCCACAGGGCGTCGGCCTTGCCGTTCGGCCCCCGATTGACGAACGATTCATAGAGCCGCGAGGCGGCGTTGCCGCCCCGTGCCAACGCCAGCGGCACGGTGGCGTTTTGGAACTGCGACCATTGTCGCTGCTCCAGTTTCCGTCCGGGCGACTCAGCCGCGAGTTGTTCCACAAGGTCGTCAAACTCGCCGATCAGAGCCAGCGTCGACGCCGCCAGCATTCTGTTTTCGGCTCGCTTGTCTGCGGCCAGCTCCCGCAGCGCACGCGAGAGCGGGGCCGTGGCCGCGACCTTCGCGGCAAGCGATTCACCGGCCGACCTCTCGAGCCTGGCGGGCCTCACTCCCGACTCGATCCAGGCGGGCAACACGCGATTGCGGACCACGGCGACCCGGCCGGGGCCGTTGCTGCTCCATTCGAGCGACATGCCCGCGTCGAGCATCCCCTGGGCATCGATCCCCTCCAGTGGCCGTTCCACGGGCAGTCCCCCGGCGGCCGTCTGCCGCCATGCGAGGCTCGAGGCGGCGTAGATTCGCGACCGCACCAGAGGAGCCGTGTTGACGGGATCCGCACCGGTGGAACGGTCGAGTTCCACCGCGACGGCCACCGGGTTCAGGAGCCCGGCATCGATCGTGCCGACCAGCCCTGCAGCGGTGATGCCCAGCCGCGCGTCGGCCCGACTGGCCCGCGCCACGGCGCGACCAAACACCACCTCGATCCGCGGCGTGCCGTCGGCGTCTAACGAGAGGACGGCGCGGGTTTCGGGGAGCAGACGAATCGTCACGCCCCGAACGTGGAGTTCGGGCTGAAATGCCGGCGGTACGAGCAGGTCTTCTCGCTTTCCCAGCGGCGAGCCGACGGGAAAGAATGTCCACTCCGCCGCTCCCCCTGCCGCTGCCTCCGCCAACCGCAGGAGCACCCCCTCGCCCCCGACGAATCCCACCGGATCCTGGGGCTCGGCCGCTGCTCCTGCCGCTGGCGGGGAAACAGCCAACGGAGACGACGCCGGTGCCTGTGCGGCCGGCATCGCAGCAGCCGGTGCGGCGGCCGCCTG
>JBILKZ010000105.1:0-13999 GCA_044376405.1 Pirellulales bacterium
CGGACGAAGAAACAGACGTATTACGTGCAGACCGAGGACGAGATGAAGACGCAACTGCTCGACCAGGGTCTGGGCGAGGGCGTATTCATGCCGGGAGATGGCCGGGAAATCGCTGGTGAGGAGATGCAGAAGCTCTGCCGAACCCTCTCTGGGCTCGAGGATGCGCTTGTGGCGCTCGAAAAACGCGGCATCAGCCTGCGGGACCACGTCGCCCGGCGGGATGCGGCCAGCGGCAAGCTGCCGATGTATCACGTCTACTATGGCGTCGAGGAGCACTGGTTCACCAGCCGCGACCAGCTGGAAGCTTTCGTGAAGACGAAGGAGAAGGCGGCCGGTGGCGAACTGGCCGTGGGTCGGCCGGAAGAGGAGCTCACCGACGCCACGCCTGGCACCGCGGCCGACACCGGCGACGACCAGCTTGTGGTGGTCGACCTGCACGAGGTGCGGAGCATCAACGCTGGCCTCAAGGAGCTCGACGCGATGGGCTTTGGCACGGAAACGCTTTTGCCCCAGGACCGCACCGGCTCCGAGGATCCGCGGTACAAGCTCCGTCGCGGTGATAGCGAGATTGGCCTCGAGGACCTGCGGAGTCTCCTGTCGGCCGTCCGCCGGGCGGGAGAAAAGGGCCTGTCGATCACCCGCTTCAAGGGTCTCGGCGAGATGAACGCCGAGGAGCTACGGGACACGACGCTCGACCCGGCCAATCGCACGCTCTTGCGGGTGACGATGAACGATGCCGCCGCGGCCGACGACCTGTTCCGTGTGCTGATGGGCGAGAAGGTGGAACCCCGTCGCGACTTCATCGAGCGTCACGCCCTCGACGTGAAGCACCTCGACGTCTGACGCTGGCGCTGCCACGCCGTCTCCATGGGCCGATCCCCCGGCTCGCGCCGGGGGCTTGTATGCGTTCATACAAGCCCTGAGCGCAAGCGATGGGATCGCCCGTGCCGGGGCTTGTATGGGGTCATGCAAGCCCTGAGCGTAAGCGACGGGATCACCCCGAGTCGCTACCCGGCCGTGTCCCTCTGGAAGCGGGCCGGGCTGATGCCGAACACCCGCTTGAACGCCCGCGAAAATTGATACTGGTCAGCAAATCCGAGGTGCGCCGCCACCTGTTTGACAAGCAGCCGCTCGCCCCCGGTCTCCCGGCGGGACAGAAGGTCGGCGGCGAGGTTCATCCGCTCCCGCAGCAGGTGTTGATAAGGACTCGTCGCATCGAACCGCCGAAAGAGGCGGCAGGCATACGCCGGTGAGATCTGAAAAAGACGGGCGGCCTCGGCGACGCTCCAAAGCCGCGGGCACTCGGCGGAGAGAAACGCCCGGAACCGCTGGTAGGTGTCGAACGCCCTGGGATCGACATCATCGGCCCGCAGGCCGCGTTCGGCGATCTTCGTGAGCAGCACTCCGAGCAGTTGGCCACAGAGGGCGGACGCGTGGGAGGAATGTGCCAGGCCGCACTGCTGGAGGAGGTCGAAGATCTCGCCGATCTCCTGGGGCTGTGGCACGCGGAGCATGCTGCCCGGGGCGATCCTGGCCGCCTGCATACGGGCGGCGGCGGCCGCGCCGACGAAATCGACGTAATACTTCCGCAGCCGGTGCCGCGGGTCGGTGCGGATGGCATGCGGGATGCCGGGGCCGTAGGAAAAAATACTCCCCGGCACGAGGTCATGGTCGCGGCCCTCGAGCGTGAGAGTGCCGCGGCCGGCGATGACGAACTCGATGCAGAGGTAGGGGAAATCGTGCCGCTCTAAGAAATAGTCGCCGCGGACCCGCTCGCAGCCACCGCAGACGACCGCCAGGTCGGGCGGACGGCTGGTGCGGCCCACCGGCCGGAGGTTCAAAAACCACCGGCGGGCCGCCACAACCTGACGCGACACGAATTCCGGCAGCCGCCGGCGTGAAGGTTTCTTGGAGCCCGCGTTGCGTTGCGACTGGCCTGTCATGAGGTCAAGAATAGCCATCCAGCGGTCAAGAATCATCATTGCCCGCCGTGTGGGGAAAAGCGACATTGCGGAGGTTATCGAGGTCTGATTCCTACAGCCGGAGGTACCATGTCGCTCCCCCGCTTTTCTTTTGGCGTCGGTGACCGCTTCGCCCATCAGGCCGAGGCGCAACTGGCTGCGTTTGAGAGGCTGGCTGCGGCGGGGGTGGTCGTCGCGCCCGTCTGGAACAAGTCGAACCGTGAGCACTCGTTCATCGGCAGCGAGCCGGGGAGCGTGCGGGCGGCGGCTGCGGCTGCCGTGGCGGCACGCCACTGGTCCCATCCGTGGTTCGTCGATGCCGACCACATCCGGCTGGAGACAGTGGACCGCTTCCTCGATTCGAGCGACTTCTTCACGATCGACGTCGCTGACAGCATCGGCAAGCCGGCCAGCGACACCGAAGTGGCGGCCTTCGTGGCGAGGCACGGTGAGCTGGTGGGCGGACTGACGATTCCCGGCTGCCAGGAGCCGATTCGCCTCGACGCGACGAGCCTCGGGGCGATCGCGAGGCAGTATCTGCTCGCCTGCCGCGAGGCGGGCGAAATCTATCGCCACATCAAGGCGAAGCTGGGCAGCCGGCCGTTTGTCACCGAAGTGAGCATGGACGAGACCGATCTTCCGCAGACGCCGCAGCAGCTTCTCGTGATTCTCGCCCTGCTGGCCGACGAGGGGATTCCCCTGGAGACGATCGCGCCGAAATTCACGGGCCGATTCAACAAGGGGGTCGACTACGTCGGCGACGTCCCGCAGTTCGAGCGGGAGTTTGCCGACGACATCGCGGTGCTCGCCTTCGCGGCGCAGCAGTACGGGCTGCCTCGGAATCTGAAACTGTCGGTGCACTCAGGCAGCGACAAGTTCTCGCTCTATCCCGTGATCCGGCGGGTGCTCGCGGCCACGGGCGCGGGCGTGCATCTGAAGACGGCCGGGACGACATGGCTCGAGGAACTGATCGGCCTGGCCGAGGCCGGTGGCGACGGCCTTTCACTGGCCAGGGAGATCTACGCCTACGCCCTCGAACACGTGGATGAGCTCTGCGGCCCGTATGCGACCGTGATCGATATCGACCGCACAAAACTGCCGACGGCTGCCGAGGTCAACGGCTGGAGTGGGCCGAGGCTGGCGGCCGCCATCCGGCACGTGCCGGCGAACCCCCAGTTCAATGCCAACATCCGCCAGCTCTTGCACGTGTCGTTCAAGGTGGCAGCGAAGCAGGGGATGCGGTACACCGACCTGCTCGATGCCAATCGCGAGATCGTGGCCCGCCAGGTGACCGAGAATCTGTTTGACCGCCACCTCCGCCCGCTCTTCCTGCAAGAAAAAGGGGACGCAGCTCATTTCCAGGGGCAGAAATGGGGGTAGAAATGAGCTGCGTCCCCTTTTTTCGGACCGCGATCACGATCTGTCTGGTGCCCGAGGCGCGGCAGGGACCCTTCGTGTTCCACACGACTCTGGCAGGGGAAGGCCTCGCGGCCGCCTGCCAGACGGCGGCCGAACTTGGCTTCGACGCCGTGGAAATTTTTCCCGAGTCGGCCGAGGCTTTTCCTGTGGCCCAGCTCTCGCGACTGCTGGCAGAGCATGGCCTCTCGGTGGCGGCGGTCGGCACCGGCGCCGGCTGGGTGAAACACAAGCTTCATCTCTGCCATGCCGACGCGGGCGCGCGGGCTCAGGCGCGGGACTTCATCGGAGCAATCATCGATGTCGCCGGCCAGTTCGGTGCTCCGGCGATCATCGGCTCGATGCAGGGGAGGTTCGAGGGAGACCTGTCGCGGGACGAGGCACTTGATCACCTCGCCTCGGCGCTCGACCTGCTCGGAGCCCGGGCCGCCGCGCATGGGCAGGTTCTGCTCTACGAGCCCTTGAACCGCTACGAGACGAACCTGTTCAACCGGCAGGGAGAGGCCGCCGCGTGGCTTGAGTCGCGAGGGCTTTTGCATGTCCGACTCCTCTGCGACCTCTTTCACATGAACATCGAGGAGGTCGACGTGGCCGCCGCCCTGGTTGCCGCCGGCCGCTGGGTGGGGCACGTCCATTGGGCCGACTCCAATCGCCAGGCGATGGGGTTGGGCCACACCGATACCGGGCCGGTCGTTGCCGCGCTCCGCGGCATCGGCTACGAAGGCTTTCTTTCGGCGGAGGTGTTTCCGCTGCCCACGCCGCTGGACGCGTCCCGACAGACAATCGCGAGCCTCCGCCCGCACATGAAAACCGCTTGAAATCCCTCCCGCCCCGCGACCGGAAATAAAACCATGCTGAACACCGCTCTGCTCCATCCCGACATCCTCCGAATTCTCGCCCAATCTGGGCACCACTCGAAGGTGCTGATCGCCGATGGCAACTATCCCGCCGCCAACAAGCGGGGGCCGCGGGCGGAGCTGGTCTCGCTCCAGCTCATGCCGGGAGTGCCGACAGTCGCGCAAGTGCTCGAGGCGATCCTCGGCACGGTGCAGATCGACGAGGTGCACACGATGGGGATCGACCGCACCGATTCCTATGCGGCTGCCACGCCCGGTGACCCGCCGGTGTGGGATGAGTATCGCCGGATCCTGACCGCGGCGAAGAGTGCCTGCACACTCGAGCCGATCATGAAGTGGGATTTTTACGAGGCGGTCACCTCGGCCGACCACGTGCTCACGATCCAGACCGCCGACCAACAGCCGTGGGCCAATCTGTTGCTGTCTGTCGGCTGCAGAACCTTTTCCTGAAACTCCTGAAGACTTCCAACACCGCACAGGAAAAACGCATGAAGACGCGCATGCTGGGCACCACCGGACTCGAGGTCCCGATCCTCGCCTTCGGCGCCTCGTCGCTGGGGCAGGAATTCCGCTCGGTCACGATCGACGAAGCCCTGGAGAGCGTGCGGACGGCGCTCGACTGCGGCCTGAACCTGATCGACACGAGCCCCTTCTACGGCCGGGGCATGAGCGAGGTCTTGCTCGGCGTGGCGCTGCGAGACGTACCAAGGAGTGACTACCTCCTCTGCACGAAGCTCGGCCGCTATGACCTTCCCCACTTCGACTTCTCGGCCAAGCGGGTGGCGGAGAGCGTGGACGTGTCGCTGCACCGGCTCGGCACCGACCACCTCGACATCATCCTCTGCCATGACATCGAGTTCGTGCCGATGCAGCAAATCGTCAATGAAACGCTCCCTGCCCTGCGAAAGATCCAGCAGGCGGGCAAGGTGCGATGCATCGGCTTCAGCGGCTATCCCCAGAAGATTTTCCCTTTCATCTGCGATCAGACGAGCGTTGACTGCGTGCTCAACTACAACCAGTACACGCTGCAAAATAACCGGTTCGCCGACGAGACGATTCCCTCTCTCAAGGCGAAGGGGATCGGCGTCATGAACGCCGGCCCGTTCAGTGCCCGACTGCTCACCGACGCGCCGTTGCCCGCCTGGCTCAAGGAGCCGGAGGCGGTCAAGGCGGCGGCCCGCCGGGCTGCGAAGTGCTGTCGGGATCGTGGCACGCCGATCGCGAAGCTGGCCCTGCAGTTTGCGCTCGCCAATCCCGACATCGCCACCACGGTGGCCGGCAGCGCCAATCCGAACAATATCCGTGACTGGGCGGCGTGGGCTGCCGAGCCGCTCGACACGGACCTGCTCACGGAAGTGCAGGCGATCTTCGCCCCCGTACACAACATCGGCCACACCGAAGGCCTCCCCGAAAACAATTGACGTCATGAAACAAACGATGCCTGGCCAGTTACCAGGGAGACCTGTCATCTCCAGATGCTGAGGAGCCGGTCGGAGGCACGCGCAGGAGCCGGTGAATTCTGCGACTCACGAGCGATTGAGGATTCGTCCAAGAGCCTCCCGTAGCAGAATCCGCCGGCGACGAGCATGCCGCAGCCGGCGAACCAATGCGGCTCACTTCTGTTTCAGACACTGTTAGCAAGAGCGGCGACACCGGGAACCCCATGAACATCGACTCCCACCAGCACTTCTGGAGCTACTCGGCCGCGGAGTATCCATGGATCGGGGCCGGCATGGAACGGCTGGCGCGGGATTATCTGCCTGGCGATCTCGGGCCTGTCGCCGCGGCCGCCGGTATCGGTGGCACGGTCGCCGTGCAGGCCCGGCAGACGCTCGAGGAGACTCGCTGGCTGCTCGACCTGGCCGAGCACCACTCCCTGATCCGAGGCGTCGTCGGCTGGGTCGATCTGCGGAGCCCGGCTGTCGCCGGCCAGCTAGCCGAGTGCGCGGCGCAGAAAAAATTCGTGGGCGTGCGGCATGTCGTGCAGGACGAGCCCGATCCCCGGTTTCTTGTGGGCGAGGAGTTCATTCGTGGACTCAAGCAACTGCACCCGTTGGGCCTCACCTACGACTTGCTGCTCTATCCGCAGCAGCTGCCAGCGGCCGTGGAACTGGTGGCGAGCCTGCCCGAGCAGCCGTTCGTGCTCGATCACCTGGCCAAGCCGCGGATCAAGACGTGGACGAAGCCCGGCGACATGGCTCCCTGGCGGCACGACATCGAGGCCCTGGCCAAACATAAAAATGTCTGCTGTAAGCTGTCGGGGCTGGTCACAGAGGCGGCCTGGCGGCAATGGCGTCCGGCCGATTTCACGCCCTATTTCGACGTCGCCCTGGCGGCGTTTGGTCCCGAGCGGCTCATGTTTGGCAGTGACTGGCCGGTCTGCCTGCTCGCCGGCGACTATGCCGAGGTGGCGGGCCTCGTCAAGGATTTCGTGGCGCAGCTGTCGGCCGCCGAACAGGCAGCGATCTGGGGTGGCACCGCCACCAGGTTCTATGGACTTCAAACCACGGAGTGAAACAGATGCAGGCGTTGCTGCTGGAAAAGCCCAAGGAGTTTCGGTTCACCGACACGCCGGAGCCGGGGGCCGCGCTTGCCGGCGAGGCAGTTGTCCGCGTGCATGCGGTCGGCATCTGTGGCACCGACTACGGCGGCTACTTGGGCAAGATGCCCTTCTTCAGCTACCCGCGGATTCCGGGGCATGAACTGGGGGTGGAGGTCGTCGCCGTCGGCCCGGGCGTCACGAACGTTACCCCGGGCGATCGCTGCTGTGTCGAGCCCTACATCAACTGCCAGGAGTGTTATTCTTGCCAGCGTGGGCTGACCAACTGCTGCGAACACCATCAGACGCTCGGCGTGCACTGCGACGGGGGCCTGCGGCCGCTGTTCACGGTGCCGGCGCGCAAACTCCACCCCTCGCCGAAGCTCTCCCATGCGCAGAATGCGCTCGTGGAGACGCTCGCCATCGGCTGCCACGCGATCGACCGCGGTGCTCCAGTGCCTAGAGAGAACGTGCTCATCATCGGTGCCGGTCCTATCGGCCTCTCGGCCCTTGAGTTTGCCAAGCTGTCGGGGGCGCGAGTGATCGTGATGGACATGGTCGCAAGCCGCCTTGTGTTTGTCCGCGAAAACATGGGCGTGGCCGACACGCTCGTCGCCAAGGGGGATGCCTCTGATGAACAAACCATCGCGGGGCTCACCGACGGCAGAATGTGCGACCTCGTCGTCGATGCGACCGGCAGCGCCGCGAGCATGGCCAACAGCCTGAAGCTTTGCAGCTTCGGCGGGCGGCTCGTCTACGTGGGGATCACGCAGAGCGACCTCGTGTTTCCGCACGCGCCGGTGCTGCATCGCCGCGAGCTCTCGATCCTCGCCAGCCGCAACGCGCTCTCCCGCGATTTTGCCCGGATCATCGGGCTGATCGAGACGGGAAAGATCGACACGGCGCCGTGGATCACCCACCGGGTGCCTTTCGCCGACACGATTCGTCAGTTCCCGCTGCTGCTCGAGCCGACAAGCGGCGTGATCAAGGCCGTCATCGAGATTCCGGCGTGACGATCGTCACGTCGGTGACCTCGAGCTTGGCGAAGCAGTTGCGCGTGGTGCACCGCAACGTGAACACGTCCCCTTTGCGAACCGGCTCGCCGCGGACAAGCTCGAAATAGTTTCCACGTTCCCGCGCGGCAGCCAGTGCCTGCGGGAGGATCGGACCGATGATGTCCCATTCCTTATCGGGGAGTGGATCACCGACAGAGACCGTGTTAATCTCAACAAATGGGCGTGGATCGCGGTGCAGGCCGGAGAGCGGCAGGAACTCGGCGGTATACGAGGTGTCGACGAGATACCAGACGGGCGTGCCGGCCGGCAGGGCGGCGAGGGCCTGTCGCGTCTCCGCGGGCAGGCTGTCGTCGTCGAGGGGCGTCTGGGCCAGCATCAGGTCGCAGGCTTCGCCCGTGCGGAGCCGCATGCCGCGGGCGAGCGAGACCCGGCTGCTCGAGACACTGAAGAACGCCTCGCCGGTCTGCGTGCCCCGGCCGGTCAGGTCCTGTGACAGCTCGCGGGTCTGCAGCGTCCACCGCAGACCCACGGTGGTGACGGCCCGGAGCGTGAGTTCGCAGGAAGTGTCTTTGCTCGGCTCGAGGTCGACGAACTGCTCGCGTTCACCGCCGGGACTCTCCGCCCGCACGAGCCACCGGCCTGGCGAGACCTGCGGAAATGTGAACCGGCCCGCGGCATCGGTGCGCACGACCGCCGGTGCGGGAAGACCGTCATCCTCGGCGGGGGTGGTCCACCAGTCATCGATCCGGACAATCGCTGCGGCGACTGGTGATCCGTCGGGCTTCATCACGCGGCCGGAGAGCCTCGCCGCCTCGGTGTCGGCCAGCGGCCGCAGGTCGTAGCGGCGGACCTGCACGGCAGAGCCCGGCGCGGGCGGTTCGAAACGAATCGCATCGTTCACGACCCGGCAGCCGGGGGCCGTGATCCGCACCGCCACCGCCGGTTCACCCGTGCGGTCAACGGGCACGAGCACGAGCCCAGAGGTCGGGATGCCGTATTCGCTGCACAATTCCGCCAGGTCGGGCGGCCGTCCGACGACCAGCGACTCGGCCAGCAGGTCGTCGCTCGTCTCCGCGCCGACGAGACAGTCAACGCCGGCCAAAAACCGCACGTCGTCCGGCACCATGCCGTCCGGCAGGTTGACGCTCGCGATCAGATAATTGGCCTGCCGTGAGTCGTCTCCGGCCGCCGGTGAGAGCAGGTCGTGCAGCCCCGTGGCATCGCCGGCTTCAACAAACCTCTCGGCCCGCTCGCCGTCGAACGAAAACATCCGCGCCGCCACGTCTTTGAGCCCTGGAGTGAGGTCGATGCCGATCGCCCGCCGCGCATGGACGATCTCCCGGGCGAGGAGTTCAACGGTCTTCTCGCCGCTTGTGCGGTGGAGCACGCCGCCGGTGAAAGGGTTCACGAAGGCCAGTGTCGGATGTTCCTTCGCTCCCAGCTGTTCTTCGACCGCTCCATCATTCTCCACCCGCACCCAGACCATGTCGGCCAGTGACTCGCGGATCAAAGCCGCGGTCAGGGTATCCGTCTCGAGCCTGCGGCAGGCATCGGACTTCGGTTCGGCAAGCATCACGACCATGTGCTGGTGTTGTGCTTGCGCCTTGGCAACGGCCGCGGCATAGTCGGGCTGCCAGGGCAGCGGCTCGGCGGCCGGTGGCTGGGCCGCCAGCGGCAGGGAAAACAACGGCATGGCTGCCAGCAGGATGCCGATGACGAGGTTCAGACAGCAGACGGATGGGAGAACGCTGGGACGCATGAACGGACTATGGCTCGCTTGCGTCCGAAATGCCAGTGGTGGGATGGCCAATAGTCGCGGGATGGTGTCGTCAAAATGCCGTTGAGAGGGCTGTGCTTTTGCAGGGAGGGGGCTTCTGGGGCAGTATTGTCAGGGAAAGCTTCTCAGGCGGAGCCGTCCTTTCCGGAAACTTTTGGCCCGCATGCCACACCACCCGACGCGATCCCCTGCCCCGCCGACCGCCGACCGCCGCACGTATCCCTTCATCGACGCGATCCGTGGCGTGGCCTCGCTTGTCATTCTGGCCCACCATCTTCTCACCTACGTTCCGCGGACCGACGAAACGCTGGCAGCCGTGCCCGTGCTCCACCACGTCGTCTGGTGGTATGGAGGCCTGGCCACGCAGGTGTTCCTCGTGATCAGCGGCTTTGTCGGTGGCGTGTCGCTGGCCCGTGCGACGCCGGATGCCGCCGATCTGGGGCGGTTGCTGCTTGTGCGCTATCTTCGGCTGGCGTTGCCGGCGGTGGCGACGCTCCTGTTCGCGATCGTGCTCTACGTGATCGTGCCGCCGTCGTGGGCCGCGTTTCCGCTCTTCGACGAGATCACTGTGCCGGGGGTTCTTGCGCACGTTGTCTTCCTGCAGGATGTGCTCGGATACCCGAGCCTGCTGGCGGGCTTCTGGTACCTATCCATCGACCTGCAATGCAACGCGGTGATGTGCCTGTTGATCATCGTGCAGGACGCGATCCTGCGGCGGCTGCCAGGCCTGTCGCGTTCCGCCCCGTCCCGTCTTGCCCAGGGGCTCGCGGCCGTTGGACTGCCAATGCTAGTGGCACTCCTGTCGCTTTTCGTGTGGAACGGTGCCATCGCGCATGAGATCTATGCGACCTACTTCTTCGGGATCGTGTTCCTCGGGACGCTCGCGGGGCTCGCCGTCGCAGGGCGGATCCCGCCGGCGATCTTCTGGGCCTATGTGGCGGCGGTCGCCGTCGCCGCCGGCGCAGCCGTCGTGCAACACCGTCCGCACCTCGCCGTGGCACTCGTCGCCGGCGTCGCGATCTATCTCCTGGCGCGGCGGCAGCCCTCGGCCGCATCCCGTGCTGATTCCCTCCCCCTACTCGGCTGGCTGGGGAAAATCTCTTACTCCCTGTTCCTCGTCCACTATCCGACGATCTGGGCGGTGACGAGTGTGGCGCGGGGGATCGGCGGCGACTCGGCAGCGGCCTCCTGGCCGAGCCTCGTGGCGGCGGTCGCGGCCAGCCTCGTGGCGGCGGTGCTTCTGCACCGGCTGGTGGAGGTTCCCACGCTCACCCTGGTGGGCCGGCTCAAGCCGCGGCAAACCGTTGCCGTTTCACTCTCGCGGTAGTTCTTCGACCACGATGTCGTCCAACACGAGCGGGCCAAACGCGATGAAGTTGATCGACTCCTTGTCGCAGTCGGCGTGTTTGTGGGTCTGGGAGAGCGCCTTCATGCCATCGATCCAGAGCGTCCATTCCGTGCCCACGCTTTCGACCACGAATGCCGTCCACTTCCCGGGCTCAATCGCCGCGTGCGTCTTGCAGTTGACGCCGCGGATCTCGTAGGCCCCCAGTGGCTTGAAGATCTCGGCCGGACCGCGGCTCTTTTTGATGTTCCGCGGATCGTTTTCATCGCGGGTGAAATCCCGTTCGGAGATGTCGATACAGGCGTCGTTTGGATGCCGTGGCAGCCGGGCGGTTACGTCGGCGATGTGCCAGACCGGCAGGCCCGTTTTCACGGGTGGAAATCCCGCGTTGATGATCATCACCATGCGGGCCGCCTCGCCGCCGAACTTCACGCGGTACGACACCCGCACGTCGCGGGCCTTGAACTTCGGGTCGATCGACTTGCCGTGGGCCTTCCCCGGATGCTGCTTGGGGTCGTAGATGCATTCGAGGCCGCCGTCGGTGAGCTTCCAGGTGTCCGGGATATCCCACGAGCTGTTGGGAAAGTTTTTCCTGTCGACGGTGCTGGAGCTGAAGTCTTCGCTGATGAGCACGCGGCCCTTGATGCCGCTTTGCGCCGCGGCCGTGCCGCTCATGCAAGCGATGAGGAGAAACGTCGCAACCAGCGTCGCAGAGAACATGGAGGTGTTCATGTTCATGATGGGTTCGCGGCGGGGCGTGGTCAGGCAACGGGTCGTGTCAGGAAAACAGTTCCTTGACGACGCCCGTGCTGTCGCCGTGTGACTCCGCCTTGACGCCTGCGCCGTTGAGGAGCGTGAGCCAGAGGTTCGCCAGCGGCGTCTTGTCGGGCACGACCACGTGCTCGCCGAGCCTGATGCCGGAGCCACCGCCGGCCACGAGCGTCGGGCAGTTGTCGAGGTAGTGAATCGAGCGGATGTTGCTGCCGTAGACGAGCGTCGTGTTGTCCAAGAGGCTCGTGCCATCGGACTCTTTCACGGCGGCGAGCCTGTCGAGCAGGCCGGCGAGCAGTTCGCTCTGCGTGGCGTCACGCTTCTTCGAGGCGTCCATCCGCTCGCCGGGCTGGTAGTGGCTCATGTCGTGAGGGGCGACATTGATGCCCAGACCCTTGAGCAGTGTGCCGACGGGTTGCCGGTAGGTGATCACCCGCGTGGAGTCAGTCTCGAGCGCAGCCACCAGGATGTCGTACATCACCTTGATCTCGTCCTTGCCGGCGACGCTCTCTTTGGGTGCCCCGAGGCCGCCGGCCGGCGCGGGCTTGGGCACGGTCAGCCACTGCTTCTCCTTGGCGAGTCTCGTCTCGATGTCGCGAATCGACTGGAGGTATTCGTCGAGTTTGTCGGTGTCGGCCGCCGACAGGCCACGCCGCACCCGCGACGCATCGGCCCGGACGGCGTCGAGCACGCTCTGTTCGGCGGTCAGGGCCGCCTGCCGTTCTTCGAGCGACGTGCCTTCAGCGGAGAAGAGCCGATGGAAGGCGAGCACTGGCGTGTCGAGGCCGGCCAGCGGGCGACCGCGGGAATCCCAGGCCAGCGACAGCCCCGGCCCGTGGCCAGAGTTGCCAGCGTCGAGCGTGCCGAACTGGAGCGAAGCGAAACGCGTCTGGTCGCCCCATGCCGCTGCCGCCACCTGGTCGGCGGATACGGAGTTCGAAAAGCTCTTGCCAGGCTCACCGTAGCGGTTGGCACCGGTGAGCCAGAATGTGCTCCCCCAGTGGGCTTCGTTCGCGAACTTGTTGGAGAGCCCCTGAATCACCGTGAAGTGGTCGCGATGCCGCTCGAGAGCTTTGAGTCCCTCTGAAAGCTTGTAGTCCTTGCCCGTCTGCTTTCCTTCAGGAAACCAGGTCTCGTTGGTCACGCCCCAGCCGAAGCCGAGGAACACCATTCGCTTGGGCCGAGCGGCAGCGTGAGCTGCCGTGGCCCGGCGGCCAAAGCCCAGCGAGTCAAAGAACGGCAGCGCGACGGCCGAGCCGGCGGCCTGCAAGACGGTGCGACGGGTGATGGACATTGCTCGTTTCATTTCGTCTGAAACTCCTCGCTGGCGACCAGCCGGTGGACGATTGACTTGACTCCGCCGTCACGGGCGGCGGCCTGGGACATGGCCTCGATCGCCTCGGCATCGGCGAAGCTCACCGGCCGACCGATCGCATACGCGAACAGGTTTTCGATCAGGCCGTGGACAAAGGCATCGCCGTGGGCTGTGGCGATCTCGTCGCGGAGCTCGTAAAAGTTTTGAAACGACGGACCGTTGTGGAACGCCCCGGCCGGCTCGATCGGCCACGATTGCTGCACGACCTTCCCGGCGACCTTGTCCTTCACGACCCAGCCGCGGCCGTAGAAGTGTTCCTCGGTTCGCCAGCGGCCGGCGGCGTCGAAATTCTCGAGACCCATGCCGATCGGGTCGATCGAGCGGTGGCACTGGGCACACTGCGGCTGTTCCTGATGCATCCGCAGCCGCTCGCGGGTGGTGACCGGCTTCGATTCCAATCGGGCCAGCTGCGGGATGTTTGGCGGTGCCGGTGGCGGCGGATTGTTCAAGAGTTTGCGGAGCACCCAGGCGCCGCGCTCGACGGGGCTCGTCCGTTCGCCATTGCTTCCCATGGCGAGGATTGCCGCCATGCCGAGCAGGCCGCCCCGCGGACTCTTGGGCCCGAGCTTCACGATGCGAAACGCGTCGCCGGTCACGGTCGTGCCGGCGTCGTCGAGACCGTAGTAGGTCGCCAGCAGCCCGTTGACGACGACGACGTCGCTCTTGAGAAGCTCGCGTGCATCGCCGTTGTCGGCAAGCAGCGTGTGAAAGGTCTCGTAGACCTCGCGTTTGGCCGCCTCACGGGTGCTCTCGTCGAAGTCGGGGTAGAGCTGGTGGTCAAACCGGAAGAAGTCGAGCCGGTCGAGGCCGAGCCACTGATGGATGAAGCCCGCGGCGAAGTCGTGCGACTTCTCGTCGGCGATCATCCGGTCGACCTCCGCCGCCAGCACCGTAGGCTTGCGGAGTTCGCCCGAGGCGGCGAGTGCGAGCAGCTTCGCGTCG
>JBILKZ010000106.1:0-13942 GCA_044376405.1 Pirellulales bacterium
TGGGCTGGATGCCGGTTGCGAACGTCCGGCGACGGGACATGGGCAGCTCCGAACCAATTAGTTCTGGCTCACTTCTCCATCAGCGATGCCGGCCAGTGTATTGAGCACAGACTGCTCGATGTCTGTTCGGATCGGCCGTACGGCACCGTCAACCGTTGTGAACATCACAACATTGCCATGGCCGCTATTGAACTTCGGAGCATCAAAAGTTGGTTCAGTACTGAGACCGTTCATGACGGGCCAACCGGCAGCTCCAATCCAGCCGATCGCAGCGGCATTTTCACCCAGCATGATGGTGGTGGACATGCCATCGACGATCTGTTGGAGTCGTCTCGCTTGACGATTCACGAAAACACCCGCCCATTTTCGCCCTGTCGGCGTATTGCCATACCCACCAGATACGCCGACATAATTCGAAAGCCCCAGATCTTTTTCCGGCCGGCCGGCAATCTTGACCACCGGACCCGATGACGATTCGTAGGTGAAGGACGTGTCGATGACGATAGTCTGATCGCCAGCAACCGCTGCAGGACACCGCAGGATGTCCATTGGCGTGCGTGCCGCGTCGTATGTTTCAGGCACTGTCCAATAGCCGTAGTAGGCTCCGCCAGGCCGCTTCGTCGTGTGTTGTCGTAAAAGTTCCGGGTCGAGCCTGGAGTGGGTTGCATTTTCTTCGAAGAACGGCAGGAGAACCGGCAGGAATCCGAGGTTCGAAAAGTCCCACTGCCATGTCTGCGGGGATTCGGCCTGATCGTCAAAGCCGTTTCCGTTTTTGTCCCAAGGCCCGAGAAACCCGATCGGCAGGCGGCGCTGGACTGTTTCGAAGCCAGCCGTTGCCAGAGCAATCTGCCGAAGGTGGCTCGCGCATGTCGCGCGGCGTGCCCCAGCCCTTGCCGATTGAACGGCGGGAAGAAGGAGGGCGAGAAGAATTGCAATGATGGCAATGACCACCAGCAGCTCAACAATCGTGACACCGCGAGCGGAGCCACGCGCAATGACCGGCGCCCACTGAGTACGTCGTTGTTTTTTGGAAGCAGTCATGTGTCAGGATGCAGCTTCTTCCAGAAACACGCCCATCCGGCGGAACTTCTCGTAGCGTTCCGCGACGAGGGTTTCCACCGGCTGGTCGACCAAACTCCGCAGCGACCGTACGAGCCACGTCTTGAGCCGGGTCGCCATCTGTCGCGGATGGCGATGGGCTCCGCCGGCAGGCTCCTCGATCACGGCGTCGATCACACCAAACTCCTTCAGGTCGCGTGAGCGAAACCGCAGCGCCCGGGCCGCGTCAGCCTTGAACTCGACGCTCTTCCAGAGAATGCCGGCACACCCCTCGGGACTGATCACGCTGTAGTAGGCATGCTCCATGACCGCCACCCGGTCGCCGACCCCGATGCCGAGCGCCCCACCCGAGCCACCCTCGCCGATAACGGCACAGAGGATCGGCACGGGGAGCGTCGCCATCAGAAACATGCTCTCGGCAATCACCTGGGCCTGGCCTCGCTCCTCGGCGCCGATGCCGGGATAGGCACCCGGAGTGTCGATCAGACAGATCACCGGCAGGCCATATTTCGCCGCCAGTCGCATTTTGCCCATCGCCTTGCGATAGCCCTCGGGATGGGCACAGCCGAAGTGACAAGCCTGTCGCTCGGCAAGCGTCTTGCCTTTTTGGTGGCCGATGACCAGCACCTTGTGCTGCTCGAGTTTGGCAAAGCCGGTCAGCATCGCCGGATCGTCGCCGAACGCCTTGTCGCCATGCAGTTCGACGAATTCGTCGAAGACGAGCGACAGATAGTCGCTGGTCTTGGGGCGATTGGGATGGCGGGCCACCTCGACTGTCTGCCAAGGATCGAGGCTGCCGAAGACGTTCTTTTGAACCTCGACGAGTTCCCGCTTCAGACGACGCAGTTCTTCCTGCTCCTGCCCGCCGACCGGCGCAGCTTCCAGCTGGGAAATCCGGTCTTCGATCTCGTAGATGGGCTTTTCGAGCGGCAGGCGATGCAATCCGGACGACATCAGGCAACCTCACGGGAACGGGGTGAGCCCGAGATTGTCGCCGCTGGCCGAACCCCGCGTCAATTCGGCATTATCCGGGGTTCACGCTGCCGTTCCAACCCGTCCGAAACGACCGCCGGCTAGCCGCCCACCCGGTTGAGGAACTTGATCGCACTGACATGCTGCACAACAGACTTCATCGAAGCGGGCCGGTCGGCCGGCCGCTTGGCGAGCATCTGCCGGATGAGCTTCGAAACACTCGCGGTGGCATTCCGATTGAAGGCCTCGACCGACGGCGGCGCCGCCGACAGATGTTTGTGCAGCAGTTCCTCCGTCGTCGACGCGGTGTATGGCGGCATGCCCGCGAGCATTTCGAACAGCACGCAACCCAGTGAATAAATGTCGGACCGCGGGTCGACGGGCAGGCCACGGATCTGCTCTGGCGCGATGTAGCTCGGCGAGCCCTGCGCCTTCACCTTGCCTCCCAAGAGCCTTTTGAGGATCCCCGACTTCCGCGAGGCGATCGCCAGGTCGATCAGCTTCACCTCGCCGTCGGCCGAAGCGAGCACGTTTTCCGGCTTCACATCGCGATGCACCCAGCCGCGGCCGTGCATGTGGTCGAGCGCCCAGGCGACCTGCGTGATGATGCGGTGCAGCTGTGGCGCGATTGCATCGGTACCCACGGCGGTCTGTTTCTTGAGATTGGCATGCGGGTAGAGTTCCATCACCAGGTGTGGCAGTCCGCCCGCGACAGAGAATCCTTCGATGCGGATGATGGCCGGATGGTCGAGATTCCTCGCCACCGCCAGTTCGTGGCGGAGCAGCCGGCGCTGCGCTGAGTCATTGGCCATCTCGGGAACGACGATCTTTGCCGCCACCCGCCGGCCGGAGTCAGTATCCACTGCCTCCCAGACCTGGCAGTGTCGGCCCATGCCCAGCTGCTTGCTGAGGGTCAGTTTTCCGAGCTGTTCGGGGATTCTTGCCATGCAGGCGCCGGATTCGCAGAGAGTGGACTGTTGGAACCGCTGAGGTCGAGATTGAGGTCGAGGTCGATCGACACGAGCACGAGCCCCTGCGGGGGCGCCGTTGGGCCGGCGACCGGCCGGTTTCGGGCCGCTATCACCTCGCGGATCCACTCCGGCTTCCGCTTGCCGGAGCCAACCATCACGAGCGACCCCGTGATGATCCGCACCATGTTGTAGAGAAAACCGTTGCCAACGACCTCCAGCCAGACCTCGGCATCGGCCGCGTCGTCGTAGCCCGAGTGGCGAAACACCTCGGCGGAGTGGATTGTGCGAACTTTCGATCGCCTTGTGGAGGGGACCGTTTCGAAACTGGTGAAATCGTGTTCACCGACGAGTTCGGCGGCGGCGGCCTGCATCGCGGATACATCGAGGCGGGATTTCCATCGCCAGACCAGATGCCGCTGGAGCACGGGCCGCCAGGGTGCATCGTGGATGCGGTAGCGGTAGCGTTTGCGAACGGCCGCCCAGACCGGATCGAAGCTGTTCGGGGCGGCAAACCCCTCCACCACGGTGATGTCGGAGGGCAGTTTGGCATTGAGCGCCCGCACCCACACGCCTGGCTCGAGGCTGCTCATGGTCGTGAACGCCACCACCTGGCCGAGCGCATGGACGCCGGAGTCGGTGCGACTGGAACCGCGCGGCACGATCGCCTCACCGGTGACGCCGCGGATCGCCTCGGCGAGCGTCCCCTGCACCGTCGCCTGTCCGGGCTGGCTCTGCCAGCCCGAATACCGGGTGCCCTCGTAGGCCAGCGTCAGGCGGATCGTGCGCGGCGAGCCGATCGTGTCGGCGGTGTCTGTCATGCGCGATGCGATGCGGTTCCTGCGAAACGGCTGAGGAGCGGCCGCAGGAGATGCCGCAGGACAGGCGCCGGCACGAACGCCATGTTCGCCGTCAGCATCGCCAGCCCGAACTCCATCATGCCCATCGTGAGGCCGATCCCCAAGTGCACCGGCACCGCGATGGCGAGCCACAGCCGGCGGGTGAGCCGTGGCCAGACGAGCGCCGCATAGCCAACCTCCCACCAGAGCGTGCTGAGCGTCAGGGCGTTGATGATCCACGGGTGGCTGGCCAGCCAGGTGAGATCGAGCGTGCGGTATTGGACGTTGGCGGCGGCGCCCCACAGGGCGGTTCCCTCCCACCAACTCGCTCCCAGGAGCTTCCCAAGCCCGGAGAAGAGGTAGACCACACAGAGATGCACCTGGATCAGCCGGATCGCCAGATTCGCCCGCACCGAAGGCCGGTCGGCGGCGGTGTCGGGGGCAAGCAGGCGGTCGACGGAGAGCACCGCCCCGGCGGGCCCGACCGCCAGCGCGAGCAGCAGCATCCCAAGCGTGTCATCGAGACCGAAGACATTGAGCGGCGCGCGGTTCACGGCGCTGATCAGGCCCGCGAGCGACACGACCGCCGCCAGGGGCGTGGCGATACCGAGTGTGAGCATCACCGCCGCAGCGAGCGTGATGCTCGCGAGAACCCCGGCCATGCCGGCCGTGCTCGCCGCGAAGTACCAGCTCCACTGCCACGGCTGATCGTTCATCCGCCAGACGTTTTCGGGCCGTTGCCAGCCGTCGTGACTGAAGAAGGCGTCGGCATCGAGCCACCAGACAAAGCTGGCCCACGTGAGCAGCGCTCCGGCAAAGATCCGCACCAGCGCCAGCGGCAGCGGATCGGCAGGCGTAAACCAGAATGTATTCCAGGCATCGAGCCAGTCGCCCAGCCAACTGCCGCGGTGCGGTGGTGCATCGGCCAACGTCATGTCGCTCATCGGTTCGCCGTTCCTGCCGTTGGATTGAGCCCTGCCAGCGGATGCGATCCTGCCAACGCATACGTGCCCAGCGGAGTGACTGTGTCCCTCCCCTGCTCTGCCTCACCCTGCTTCGACCGGATCAGCTCTTCCGGATCGGGCAGATAGTGCTCCGTCATCTGCAGCGTCACTTCGGCGCCGCCGTATCGGTGCAGGAGATGGCCTGCGACATCCTTCACGAGCGGCTGCCAATCCCCCCTGCTCTGCTGCCGCACGTCTGCCGGCGCGTCTGGCGGCGGCACAAACGCCGAGATCTTTTCACTAATCATGAACCGCCGGTGGTAGAGCAGCCGGGGCCAGTCGGCATCACGGTCGGGGATCGAGCCCTGCCGGGTCGAGCCGTCAGCCATCTTCATCGTCCACTGGATGGAGTGGCCCGGCCCTGGATTGGGGGCGAAGAACCGGTAGCCATGCCCCAGGAACAGAGCCCCCACGAGCGGCCGCAACGGCTGGAGCGCCGCCATGGCCAGGTCGCTGGCCGGGGGCGGGCCTGCCAGCGGCGGCACGATCACGGCCGCAAGGTAGGCCACCAGCGCCAGCGATACCACCAGTCGCATGGCCGGTGGCCAGGAAAAGCGGCTGACGGTACGTGGTCTGACCGACGTCATACCGGTGTCTTCGACGCGACCGCGATTCATTCACCGCCCTGCCCCCCAAGACGACAGTCTGGATGAATTAGGCAATGCGGGAAGCCGGGGTTGGCGGAAGCTCGAGGAGCTGTCTTCACGAAAAACACAGCGTCCTGCTGTTTTTTCTTGGCAAACGCAGTTTGCTAGTGTTTCGGTTCGCATCCTGCGAAACAGTCTTGGGTGGAGCCGGGATCGGCGGAAGCTCGAGGAGCTTTTGGATTTTTCGCCCCTGTCGGGGAATGCGCTGCCGTACGCGTGATGGCGAAAAAGCCACTGCGACGAGACTTCTGCCGTCCCGGCGGCGCGTCATGAGTTGGTCTCGTGAAAACAAAAAACTCCCGCGCGGCACGCGGCCGCGCGGGAGTGGAGGACTGCACAGGACGGCCGGGCAAGCCCGAGCCGAACGAAAAGCACACTAGCGAGTCGACGCGGTCGAGTCGGTCGAGGCCGTCCGCTGCGCCGGGTCGAGCGACAGCTCGATCGTCTGGCCGGCGGACAGATCGATCACCTTCGACACGACCTGCTCGCGGCCGTCGACGACGGTCGCAACGCGGATCTCGTAGTTCTTCCACTCCTGGCCCGCGGCCAGCGTCGTGGTCTGGAACTGGCGAGTCGCACCGGCAGACGAGGTTTCGTTGCCGGCCAGCCAGACCTTTGCGTCGGCGGGCACGTGCAGGGTCAGGCTCGTCTTCGGGGCCGAGGCCGCGATGAACGACAGGCTCGAACGTCCGCCGGCGGCCAGCGACACGACCTTGGTCTGCTCGCTGGTCTGGCCGTCACGGTCGACAGTCATCCGCACCGTGAACTCATACCGCTTGCCCGCGGCAAGACCACGCGACACATACTGTCGCACGGAGCCCGTGGCCGACGTCTTCGCACCATTGACGTAGATCGTCGCGCCGGCGGGAACCTCGACCGACAGGAGGGCCGAATCGGCGGGCACCACGCTGGTCGTGGAATCATTGGAGATCGGATTGACGTACTGCGGCGTCTCGATGATCTCGCCGCCGCTGACCGACGGCTCGCCGATCACGCGATACGAGTCGACCGGATCGCTGTAGCCGCTGTAGCTGCTGGAATAGGTGGCCGCTGGCACCGAGGAGCCGCCGTACGAACCACCATAGGAGCCGCCGTAGGAACCGCCATACGAGCCGCCACCTGAGGATCCGCCCGACGAGCCGCTATAGGAATACGAGCCACCGGAGCTGCCGCCCGAGGAACCGCCCGAGCTGCCGCCGGACGAGCCGTGCGACGAGTGACGGTAGGCACGCCGCGCCATCTTGGCGGCATGATGCGAACCCCAGCTGCCGTGCGAGCCGGAAGAGCCCGAAGACCCGTAGCTGCCACCGGACGAACCGTAGGAGCTATACGAGCTGGAGCCGCCCGAGGAACCACCTGAGCTGCCGCCGGACGAGCCGCCCGAGCTGCCGCCCGAGGAACCGCCCGAGCTACCACCCGAAGAGCCGTAACCACGATAGCGATGATGCCAGCCAGCATCAGCATCGCAGGCCGTCACTGCAACCGCGACAAACGTCACAACCCCAGCCACCCGCAACCACCGACGATGGACCAACATCTGAATCACGCTCCCTTGAAAAGTGTGGATCGCCCGTTATTCAGCCACAGACGGCTGGGACGCTAAAAATTGCCGGCACTCCGCAAGAATAGTTTGCGGATTTGGCAAATCAAGGAGGATGGGGAATATATGCGGCCTGCTGGGCGTGGGGCCAGATTGCCCTGAAGGCGGGTGGCCGGAAAAGCATGAAAACGGCAGGTTCAGCGGGGTATTCCCGCCACCTGAACGTCGTCCACATCCAGCGTGCCGGTCGCTCCGAGCAGTCCGATCTGCACGATGGCCTCGCGGGCCCAGACCGGTACGGCGACCGACCCCTCGACCCGCCGCCACGGACCGTTGTTCTTCCACGGCCCCACCTGGCCATTTTGCGACCGACTCCGTTCGTCGTTGAAAAACCGCACCATGAGCCCGGGAAAATCGTCTGGGTTTGGCCCGGCTCCGATGCCATCGGCACGCACCTCCAGCGAGAATGCCACCCGGCCGACCGTGCGACCGTCGACGGGAAATCCCTGGAAGAGTTGGGATGGTCGCCCTGGCTGCACGTTTTCCAGTCGGAGGTAGCTGCGGCCCTGCGGCGCGTCCTGCCCAGCGACGACCTGAAACTGCCGCCCGTAGTACCAGGCAGCGGGCACGTCGGCATCGGGAAGCAACTCCTCGAATCCGCCATTGTGCAGCGACGGTTTCGTGCCGTCGGGCTGCACTCTCCTCCCCTGCTCTGCCACCCCAGTCATCGGCACGAACAAGCTGGGCACGAGTGACTCACGTTCCATCACGCCCTTCCGCTTCGACAGGCGCACCAGCGTCTGCTCGTACCGCTCGCCGACCGGGATGATCATGCGACCTCCTTCGGCGAGCTGATCGACGAGCGGCTGCGGGATGTTTTCCGGGGAACAGGTGACAATGATCTTGTCGAACGGCGCGTGCTCAGCCCACCCCTGGAAACCATCGCCGACCTTCGTGACGACATTCCGGTAGCCCAGCCGCGCAAGCGTGCGTGCGGCCTTCTCGCCGAGCAAGGGGCTGATCTCGATCGAATAGACCATGCCCACGAGCGGCGAGAGCACGGCGGCCTGATATCCGCTGCCGGTCCCGATCTCCAGCACGCGATCGGTTGGTTTTGGCTCCAGTTTCTCGGTCATGTAGGCCACGACGAACGGCCCGGAGATGGTCTGCGACGCCCCAATTGGCAGGGCCATGTCGTAGTAGGCGAAGGGCCGCTGCGGCGCCCCCAGGAATTCATGCCGGGGAACGAGCCGCATGCTTTCGAGAACACGAGGATCGGTCACTCCGCCGCCGGCGATGTCGTCGCGGACCATCCGTTCGCGGGCCTCGGCGAAACGATCGACCGCCGGGGGCGCGGCTCGCACCGACACCGCGGCCGCCGCCAGACACCACGCCGTGACCACCACACGTGCCCAAGCCAATGGAGTGCCTGTGGTGCCCATCATCTCCGCCTCACGGGGTCTGTATCTTACTTGGCTGGCAGGATTTTGACCAACTCGATCTCAAAAATCAGGAGTTCGTTCGGCTCGATGACCGGTGGCGATCCCTCCTCGCCGTAACCCAGTTGCGGCGGCACGTAGATTCGCCACTTTGCGCCCGTCTTCATCAGCGGCAGCGCCTCCTGCCAGCCAGGCACGACGCCGCGGAGCGGAAACGACGCGGGCTCGCCCTGAGGGTCAGTGGCATCGAATTCGCGACCGTCGATGTGGGTGCCCCGGTAGTGTGCCACGACGGTATCGTCGAGCGTTGGGCTCCCGCCCGTGCCCGCACGGATCACCTCATACTGGAGGCCGCTCGGCCGCGTCGTCACTCCCTGTTTCCGGCCATTTGCCTGGGCAAACTCAGCCGCCTTGGCGAGGTTGACCTTGGTGGCTTCGCGCATCCGCCGGCCGAATTCCTGCTCCCGCTCCCGCATGCGGGCGTCGAAGGCCTCGAGCGTCTGCCGGATCTGCTGTTCGCTCAGGCGTGGACGCGCCTCCAACACGGCATCCGAGAGGCCGCGGGCAAGTGCCGCGGCATCGACGGCTGGTTCCTGCCCCTTGAAGTCGGCGGCAATGCGGCTGCCAATCCGCAGGCCGAGCGCGTAGCCGAGCGCAGCGCCGGGCGAGTCGAGCCCCCCTGCGGGTGCCCGAGCCGCAGGCAGTTCGCCCGCCGGTTGCTCCGCCGCGAGCGGTGCCGCCGCGAGACAGCAGCCCACAAGAACACCACTCACCGTAAGCATTCTGCCCATCAACCACTCGTTCATGCTGCACTCCTTCGTGCCCTTCATGCCATTTCGTCCCACGCCGTCACGTCTCCGCCGCGTTTTGCCGGGGGCGACCGATCGCCCCCTTGGTAAGTTCGAGGAACGCGGTCTCCAGATTGACTTCCTGCTCCCGCATTGAAACCAGATGATGGCCGTCGGCGATGAGCTTCGCCGCCAGCGGCGAGGGATCCTCCACGCCATCGGCGAGGGTCACGAGAATCTCACCGTCGCGCACCGCTACGCCCGCCGCTTCCGGGGATGTCTCCAGCAGCCTGGCCGCCTTCTCGGGCGGTCCCGCCAGCCGAAAGCGGATCACCGGCCGGCCACGGACCTGTGCCAGAAGGTCTTGCACATTCCCGCAGGCCAACAGGCGGCCGTATTCGATGATGCCGACTCGATTGCAGATGTCGGCCAACTCAGGAAGGATGTGGCTGGAAACGAGGATCGTCTTGCCGAGCCCCTGCAGCCGCTTCAGCAGTCCGCGCATTTCGATCCTCGCCCGCGGATCGAGACCGCTGGCGGGTTCGTCGAGGAGCAGCACCTGCGGGTCGTGCAGCAGCACGCGGGCAAGGCCCAATCGCTGCGTCATGCCGCGGGAAAGACTGGTCACCAGTTCGTCCCGCTTGAAGGCGAGATCCACCAGTTCGAGCGATCGCTCCGCCACGCGTCGACGCTCGGGCCCGTCGATCCGATAGGCGGCCGCGAAGAACTCCAGGTATTCGATCACCCGCATGTCGTCGTAGACGCCGAAAATGTCGGGCATGTAGCCGATCGCCCGACGGATTTCGCGGGGATGCGTGTAGATCGAGTAGCCGCAGACGTAGGCCTCGCCCCAGGTTGGGGAGAGGAGCGTGGAGAGAATGCGGATCGTGGTCGTCTTTCCGGCGCCGTTGGGGCCGATGAAGCCGAAAAGATCCCCCTTTTCGAGTTTCAGGTCGAGCGATTCGAGGGCGTAGAAGTCGCCATATTTCTTGGTCAGGTCGATTGTTTCGATCATGGCAACAATCCGTTGGAGGAGGCGGTGGGGCCGGGGGCTGCTGCCATCGGCCGGACGAGCGGGATCACGATCCGCCAGACGGAGGCCTGCCCCGGCATGGGTGGTACCTGTGCCGGTACCTGTGCCGACGTGTTGGTGTCGCCAAGTGACTGCGGCTGGCAGCGCCAGTCCACCATGGCGGGCCCGCTGCCCACAAGCACGGCACGGTCGAGCGGCAGGAGTGGCGACAGATCGAACCGGCCGAGCCGTCCTGCTTCAAGGGACGTGTAGCCGCTGCCTCCCGCGGCTGCATGGAATCCGGCGATCTCCAGAATTCGCACCAGATCCTTCTCTGCGATGTCCCAACGCACATTGACCTCTCGGTCCTTGTTCTGCGTGCGGCGCGTCAACGCACCGGCGAGCGAGCGGGGCCCGCGTCCACCGGCGGCATCGAAGGATTGTCCTGGACCCAGGGTACCGACCTCATAGAGCCAGCCCGCATGTGCCAGCACGCAGCCCTCGAGCGGAAACGGCAGCCGGCTGGTCAGCACACCCCGGAGGGTACCCTGCCCTTCCCGCGCGAGCGTCGACTCCACAGCCCGGATCGACGTGTGGCCGGTGATCTCCGCCTCGAACAGCCGGCTCGACGAGGCTGCGATCGGAACGCCGTCGAGTACCGCGGGCGAACGGCCATACCCCGAACGGCCGTACGCATAGTCGGACGCCGCCAACGAGGGATGGGCCGCAGCGGCGTCGGTGCCCCCGATGCCCCTGCCGCAGTTCGCAAACCAGCTGACGGCGGCGTCCATAGGTCTGGTGGCATCGTCCGCGGTGATGGGCAGGCTGCCCGCTTCGGGCCCGATGGCCAGATTCAGCCGGGCATTCGCGGGCGACCAGATGCCCGCAAACGAAGCGACCCGCACCAGGCCGCTGCCCAAGTCGAGATCGACGAACGACGCCGCGGATGTCCGCCAGTCCGCGCCTTTGAATCGCTGACCGGCAGTCCAGGCAAGTCCGCTCGAGGCGGCGACCACCAATGGCAGCGAAAGCCATGCCAGCCACGATGACCGCAGGCCACCGGCCGGACCGCCTCGACGACGGCCTGACACCAGCCACCAGTCGAGCGGATAGAGGCAGGCGACGTAGAGAATGCCGAGACCGGCAATCACTTCGAACGGGATCGGCGCCACGCCCGGAAACCGATCAACAGCCTGCCGGAGCTGACCAGCGAGGTCGAACGATCCACGGTCGGTCTCGCCCGCGCGGCCCGCCCCCTGCGCCGCCCGCCGGCCGCGGAGCATCTCGACGAGCAGGGAGTCGCTTCCGGACCAGTCACGAAACGGTGGCTGGTCGATGTCGACGCCGGCCCACACGACCGTGCCCAGACCATGCGCGCGTCGCACGACGAGCGGCAAATCGGCTGCGCCCCGTCCCTCGAAGGCCTCGACACTCCCCTCGATCGCCTGCGGGTTTTTGAACAGCGGTATCTCGAGCCCCGTCAACGCACCTTTGTCGAGCGGACGGCTGGCTCGTGCATACGTTTCGATGGCATTGCCTCGCCGCAACGGCACCAGCTTCGCGACCGGCCCCGGCAGCCATCCGGCCGCTGCACTGTCGCCACGCTCGACGTCGATCGCGGACATGCCGGCGATGAAAATGAGCTGTCCCCCCTGCCGCACCCAGTCGTCGACGCCGCGGAGCGCGGCGGGATCGATGGCCGCCACGGCACGACCACAGACGACGATCGAGTCGGCGCCGTCGAAATCGCGAGCCGTCCTGCCCAACGTCGTCCCCTCCCCTGCCCCGGCGGCATTGGAACGGGCTTTGATGGCCACGACCCGCGGGCGCGAGCCGTCATCCTGAGCCAGCAGCCGCGAGGCACGCTCGGCGGCGGGCAGGTCGCCCAGCACGAGCATGATGGTGTCGGTGGCTGGAACCGGTGTTGGCAATGCCTGAGGCGTCGCGGCCGCTCGTTCAAGACCGCTGGCATCATCGCCGTCTGTCCCCCGCACGGCCTGCACGAGCACTCGGCCGCTGGGCCTTCCGAAGCGGACCGTCAGTCGCGCCACCCGCCTGCCGTCGGCGCCGATTTCCACCGGCGCCGCTGTCGACCGGACATACTGGCCGTCAGGATCCTCGACCCACACGCACACAGCCGGCGGGGCATTCTCGGGCGCCGCTGGAAATTCGACCGTCAACGGGGTCCATGATCCGGTCCGATAGACGCCATCGAATCCGACCCGCAGGTCGGCCCGAAGGTCGGGCTCGTCAGCGGCGACAGTGTCTGCCATCAGCACGACGGCCAGTGCCAACAGGAGTGCGATCATGGCTTCTCCGCATCCGGGCAGATGCACGCCAGCTGGCCGCAGCCCGGACAGCCAGTTCCATACTTTCGCGCCACGGCCTCTTCCAGGTCCACGTCGACGACGTTGGCGATCGTGGCCAGCCAGGCCAGCACGTCGGCGAATTCCAGCGACTGCTCTTCGTGGGTGCCGCTCCGGAGTGCCGTGGCCAGTTCACCGATTTCCTCGGTGAGCCACATGAACGTTCCCTCCACGCCCCGCGATGCGTCCTTGTCGTGGTACATGGCCCTGATCAGTTGCTGAAATTCGCGAAGTGTCATCGGATGGCTGCCTGCGTGAAAGACGGGGACGTCATGCCGCTGGAGTCTGCCAAACCCCTGCTCGCGGCACAAACCATGGATAGATTGCCGGCACGACGAAGGCCGTCAGGAGCGTCGATGTGACGATGCCGCCGATCACCACGGTGGCCAGGGGCCGCTGGATTTCCGCGCCGGCACTCGTGGCCAGTGCCATCGGGAGAAAGCCGAGGCTCGCCACCAGAGCCGTCATCAGCACCGGGCGGATGCGGATCTCAGCGGTGATGATCGCCGCCTCACGGGGGGCGAGCCCGCCCTGTCGCGCATGCTCCGCCCCAGCCACCCACACCAACCCATTCAGCACGGCCACGCCAAAGAGGGCCACGAAGCCAACACCGGCCGCGATCGAGAATGGCATGCCCCGGAGCGCGAGCGCCAGAATGCCGCCCGATGCCGCCACCGGCACGGCGAAGAAGATCAACGACGCCAGACTGAGCGACTTGAAGCTCGTGTAGAGCAGCAGGGCAATCAGCCCAAGCACCACGGGGGTGATCAGCATCAGCCGGCGGCTCGCGGAGAGCAGGTTCTCGAAGTCGCCCCCCCACCGCAACGTGTAGCCGGTGGGCAGGCGAACCTGCTGCGCGATCGCCTTTTGTGCCTCCTGCACGAAGCTGGCCACGTCACGGCCACGAACGTTCGCCGACACGAACGTCCGCCTCCGCGAGTTTTCATGCTCGACCGACGGCGGGCTCTCGGCTGTGCGGATGTCAGCCAACTCGCCGAGCGGCACGGGCCGTCCACCCGTCGCCCCGACCGGGATCTGCGCCAGGCGGTCGGCGTTCTCACGCCACTCGGGCGGAAACTTTACGACAAGGGGATAGCGGGGCCGCCCTTCGTAGACGACGCCGGTCTGGATTCCCCCCATGGCCGACACCGTCCGCATTACTTCGATGCCGTCGATGGCATGCCGGGCGAGTTGGTCGGGCCGGGCATCGATCTGCATCGTCGGCACGTTGGCCTGCCAATCGGCCCGCACGTCGGCCGATCCGCGGATGCCTTGGAGCAGGCCCTCGATCTGCTTGCCGAGATCTCC
>JBILKZ010000212.1:0-4680 GCA_044376405.1 Pirellulales bacterium
CCCCACATGAACCCGCAGTTGATTGGGGCCACGAAGCAGGCCGGCCTGATGAGCGGCCCGGGCGTCGCCACGCCGACGGAGGCCTTCGCGGCGATCGAGGCGGGCGCCGACTTTCTGAAACTCTTTCCGGCCGAGCAGCTCACGCCGGTGATTGTAAAAGCCTGGCGGGCGGTGCTGCCCAAGGGCATGCCGCTGGTGCCGGTCGGGGGCATCACGCCCGACTCAATGGCAGCGTACGTGGCCGCCGGTGCCACCGGCTTCGGCCTTGGGTCGGCAATCTACAAGCCCGGCATGACGCCACTCGAGGTTTCCCGCGCTGCCGAGACCTTCATCTCCGCGTGGCGAAAGGTATCGCACGGCCAGTAGCCGGCTCTTCACGGTGCTCCGCAGGCCGGCATCCATCGCAGCCATCGCGGCCACCAGCCGCCATGCTCGGCCGGCTCGCCGCTGCAGCAGCCGGTCTTGCCGGTGGCTGAACACTGGCAGCAGACGTACTTCACCTTCCGCTCAATCACGGAGACCTCCTCGTCTTTCGTCTCCTTGACGAGTTTCTTGCGGTGCCGCACCCAGGCCCGGCATGCGTCGGGCTGGCAATCGGTGCATCCGCCACCGTGGCGGCAGCGAGAGAAGGGCCACGGCAGGCCGCTGCAGCGGGGCACGCAGATCGGGTCGCACTTGGCCTCGTATTCGGTTTTCGGTTTCTTCTTCGTGCCGCACTCACAGACACACACCGCCTCGAGGCCGCACCGGGCCCCGCAGTGCATGCACTTGGGCGAATCTTCCTTGTCCTTCTCCTTGCCCTTCTCCTTGCCCTTCTCCTTGTCCTTGCCATCCGTCGCCTTCTTCTCGCCGTCCTGCTTTTTGTCTTTTTTGTCGGCATCGCCTGCCGCGGCCTCATGCACCGGCACAAGCGCCTCCGGTGCCGGGGCGACAACGGCATCCGCCGCGACCGCGGGGCCGCCTGCCAGCAGGAGAATCAGCACAGCAAGAATGGTGCAGGAACGCATGGTGCCCTCAAAAGTCGAAGTCGATCCGCATGCCGTATGCATCGGTGAGGCTGTTTCCCTTGCGCTCGTCCTCGAGGAAGGCGCGGATGTAGTTGAACTTCCAACGCGTGTACGGGTTGAGATACCAGTTGAGGCCGATGGTGAAGTCGGTCAGGTTGTTGCCCTTCACGTTCTTGTCGTTGAGCACGATGTTGGAGAACCGGGCCGCGACCTCCCAGGCCCCGAGGCCGTTCTGCACGCCCTGCGACTTCGTCCGTACGCGGAAGAAGTCCTCGAACGGCTCGAGCCGCTTGTGGATGCCCTGCTTGCGGTCGTAGGGGCGGTGCTCGCCGGTGAGGAAGTAGCTCACTTGCGCCATGTAGGCATTGAAGAACAGCGGCTCGCCCTTGGGCTGATCCACGATGGCAAATGCATACTCCGACTGCAGCGAGAGGGGCCCGAGGATCAGGGCGAACTCGGGGTCGAAGAGTTGGAAGTGGTCTGACTTGATGTTTCCGGTGTCGACGAAGATCGGGGCAAACGGTCCAGGCACGCCGTTGATGTAGTTGCTGGGGCTTGGCGGCCCCACGGGCCCGAAAGTGCCGGTCGGCTGCTGCTTGCGGATTTCCGGAGTGTTCCTGAAGCGGACCTGGTTCTGAAAGGCCTTGCGGTAGCTATAGGCCGCGCCCAGGTGCATGTAGAAACGGCCGTCGCTCGGCTCGTCCCACCAGGGCAGCCACGTGCCCCGCATCGTCAGGGCCTGGCCGCTGTCGAACGAGTCGTTGCCGGTGTTGTCGCTGTTGGTGCGAAACGTGCCGATGGCCCAGGTGGCCAGTTCGTTCTCCGTGTTGCCATAGGTCATCACCCCCATGTTGCGCGCGGGAGCGAACGTATCGACCAGCGACCGCTCCATGAACGTGTTGTTGCGGTTCTGCGTGACGCGTTCGAGCGAGAAGGGCTCGAAGTAGTGGCCAGCCCTGATGTTCTGCAGTAAAGGCAATTCCTTCCATTCGAGGTAGTTGTCGAGGTAGCTGGGCTGGTTGGCGAGTGCGAAGTCGACGCCGAGCGAGTATTCGAGCACCTCGAAACTGGTGCCGCGGGCACCGATGCGGAGCCGGCGGAACTGCACGCCGTCCTGAAGGTCGCCCACGTCGGCGCGGCTGGCGGCATCCTGTCCAAACCAGACCTCGTCGGCCTGCACCTGGCCGCTGAAGACAAACGACGGCTTCTTGGCGTCTTCCTTCTTTTTCTTGTCGTTTGCGTCGAAGAGTTTGCCGAGACTTTTCTCGACAGTGGAGAGCCGGTCGGCCAGAGGGTTCTCAGTCTTCTCGCCAGCCTTCGCAGCCTTCTCGGCTTTCTCAGCAGCCTTGCCACCGGCCTTCTCTTTGTCCGCCGCCTTCGACGGTGCTTTATCAGCGCCCAGAGCGGCGTCCCTGGCGGCCTGCAGTTCGTCGATCTGCTTCTGCAACCGCTTCAGTTCCGCCGCGATGTCCGAGGGCATCTCGCGCGGCGCGGGCAGTTCGGCTATGGCTGCCTCAGCCTCTTCGCCGCCTGACCCTGCCAGAATCTCCAAGGGGGCATTCGGCCCCTCGAAGAGTTCGGCGGCGCTGGAGGTCCCAACAGCCGTGACGCCCAGCGCAATCAAAAACAGCAGCCGGGACAGACGCCCTGGCTGAGCGATGACAAGGCGACGACGCAACTGACTCACGGGGTTATCCCCTTGAAGTGCGTCCTCCGGTTGATCCGGTCAGACCTGGCCGCCACGGGAATGGTGCCTCCCGACGATCGGGGCGGCTACCAGGCGGTCCGCCAATACAATCGGCATATCCGGCACAATCCTTGAAACCCGCTCATGCGACTTACTTTGCCTAGACTGCCGAAATAGAAAAACCTGCATAACCGGCACATCCAGACCCGATTCTGATGATGGTCGATTCCGCCCGCCCCATCCGCTCCGGCCCCCTCTATGCCCCGGCATCCACGCACCAACGCATGGTCTGGCGGCCGCTGGCAGTGGCTGCGATGGCTCACGTGCGGGGTCGCGATGGCGCTGTCTGGGACCTCCGCCTTCGCCCAACTGGTGATCGATCCCGGCGACGAAGAGCAGGCCGTTGAGAATGTCATTCCAGGCGATGCGTTCGACGCCCCGGAACCGTCGGAGGATGCTGTCGTCGAGTCGATTCCGGCACCCGAGACATCGCCCAGCGCTGAGGAAATCCGTCAGGAGATCGACCGGGCCGTCGAGGCCCGCCTCGGTGGCATTCCTCGCCCGCGATACATCCCCGCCACCGACTTCGCGCCGCCCCGCGGCCTGCTGCTCTACAAGGAAGCCCCCCGCAGCGGGGATTTTCCGTTTGCGGCATCGCTCGGTGGCTACATGCAGCTCCGCTGGCTCGAGTTTGCCCGCGGGGCGACCACGTGGACCGACTCCCGGGGCGTGGTGCGACCGATCAACAACATCAACACGATCAACTTGAACCGCTTCCTAATCTCCTTCACAGGCCACGTGGTCGATGAACGGCTGATCTACAACTTCGCCTTCTTCGGCACCTCCGACGGCGGCGCGCGGTCGGGCGTCGTGCCGATCGGCATGGCGGGCTGGAAGTTCAGCGAGGCGGCCACGCTCGGCGCCGGCGTGACGCAGGTTCCAGGATCCCGCGAGTGGCTCTCTGCCTCGCCCTGGAATCTCGGTGTCGATCGCAGCATGGCCAACACCTTCTTCCGGCCCGGCTTCAGTCCGGGCGCCGCGGCGGTCGGATCGTTGCTCGACAACACCGTTCACTACCAGGCGGGAGTCTGGAACGCGATCGACGGAGGCACGTCGGGCGTTCTCCGCCGCGGCACCTCGATGGCCTGGGCGGGCAACACCTGGTGGGAGCCGCTCTCACCCTTCGGCTTCGGCTATGGCGACATGGAGCAACACGAGGAGGCCGCCATCCGGCTGGGCACCAGTGGCGTCTACGGCCGCACGTACGCGCTCGGCGTCCTGGGCCTCAATCCAGAAGACACGATCGTTCGACTCTCCGATGGCACCGCGTTGGCACTGCCCGGTGCCCTCGGTCCCGGCTCCCGCGTCGAACAGTTTCAGTACCATCTCGCCACCGTCGACGCCGGCTGGAAATACCGCGGCTGGGCTGCCAACTTCGAATACTATTTCCGTACGCTCAACGGCTTTCAGGGCACCGGCCCATTCGCGCGGTCGAGCATCTTCGACCACGGTGGTCAGGGCTACCTGTCGTGGTGCTTCGTGCCACGGACCTACGAGGTCTACGCCCGCTCGAGCGTGGTGACCGGTCCCTACGGCACGGGCCAGGAATATGGCGGCGGCTTCAACTGGTATGTGAACCAGTCGCGTCAGGCCCGGTTCACGCTCGAGGCCCTCCATTTGAACCGCAACCCGGCGCAGAACATTCTCTATCCCTACCGAGCCGGTTCCACGGGCACGGCCATCCAGACGCAGTTCATGGTGGCCTTTTAGCTTCACGCCCCCATACAAGCCCCCGGCGCAAGCCGGGGGATCGCAAGCCAGAGCACATCCCATCGCTAGCGCTCCGGGCTTCTATGCCCCATACAAGCCCCCGGCGCAAGCCGGGGGATCGCAAGCCAGAGCACTTCCCATCGCTAGCGCTCCGGGCTTCTATGCCCCATACAAGCCCCCGGCGCAAGCCGGGGGATCGCAAGCCAGAGCACTTCC
>JBILKZ010000026.1:0-39015 GCA_044376405.1 Pirellulales bacterium
CGTGGGCCGGCACCATCCCGTCGCTTGCGCTCAGGGCTTGTATGCACGCATAAAAGCCCCCGGCGCGAGCCGGGGGATCGTAAGCCGGAGCCGATCCCGTCGCTTGCGCTCAGGGCTTGCATGGGATTGGAATCATCCGTGAGGGGCTGCCCGTGCCCCGAGAGCCGGCGTTGCTGACCAGCGAAGGCAGGATGCCGAAGCGAACGTCCGGCGACGGGGCATGGGCAGCCCCGAACCGTATACACGCGAAACATGGCATCCTGCCATTTTCGCTTGGCCGACCTCCGTCGGCTGGTACTGACCCGGCCCTCCGGGCCTAGCGTGCCTACTTGCCCGCCTTCGGCGGCGTGAACTTGATCTTCTTGATCAGTTCCACGATCTGGCCATCCTGCACGGTGCCGGAGACGGCCGTGATCGCGCGGACGACGTTGACATATTTGAGGCCGTAGTCGCAGTCCATCTCGACCTCGGTCTTGTCCGCCAGCGAGTCGGGCCCGCGGCCCTTGCCCACCAGCGAAACCACCTTCTTCTGCAGGTCGTTGAAGTCGGTAACAGGGTTGCCATTCATGGCGATGCCGGCCAGCGAGCCGTCTGGTCCTGCCGATAGCTTCACGCGAATCGGCGGCACCTGCTGATCATCCACGGCGGCGCTGGCCGACTTGCCCAAGGGCATGCGGATGTCGAAGTCACCCTCCGGGGCGACGACCTTCAGCGAAAACATGAAGAACGAGATCAGCTGGAACACGACGTCGATCATCGGCGTCATGTCGATGTGAATCTTGTCGGGAAGTGAAGACTCTGGCCGCGCCATCGAATCACCGTCCCTCGTCGTACTGGGCCCGGAGGGCGAATTTCTCGAACCCCTTTTCCTGGCAGATTTTGATGATCTCCTGGACCTCGCCGGTCTTCGCACGCCCGTCCGCCCGGACGATCACCGTGGCTGCCGCTGGCTCCTTGCCGGCGTCGATCATCACCGACTTCTCCCGCTCCAAATAGCCGCCCACGTCGCGCAGGCCGATCATCTCGCCCGCGTAGATCACCGAGCCACTGTTCGCCAACTGCAGCGTGATCGGCTTCTCGACGGGTCCATCGACCGGCTTCGCTAATTGGCTCAGCGGCAGTTGGATGCGGTCATCCTGCTCGGCCTCGGAGAAGTTCATGACGAACATAAAGAACGTGATCAGCTGAAACGTCATGTCGATCATCGGCGTCATGTCGATGTCCGTGCTCGAAGCCTCGGCGGTTCGTTTTGGCATTGGATGCTCCGGCAGGGCCGAATCAGGGCCCGCTGCGTCGTTCCTTACTTTTTGCCCATGCCCTGGAACCGCGACATCAGCCGCATTGCCTCCCCATCAACGTCACCGTTGAGTTTCTGGAGCCAATTCTTGAACAGCGCAAAGCAGGCGATGGCCGGGATGGCCAGCCACAGACCGATCAGAGTCGTAATGAGGGCCTGCGAGATACCGACGGCCAGTTCGGAAGGCTTGGGGGCCGTAGCCGACTTGGCGATCACCATAAAGGCTCCCACCATCCCGTCGACCGTACCGAGCAGCCCGAACATCGGAGCCAAGGCACCAATCAAGGACACGTAGCTCACCTTGTGGTCGAGTTTCATCGCCTGTTCTCCCTCCTCCGCCTGCATCGCTTCGACCGAAGCCGGGTATCCCGACTGCAGCTTTCCCATCCCGGCGGCCAGCACGTGGCCTAGGTAGGAGTCGTCGGTCTTGGCCAGTTCGTATGCCTGCTGATACTCCTTGTTCTCCAGGTGTGCCTCGAACGCCTGGCTCAGCCCCGGCGGCATCAGGACAACACGCCGAATCTGCATGAAGCACATCACGAGCAGGGCGACGAGTCCAAACGAAAGCGCCAGGAAGACGATGACGTAGCGCAGGCCGAGTGCCTTGTAGTAGAAGACGAGCATGTTCTCGCCCTCCGGCTCGGCCGCCTCGTCGGCGGGGGCATCACCGGCGTCATCCTGGGCGACCGCCGCCTCAGACCAGGCGATCGCCGGCACGACAGCCGCTGCCCAGGGAAGGATGGAGCCGGGAAGCAACGAGGCGACGATCAGCAGGCAGCGACCGATTCCTCCAAGAAAAAAGCCTGGCAACAAACTTTCTGAACGGTTGTGCCCGCCGTTGGTCACGTCGCACTGCATGAATTATCTCCTCAAGAGGGAACCTTTTCCGTGCCACAGACTAGCCTCACACCCCTCGGGACTGCAAAGCGCCAGCGACAATTTCCGTGAATCACCTACGACTTGGACGCATCCAGCTTGGCAGCCCACGGGCTGGCCGGATAGGCCGCTTTGAGATTCTGCCTCGCCTCGCGGGCCCGCTCCGGGTTGCTGCCCTTGTCCCACAACTCGCCGAGGTTAAACAACGCCTCGGCATGGCTCTCCGGCAGGGTGTTGTAGACCAGGTCGACCGTGAGGAACTGGATCAGGGCATCCTGCTCCCTGCCGGCCATGGACCGATAGGCTCCCCCGAGGACGTTATAGGCCCGGGACAACAGTTCCTTCTCCTCCGGGCTCGAATCCTTGATGATCTGGAGCACCATCTCGATGGCCGCATCCTGCTTGCCCTGCAACGACAGGCACTTGGCTTTGCCCAGCTCAGCCGATCGCTTCTGCGGCTGGCTGGCCTTTTCGCTGCCGGCCAGCTTGATGGCAGCATCGTACTCCGCCATGGCCTCGTCGGGCTTGCCCTGCGCGAGCAGCATGGCCGCCTTGGCGGAGGCGGCGCGGACCTTCAGGGCAGGGGGGCCGCCGTCAAGTTGCTGGTATGCAGCGAGCGCGTCTGCGGGTTTCCCGGCCCGCGCCTGGAGATCCCCGAGCAGTTCCTGCATCTGGAAGAAGTGGTGGCTCTTCGGATGCTTCGCGAGATAGTCGGCCACCGCCTTGGCCGCCGCGGCGAGGTCACCACCGGCATCCAGGACGGCCTGTGCCGAGGCAGCCACCCTGACGAAATCGACCTCGGCCAGCACCAGTGGCTCGGCGCCGTCGAGTTCGTCCGCTTCGATCTTGCCAACTTCGTCCCGGGCATCGGCACCACGGCCGCGGAGGAGCATCGAACGGGCGTTCTTCAACGACTGCGGCTCCGCTCCGAACTGCACCTCGCGAACCGTTTCGATCGCCACTTTCTGCGTTTCGCCGTCGCTATTCTCCACATCGATACCGGCCGGGGAGACCGAGACGATCTTGCCCGCGACGCTCGCACCACCGACAAGGCTCACCCTGTCGGCAGCCTGCCCCAAGGCAGTTCCCGGCGCCGCCAGCGCAACGCCCCCCATCACGCAGCAGGTCAGCAGCGTTGTCCACGCCCGTCGCCCGCAACCGTTCCCCTCGATGCCACTCGTCGTCATGGTGTTGTTCATTCCTGAATCCGTGCCTGAATGGTTTGCTCCGGCCTTGCTGTTGGTCATACCGGCATCTCACTCCGATTCCACTCTCACCCCGCCGCGGCTTCGGCAGCCTGTTTCAGGCCGTCGACCCCCCGCGGAGGCTTGTTTTGCCGCTTCTCGATCTCCTTCAGAATTTTATCGAAGGCTTTTCTCGTGTCGGGCCCGCCAAGATCGGAGTGCATTTTGTAGGTCAGGTCGATGTATTCGAACGCCTTCTGCAGCTCCTTCTCCCGCTCTTGCGGCAAGGCCTCTGCCTTCTCCATGCGGCACCTCACGGCGTTCAAGCGGGCCTGAAAAAACTTCCGACGGGCCTCCATCGCCTTTTCGTCCGATCCCGCAAACGCCTGTGACTCCAAGCGATTCGAGATGACGGCCCAGCCCCAGCCCCAGATCTCACCGGCATCACCGCGGCGTTTGTAGCCACTGATGGCCTTCCCGTAATAGTCAGCCTGCTTCGGCTTGTCGACCGTTTTGGAGCCCGCCTGCTGGAGCAGTTCGGCGGCCTGGAACTGGAAGTCGAGCGTGTTCTGCCGCTTCTTGTCTGACAAAATCCAGTCGATGTGCTTCTGGGCCTCGTCCCACTTTTCCCGCTCGCGGTAGACGTTGGCCATCTTCACTCGGATCGAGGGCTCGAACTTGGCGATCTCAGCCCCGCCCTTCGAAAGCAGCCCCTCGTAGATGGCCGCAGCCCTGTCGAGATAGCCTTCCGCCTTGGCCTTCGGCACGGCCGAGCCCGTGCCCTCGCCCGAGCCCAGGTTGAGATAGGTGGTTGCCGCCCACATCTGCGACGACAGCTTCGGATCCTTGGCCACACCCTCCAGAAACTTTTCAAACCCCGTCAGGATGGCGGTCGCCCGGGCTTGCGCCTGCGGCGTGCCAGCGTTGGGACCGGAGGCGAGATTCATGAGCTGCGACTGCAGGTCGCGACCCATTGTCTGATACATCGACGTCAGCCGGGCGGAGGCCTCCGCACCAGAGGCACTGGCAAGTTCCTCGAGCTTCTTCATGGCCTGCACGGCCTTGTCGCTCTGCTCGGTCTCGATGAAGTATCGCAGTCCGGCCGTGGCCGTGGGCGTAGCAAGCGGACCAGCCTTGAACGGTTTGAATTCCTCCTTGTCGACGGTGAGGACCGTCCACGGTCCGTAGTCCTTGTGCTCGAGCAAGGCGGCCACCCGCGTGTTTTCGCCATCATCCATCGCCATCTGGGCCCGGGCCAAAGCCGCTGCCACATTGACAACCGCTGGAGCGGTGCCGGCAGGGATGCCGGCGAGGCCGTCGTCGATCGCCTTCTCGGCCTGTGTCCGCCAGCCGGCCAGCGTCGCGGCCGGTGGACGCGCGGCCTCGTCCAACCGCGACTTCTCCTGCACTTCGCGCCAGAGCGCGCCGCCGGCCCGCAGTTGCACCTCCGCACGGCGAGGCGACGTCGCCGGCATCTGTGTCAGAATCTCGATGATCCGCTCTGGCGAACGATCCTCCGTCGCCGCAGCGATGGCAATGACAGCCGCATCGGCCGCCTCCGGACGGTCGGGCCAGGTCCGCATGATCGTCTCGGCGGTCTCCACGCACTTTCTCTTGGCCTCATCCGCCCACCCCGCCACAGGCTGCTTCTGCAACTGCTGCCAACTCGCCATGGCGATGCGGGACGCCTGCTGACTGCCCTTCGCACTGGGATACCGTTCGACCAGAAAATCACCGAGCGCAGCCGCATCGTGGAGCCGCTGGTCGGCATACAACACGTACGTAAGCAGCGAGCGGGCCTGGTTGAGTGCCTCGAGATCGTCGGCCCGCGCCAGCGGCATGGCCCTCCGCAGGCTGGCGATCGACTTCGTCCGCTCCGCTGCCAGTTCCTTCTGGGCTGTCTCGATCGCCGCCGCGTCTTTCGCACCCTCGGCCTGCTTCAGCGTGGCCTGTCGCGCCTGCATGGCAGCGAGGGCTGCCCGCGCTGAATCCATGGCCGCCTCGAACGTCGCCGGCTCGCCGTCGAGATCATCCGGCACCTGCTTGCCAAGTTCGGCCAGCAGCGACTTCGATTCCGGGCCAAAATCCCTGTTGACCTTGGCCACTTCCATAGCGAGCCGCTTGGCGTCGCGAAGCAGCGGGCCCCGCTTTGCCTTGTCCTTATCCGGCATGGCCGCAGCCCGCTTCTCGAGCAGCAGGGCGGCACGATACTTCATCCCGAGCCAGTCGTTGTCGATGCGATCTGGAGTGAGTGGCGCCAGCGACAGCTTCAGCAGCCGATCATCGAACTCGTCGTACTTTTTTTCCTCCAGCCAGCACTCCAGCGAGGAATTGATCGCCTTCGCCCTCAGGCTGGGCACGATACCATCCCCGTCGAGCCCGCGGATGTCGGCCAACGCGGCCAGCGCTTCGTTCCGCTTGCCAAGGGCGACATAGTTTCGGCCCTCATAATAACGGGCGAACAGGCCGGCTCCACGGCTTCGGTATTTCTCGTAGAGCTCCTTGTATTGCTTCGCGGACTCCGTGAGGGCAGCCTCCCATTCCTTCGACTTCGGCTCCAATGCCCGCGACTTTTCGTAGTAGGCACCGGCAATCAGCAGTCGCGTCTTGAGGAGCAAGCCGCGCAGTTCGTCCTGCTGCTCTTCCAGGCTGGCCATCAGCCGTGCGGCTCCCGGCTTCTTGGCAGGCTTCTTCGACTTCGGTGCCGGCTTGCCGGCGTCTTTTCCAGAGTCCTTGTCGGCGTCGGCCTTGTCGCCCCCTGTCTCACCACGCAGCTCCTTCAGCGACGCATCCACCTCTCGCAAGAGTTTGAGCACCGCGTCTTCGGCGTTGGTCACGGCATCGATCGGGGCATTTTCCTTGCGAACAGGCCCCTCCAAGACCTTGATCGCCGCGTCGAAAAAGGGCAGGGCCTCGGCCCGCAGTTTCTTGGCGTCTTGGCCAGGCCGCTTCGAGTCCTCGATCTTCGCCCGACCACGTTCGATGAGCAGGTTGCCCTTCTGGAGGTAGGCCTGAATCGCCCGCTCGCCTTCGGGGCTCTCCTTCAGATACGCATCGATCTCGCGTGCTGCACGGTCATACACCTCAGCCCGCCTGACGGCGTTGGACTCCGAGCGGTTGACGGCCACGAGCGCTGCCGCCCGCCGAAACGGCACTTCCTTCTTGAAATCGGCCGCAACGTCTGGGTCTTGCTCCACACGGTCGAGCACCCAGAGCACCACGTCGGGCATCTGCCGCTCTTCGAGCGAGTCGAGCAACCGGGCCGTGGCGATGTCCTTCGTGGTGCGCTGCGGCGGATCGGCGGCGACTCCACGAGCAGCGGACACTCCACAGACCATCCCCGCAGCCAGCAGCAGGACAAACCACAGACGCCGAAGAGACGCGATCATGATGGGGCAAGCGCGGGGTAAAAGGGTTGGGCGAGGGCAGCGGGAGGCATGACGATGGTCTCCGCCGACACCATCCCGCTGCCGTCCGGAGCAGGGGTGTCTGAGGAGAGGATTGTGACCCCTCCCCCGCATTCTGGGAAGACGAGCGACCGCCGTCAAACCGGCTCCCGCTTCGAACCGTTGAATCACGCCTGCGGTCTCAGCGGCTGGCTGCCTCCGGGACGACCCCCTGGAGTTCGAGGCAGTCGATGAGCAGCCCTCCCATCGGCGTCAGATCGCCACGGGCCTGCCAGCGGGACACGAGCCTCGCCATTTCCGCCGCGGACTGTCGCCACGGCTCGGCATGGACCGACGCTGCGGTGAGTTCGCCAAGCGCCACCGCCAGCAGCAATTCGCAGCCGTGCGGGGAGGGCAGACCGGCCCGCAGACCGTCGGCCATCGCACCATTCCAGTCGGCCAGTCCACGCCGCACCTGCTGCTCGGGGGGCGGGCCGTCCGGCCCGGTCGCCGCCGGAGTCCACGCCAGCGTGGCCGACACCACGCCTGCCGCGGCAGGCGGCGTTCCGCCCGGCCGACGGATGACCTCATAGACAACCCGAACGGTTTCGCCGGCGTGCAGATCAACGGGCCGTGGCTCAATGGCGGTCAGCGCGTCAGACGCGGTCTGCCGGTGACCGATAATGCGATACGAACCGACACGGGCTGGATCGAACGCCACCTCGAGCCGACAGCCGGTGGCCACGAGCGTCGGACGGCCGAAGACGTGCCCCAGCATGGCGCGTCCGATCGTGATCGGATCGGCAGCGACGCGTCCCGCGGCCACCGCCGCAGCCCCTGGCGAGCTGCCACCGGCGTCGAGCGGTTGCTGCGGATCGATGAGCACGAACTCGGTGATCGGAGCCACCGGCAGTGCCGGGGCCGCAGCCTGCGCGGCCTGCCACTCCGACAGCGCGGCACGCCCTTCCGCGCGGCAACGCTCCAGGGAATCGGCGTGCGCCGCGGCCACGATCCGCTCCGGGCGACCCTCGCGACGGCCAATGGCGGCGACAAGTCGGAATGCCGCATCGAGGTCGGCAAACCTCGCCATCGGCTCGCGAGTCAGTTCGGGCAGCAACGCGGTGAGCGTGGCGGCATCGGCCCGTAGCGCCACCAGCCGCGGCCGCTCGCCACAGACGACCAGCGACAAGCGATCGGCAGCCCCCATCTGACCGATCACGCGGCCAAGTCCCCGGCACAGCCACTGCCACGAGAGCGATGCCAACGGGCCGGAGGATTGGTCGAGCACAAGCATGGCATCGAGCGGGGCTGATTCGGCCGCGGTGCCGGCGGCGGAGAGAGGTGCCGCCGTGGCACACACCTCCACTAGCAGGCTGCCCGGGGACGGCCGCAACGAGCGGACAGCATCGACAGACAGCACCAGACCCGACCCCGACAACCCGGCATTCCCCTGCGCAGACAGCAGGGTAGGCGGCAGGGCGGCGAGAACATCCTCGACCCGCACAACTGGCATCCCGCCTCGCCGAGGCCGCCTGCCCGACGGCCGGCCGTGATCGCGACGGGCCGCCTCGCACAGACTGTCGAATGAATCGGTTCGGAGCGAGAGCGGCGGATGGTCGACGGCGAGCGCCGCGGCCCGCGACGGGTCGATGAAGGGCGATTCACCATGCGTCATCTCAAAGGCGATGTCGTAGGCGGGCACACGAGGCACCTGCCTGCCCGTCGTTGGCAGAAACACCGTGCGGATTCCGCCGGCTCGACCACCGCGATCCCCGTCGCCGGCACCAGCTGCAGCCGTTGGTGCCGCCCGCACCTCGACGGGGCCTTGAGCAGGCCGGGCGGCATGGAGCGTGTCGCCTGTCGCGAGAGCGGCTCGTCCAGCGACGACCGCCGGCGGCTGCGGTGAACCGCCAGTCGACTGACGCTTGCCGGCCACAATTTCTGGACTTTCTCCGGCTGGCGGTTCGCCGGTCCGCAAGCCGCCCACCGCCTCACGGAGCGGCACTCGGCCATCAGCGGAGACTCCCGGGGCGTCCACCCGCGTCGGTGACGCACCGCGGTCCGCCATCCGCTGCGAAACTGCGGCTGGAGGAGCCAGACGACGCGAAAGCTCGGTGCCGGCAAAGAACATCAGCGCCACAATCGACAGTGCTGCCGCCACGGCCCCTCCATCTGCGAGCAGATCCATGGCCGCCGGCCAGAGCCTCATCCGACGCGATGGCAGGCCATGGCTGCCCCCGCCATGGCCTGCCGAGCCAGCGTGGCGAGATGATTTCGGGGGCGTGGGCAACGGCAGCGTCGAGCCTTCGCGCATGGCTGCCATCGCGCGGCGGGTGCGATCCTCGAGCCCGTTCGGCAGATCGACCAGCACAAGCAACCGATCGATCGCCGCGTCGTCGAACAATGCCTCGGGCGCGACGCGACCGGCGATTCCGGCCGGCGTGGGCACGTCCCGCAAACGGGCATCAAGCAGGTGGTCGTCGGAATGGGTCATGCGGCGATCATCGGTGGATTGACAGGGGGTGGATTCAACTCCGGGATGCGAACGTTACTGCCGCGCAGACACCGCTGCAGGCGATTCGAGAAGAAACTCCCGCAGGCGGCTGCGGGCCCTGCTGACACGGGAGAGCACGGTGCCCAACGGGACGCCCTGCAGATCGGCAGCCTCTTGATGGGTGAGGCCGCCAACGACAACCAACAGCAGCGTTTCGCGGAGTTCCTCGTGGAGCCTGCCAAGCGCCCGCTGCATCGCGGAGGAGAGCTCGTCCGCGAACGGGTCCCGGCCGGCCGGTGCTGCCGGCTGGGGAAGCTCACCGATGCCGGGAGGCACCACAGCGGTGGACCGTCGCCAGTGATCCGCCGCCCGGCGGCGGAGGATCGCGAGCAGCCAGGCTCGTTCGCTTCTGTCAGGATCGAAGAGGTGGCGGCTGGCCCAGGCCGAGCGAAAGGCATCCTGCACGACGTCCTCAGCATCGTGCGGGTCACCCAGCAGGCGAAAAGCGACCCGATAGAGCATCTCCACATGATCTCTCACCCACCGGTCAAATCGGTCGCCTGCGGCAGGGGATTCGGCCATGGGGACTTCGGCCTGAAGAACACGTTCCAGGAACACCGTCCCGGCAACCCTCACCAGGGTACGGGCCACCCGCGTCCGACTCTCGCTTCACGAGACCATTCGCACCGACACCGGAAAGTTATTTCCCGGATAGCACAGATTTCCCGAAGAACGCTTATTTTCCGGAAAGCGCGGGGGCCCGCCGCACCGCTGCGGCGGAAGTGGCCAGCCAAAACGGGAGTTGCCCAGCAGGCGGCAGTTTGACCACGCGAGCCGACCGGACGCCGGGGCAGGCCAGAACGGCCGCCACGGCCTCGGGTGAGGGTTCCTGATCGAGGTTCAGCACGCCGATGGCGTCACCGCCCGGGGCCGAGCGACCCACGGTCATCTGGGCGATATTCACCCCCAGGCCGCCGAACGCATTGCCCACGCGACCGATGATGCCCGGCACGTCCTGGTGGGTAAACACCAGCAGAACGCCGTCGAGATAGGCCTCCAGACGGTGCCCCTCCAGCTGCACGAGCCGCGGCATCGAGTGCCCAAACAGCGTGCCCGCAGCCCTATGGACCTGGTCACCGGAGACGAGATCCACCGCCACGACCGAACTAAACGCCCCGGGATCGGTCCGGCTCTGCTCGACGAGTTCGATACCCCGGTCCCTGAGCAGCACCTCGGAGTTGACGATGTTGACATCCTCCAACGCCGATTCGAGAAGCCCCGCCGCAAAGGCCGCGGTCACAAGCCGCGTGTTCCGCGACGCGATCTCGCCTCGGTAGGCGATCGAGCAGGACCGTGGGGGCCCATCCTCGAGTTGGGCCAGCAGCAGGCCCAACCGCCAGGCCAGATCCAGAAATCCCCGCACGCCCTCCATCGACGCCGGGTCGATGGGGCTGGAATTGACCGAATGGCGGATCGAACCGGTGGAGAGGAAGTCGACGAGCAGTCCAACTCCCTCCACGGCCACCTGCGACTGCGCCTCCTCGGTGCTGGCGCCCAAGTGGGGCGTGACCAGCACGCCGGGCATCTCAAACAGCGGACTGTCGGTGCAGGGCTCCTGCTCAAACACGTCGAGGGCCACGCCACCGATCACACCGCGCTTGAGTCCCTCCACCAATGCTTTCTCGTCGTAGATGCCGCCACGGGCACAGTTCACCAGCCGGATGCCTGGCTTCAGGATGGCCAATTCGTCCATGCCGACAAGATGGCGGGTGTCGTCGGTCAGCGGCGTGTGGACGGTCAGGTAATCGACCTCTGGCAACATGCCCCGCACGGTGCCCACCAATTCGATGCCCAGCTCCTTTGCCCGCTCCTGAGACAGGAACGGGTCGAAGCCCATGACCCGCATGTCGAACGCCAAGGCACGCTTGGCCACCGCCTGGCCGATCCGACCGAGCCCCACGATCCCCAGCGTCTTTCCCGCCAGTTGGACACCCATGAACTTGTTGCGATCCCAGCGATGCTGATGGAGGCTGGCGTCGGCCGCGGCAACGTTACGGGAGAGGGCGAGGATCAACGCAAACGTGTGCTCCGCCGTGCTGACGGTGTTGCCGGCCGGCGTGTTCATCACCACGATGCCCTGCCGCGTGGCCGCATCCTTGTCGATGTTGTCGGTGCCAACACCCGCCCGCACGATCGCCTTGAGCCGGTGATTGCCGGCGAGCGACTCCGCGGTGATCTTCACGCCACTGCGGCAGATCGCCCCGTCGTGGCGGGCCAGAGCCTCCCGCAATGCCGCGCCCGAAAGCCCGGTGACGACTTCATAGGTCACCCCCATTTCGGCAGCTGCATCGAGGAGCGCGAGACCGTCCGGACTGAGCGTGTCGAGCACGATGATCGAGGGCATGGATTCGGGTTTCCGAAAAGGGCAGGGATGCAAAGAGTGGAGACTGTTTCCACCAACGGCTAGCTGCGCTGACTCCGTTGAAACTCCAGCATATAGTCTCGCAGGGATTCGACGCCTGACAACGGCATCGCGTTGTAGATGCTGGCCCGGATGCCCCCGACCGAACGGTGCCCCTTGAGATCGATGAGCCGACGTTCCGTGGCACCCTTGATGAATGCCTTTTCAAGCGTCTCATCGGGAAGGCGAAACGTGACATTCATGTCGGAACGACACTCCGGACGGGCGTGGCCGGCATAGAAGCCGCCAGACGCGTCGAGGACGTCGTAGAGCAGTTTCGCCTTGGCGCCGTTGTGGCGGTTCATGGCCGCCAGCCCCCCCACGCCGTCGCGGAGCCACTGGCAGACGAGCCCGAGCACATACACCGCGAAAACCGGCGGGGTGTTGGGCCGCGATCCGTTCTTGGCATAGGTGCGGTAGTCGAGCATGGTGGGCAGGTCGTCCCGGGAACGCTCGAGCAGATCCTTCCGAATGATGACGACCGTCACCCCGGCGATCCCCGCGTTCTTCTGCGCACAGGCGTAAATCAGCCCGTACTTCGACACATCGATCGGCCGCGACATGAAATCGCTGGAACAATCGCAGACCAGCGGGGCCCCGCCACTCTCCGGGTCGTGCTTCCACTGCACACCCTGAATCGTCTCGTTGCTCGTGACGTGCACGTACTCCGCGTTGCCCGACAACTGAATCTCGCTGGCAGCCGGAAGACGGTCGTAGGCCGTGGCACCACCATCCCACGCCACGTGCACCTTGCCCTCCCGCCGCGCCTCCTTGGCGCCGGTCTGCCCCCAGGTGCCGGTGAGGATGTAATCGGCAGCCCCCTGGCGACCACGGAGGAGGTTCATCGGCACCATGGAGAACTGGAGACTTGCGCCTCCCTGCATGAGGAGCACTTCGTAGTCGTCCCCGATCCCCAGCAGTTGCCGTAACGCCTGGAGCGTGTCCTCCAGGATCCGGTCGAAGGCCGGACTGCGGTGGCTGATCTCGAGCACGGACATGCCCACGCCAGGGAGGGAGAGCATTTCATCCCGCGCCCGCTCCAGCACCTCGAGCGGCAAGACCGCTGGGCCTGGCGAGAAGTTGTAGACTCGTTCGGTCGCCGACCCGACATTGCGGTCCGTCACTGGCTGGTACTCCATCCCGGCCTGCCCGCACCCTCTCACCGCTTGCTACCAGCGGCTGTCTCCCTGAGTCGATCAGGGTTGCGTCCACAAACCGATGGTCGGACGTTCACGAGAGTCGGCACCTTGGGCCGGAAAGCCGGGAGGCCGAGCGGGCAGGATAAAAGCCGCCCGCTGCATTGGTCAACGGGACACGTTTCCCTGCGGCGTGGGGGCGGCGTACACCGCGGGCGAGAGTGGTGCCGCGGACGTAGGCATCGCCGCCATCCGGGACGCCCCGGTCTGGGACGCCGAGAGCGTGGCAGCCCGTGCCGCCACTGTCGGCTGCTGCGGATCGACGGCGAGGGCGCGACTGTAGTTGGCAAGGGCCTGCGAGGAATCCCCCTGCGACTCCCGAATCTGTCCCAGTGCCACCATCGCACGGGGGTTGTTGGGGGCGATCGCCAGACTGTCGATCAGGTGGTTTTCTGCCTCCCGCAGGTCGCCGTGTTCCTGGCAGAGGCGGGCCATCTCGATCTGAGGATTCGGATTCCCAGGCTGCCGCTGGGCCCACTGCTGCAGTTGGGCCATCGCCTCATCCCGGCGGTCCTCCTCGACGAGCAGCACGGCCAGCCCACGTTGACAGGCCTCGTGGTTCGGATTTCGGGCCAAGCAGAGGTGGTAATACTGCTCGGCGGTCTGAAGTTCTGCGGGGCGTCCGAACAGCTTGGACTGTTGGTGGTAGGTGGCCCCGAGGTTGTAAAAACAGTCGGCATTGCCAGGCTGCTTGGCCAACGCCTGCTGGAAATGATCCACCGCCCCCAGATAGTTGCCCTGCTGGTAGAGCTGCACACCGGCCGCGTTGTCGTTCCGCGCAATCCCGCCGCAACCGCAGGCCGCGAGGCAGACGATGCAGGCGAGAACCGGAATGGTGATGCTGTGGTCAGCCGCGGGCATGTTCGCCCTCCACACCCGACGCCCGGCCGGAAAGATCCACCGGGGCGACAGGGGGTCGAACCGTACCCTCCGTCCCCACCGCACAACAACCCCAGCCAAGCCGTTTCCACTCGCGTTCAGGCGTTTGCCACGCGGACGTACCCCAGCGAACGAACCACTTCGAGCAGTTCGCTGCAGGTCGGAAAAGGCCTGCTATTCCGCCGCTTGTACTGCTCGACAGCCTGCATGAATTCCAGCTCTTCCGGCTGATAATCCCGTTCACAGGTGGTCGGATCGATATGCCGGCGGCGGCTGCTGGCACGGCCGGCGGCGGCCGCGGCGATGGCACGGCGGCTGGAGCGGGGGGGCTTCGGCAGGGCGGAGGTCGTCATCGGAGGCTTCCTGGGAAATTAGGGAGGGCAATGAGGTGGTCTGGAGGACGCATGCCCGTCGGGCAAGCTCTACCGGAAGTATGCGCCACAACGACCAGGCAAGATGGGTCGGGGAGGAAAAATAATTCGCCCGTGCAACCCGCATAACCGAACTCAACGGCCTCCATCGGCCCGCCTGGGGCCTTGCCGGAGTCGTTCTAGCGCTTCCCGAAGAACTTCTTGAGCGCTTCTGCGGCGGCGTCCTTGGAATTGTTCGTCTTCGATGCCTTCGCCTCTGGCGGCAGGCTGCCGGGATGGGCCCGGGCCGCGAGCAACGCACCGACGCCCGAGGAGGCGGCCAACGCCGACACCGAGGAATCCCCGGTTGCAACCGCCGCTTCCGCACCGACCGGCACGGAACTCACCGACGAACCATCCGTTCCATGTTCGGCAGCGGGGGCGGCAGCGGCAGCCACTTCAGCCACACTCACGGTCTGGGTCGTATCGAACATCCCGGCAGGCTCATCATCAGCCATCAACCACCGGGAAACATCGTCCATAGGGGGGGCAAGCGGCGCTGGCGCCGGCGCCGGTACGGCACACGACACCTTCAGTTCGAGCGGTCCCACGCGAACGATATCACCATCAGCAACGGTCACTTTGGCGTCGATCCTGACGCCGTTCACGTAGGTGCCGTTGCGGCTCTTGAGGTCCTCGACGGTCACACTGCCGGCCTCTTCGACCACGGCACAATGGCGGCGGCTGACTTCCTCGCCCAACGGCCGCACATCACACTCTTCGGCACGGCCAATCAACAGTTTGCCATGCTTGAGTGCAATCGATCGGCCAGCGCTCTTTCCAGAAGCAACGACCAATTTCGCGACCATGGAATGGTGCTCCGAATCCATAGGGGGCAAGAGAGTGGCGCCCACGGAAGAACGTTGTGGATCGAACCTGCGGAAAACCCCGGTCAAGAAAAGATCTTGTCTATGATACCGCCCGCAGCCCCCCATGCCAACAGGTCACGCCCTCAGCCCGGATCAAGAATCAAGCCACCGTTTCGCGATGAACGCGCCAGCGGCACGCGGGAAACGGCCGCCCTCAGACGTTCATCGGCGGGCCGTCCACCATTCCTCACGAAATCGCGAGGCCTGCGCCGCAACCTCCGACTCCCGCCCCCGAAGAAAGGGGGCGTCTTCTTCGCGGAGCATGGCCCCGAGTCCGCGGGCGATCCGCCGCCCCCACGCATGGGACAGGACCGCCTCGTCAGGCACCTCCAGCCCAACCGCGAGGTCGGCCACGGCCGGATGGCAGGCCGGTTTCCCCACGGTGGTGTTGTGGCGGAGTAACAGGCTGCCGTGCTGCAGCACGACGCTGGCGAGCCGCCGCTGGGCACTTCCCATGATCTTGCTGGGGGTATCTTCCGCGGTTCCTGCCATGAGCAGGTCGCCACTGGCCCGCCGGTCAAAACAGAAGAACTGCGACTCGTCATGCGATGGACGATCAGCCGCGACAGCCGGACCGCTCTTCCGGGTCGAGACCGCCGCCGAGCCTTCGGCGGGATGCGGCCAGGCTCGAATCCCAAGGTCGGCGAGCACCTCCACCATGGCGCCGTGCAGGGCGTCGTAAAACACCTGGGGCGACGCCCCCCACGGATGACTCTTCGGCACGGCAGCCGCATAGGTCAGGTCGCTGCCGTGAACGATGGCGCCGCCGCCGCTGGGCCGCCGCACGAGCGGCACGCCACGGATCGCTTCCACCTGCCGGGCGTCGCCGATCTTCTGGAAACCACCGAGTGAGATGGTCGTGTCCGACCATCCATAGAAACGTAGCACGAGGCTGCCGCGACGCTCGGCCTCCGCTGCCAGGCATTCATCGGCCGCCATGTTGGTGGGGCCGTCTGCCTCACCGTCCCACCAGATCGTGAGCGTATTCAAGGGCGAGCCGATCAGTGGGGCTGGCTGCCGACGAGCGCATCGTAGGCCGTCCGGTCGAGCAGGCCGTCCAGTTCCGAGGGATTGTCGGGCTTGATCCGCGCCACCCAGCCCTCGCCGTAGGGATCCTTGCCAAGTGTTTCGAGCTTCCCGGGCAGGGCAGAATTGACCTCGACAATCTCGCCGGAGATCGGTGCATAGAGATCGCTGACCGCCTTGACGCTCTCAATCTCACCGAACGACTCACCAGCCTTGACCTTCCTGCCCACCGCAGGCAACTGCATGAAGACCAGATCGGTGAGCGCCTCGACCGCATAGGACGAGATGCCAACGGTCACCACGCCGCCCGACTCCGGACGAACCCATTCATGCGTTTTTGCGAACTTCAGATCAGCCGCCATGACATGCTCCTCGGGAACGATGCTCATCAACACACACGATATTTGCCTCCGCCGACTCGATCGGGGTGGCCCCGAGAGCATAACGAGGATAACGCATCATGCCCCTCGCTTGTCCCGTTGGTAGAAGGGCAGGGGGGTGACCACGGCTGGCTGGCGGGAATCCCGGATGACGCCCTCGACGGCGGTCCCGGCGGTGGCCACGTCGCCATCCACCATGGCCATGGCGACGGCGGTCCCGAGCGTGGGCGCAAAGCTGCCACTCGTCACGACGCCGACCTGTCTCTCCCCCCGCATGACCACGTCACCTTCGCGGGCGCTCCGTTTGGAGTCGAACGTCAGGCCGACCCGCACACGACCAACCAGATGTTTCCGCAGCGCCGCGTAGTGGCCGGCCCCAGGAAAGCTCCGGCCATCCAGGTTGACCGCCAGACCGAGACCAATCGCAAACGGGTCGGAGTTCTCCCTCAGTTCATGGCCATAGAGAGGCATTCCGGCCTCCAGCCGCAGGGTATCTCGGGCACCCAGGCCACAGGCGCGGAGGCCGAGCGGCGTTCCCGCGGCGTGGATGGCCTCCCAGACCGGAGTGGCCGCAGTGGCATCGACCACCAGTTCGACACCATCCTCGCCGGTGTAGCCGGTGCGGCTCACGGCGGCGGCATGTCCCGCGACCACCGCCGACGTCGCCCGGTAGTTGCCCAGACCGGCGATGCGGGCCGCATCTGCAGGCGTGCACAGACTGCCCACGATCTGGATTGCCAGCGGTCCCTGCACGGCGATCATGGCGGTCTCGCGGGTGCGGTCGGCGAACGTGACACCCGCTCCCGGCAGGCGGCTCGTGAGCCAGGCGACGACACGATCCCGATTGCTGGCGTTGACGACCAAGGCCAGGCGGGGCGTTCCATCCGGCGCGTCGGTATCACGCGAGACGAGCGCGTCGTCGAGCACGACAGGCTGGCCATCTGCGTCGCTCGTGACGAGCGTGTAGCGGACGCGGCCCACCTCGATCCCCGCCACCTTTCGCGTCAGCAACGACTCCAGCCACTCGACCGCGGCGGTGCCACCGATCGTCAGCCGCCCCATGTGCGATACGTCGAACATGCCGGCGGACGCCCGAGTAGCCAGATGCTCCTCGACGATCGACGCATACTGGACGGGCATCCGCCAGCCGGCAAAGTCGACCATGCGGCCCCCGTGTGCGACGTGCCAGTCAACCAAGGGTGTTTCAAGGAGTGACTGCGACACGTCGATGCTTTCCAGGGAGAAAATCGTATCGGGACGAAGGCTCGAGGCCAGATTGTAGGAAAGCCCGGCAAACCTGCCAGTGATGCCGCTTTAGCGGTGACGCCGCTTCTTGCCGGCGCGTTTGCCGGACTTCCCGGAAGCCTGCGAGCGGGAAGTCTTTCCACTCGACGTGCTCTTGGTGTTGGTCTTGGTGTTGGTCTTCCTCTTGGTCGTGTTCGGCGAGCGCGGGGCCCGTCCGCCACCACGAGCGACGCGTCCCCCCACCTCGACCAGACGGAAGTCGAGCGTCCGTCGATCGAGGTCGACACGAAACACCGTCACGCGGACCCGGTCGCCCAGCCGGAAGGAATGACCCGGCCGCCGGCCGATGAGCGTGTGGCTGGTCCGCTCAAAGCGGTAGCTGTCGTCGGGGAGCGATTCGAGCGAGACGAGCCCTTCAGCCGGCATTTCGAGTCCCTGCACGAACAGACCGAAGGGCTCGACCCCTGTCACCACCGCATTCATCTCCTCCCCCGTGCGCGAGCTGAGGAAGATGAGCAGCTTGAGCTTCACGAGTTCCCGCTCGGCCGCCTCGGCGCGGCGTTCGAGGAGCGAGCATTCCTCACCCAATCGCGGCAGTCCGTCGGCCGCCGCGCGGCGGCCGCGGGCCAGCAGGTCGAGCGCCCGGTGAACAGTGAGATCGGGATAGCGGCGGATGGGCGATGTGTAGTGGCAGTAGCAGTCGCTGGCCAGCGCATAGTGGCCATCCTCCTGCGGACCATAGACGGCCCTCGAGAGGCTGCGGAGCACGGCGTAATGCACGGCATGCTCCTCTGGACGGCCCCGCGCCATGTCCAGTAGCCGCTGGAGTTCGAAGCGGCTTTCCAGCGTATCGACTTCGAATCCCAGCTCCGAGACGAACTCCGTCAACTGCCGGAGCTTTCGCGGATCGGGTGCCGGGTGGATCCGCCGCAGAAACCCGGCGCCCGCCGCGGCCAGCATCCCGGCCACGGCCTCGTTGGCGGCGAGCATAAACTCCTCGATAATCTGGTGGCTCTCCGTGTTTTCCACCACGTGCGCCCCGCTCACCCGACCGTCGCGATCGAGATCGATCTTCACCTCGGGCATCGCGAGTTCGAGCGACCCGCGGGCCATCCGCCGGCTGCGGAGCATCCTCGCCAGATCCCGCATGCGGCCGAGCAGCGACCGCACCTCGCCAATCATCTCAACCGCCGGGGTATCGGGGTCGGCCAGAAAGACGTCGACCTCCTCGTAGGTGAACCGCCGCTGGCTTTTGATTGCCGATCGCTCCTCCTCGGCATGCACCGGAATCCCGTCGGCCGAGAACTCGATCCAGCACGTCCGTGCATACCGCACGCGATCCGGCTGCAGGCTGGCGAGATTGTTGGAGACGATCTCCGGCAACATCGGAATCACGCGGTCAGGCAGATAGACGCTCGTGCCACGGGCCCTGGCCTCCTGGTCGAGCGGCGACCCCTCCTCGACGAAGTGCGACACATCGGCGATGTGCACGCCGAGCAGCCAGTGCCCCCGGTCAATCCGCTCCAGCGAAATCGCGTCGTCGAAGTCGCGGGCGTCAACGGGATCGATCGTCACAATCACGCGGTCCGTGAGATCGCGACGGCCAGCAGGCACCTCCTCCCGAAATCGCTCCGCCTGCCGGCGGGCCTCGGCCAATGCCCCTTCGGGAAACGGCCCGGGCAGGCCGAACTCGTGGATCACGGTGAGCGTGTCGACGCCTGCCTCGCCGGCGGCACCGAGCACCTCGACGATCACGCCCTCACCGTCGCGGAGGTGCGAAGGAAATCGCACCATCTCCACGACCACCTTGTCGTTCTCGCGAACGCCCTTGGCACCGGGATCGCCGACCGACACCGGCCGCGCGAAGTTGGTGCCGTCGATCCGCACCCAGCCGCTGCCGGCCGCCTCGAAATACCCGCCCACGAAGCGGGTAGTTCGGCGAGTGACGACCTCCACGATCTCGCCCGCCGGCCCAGGGCGGCGGACATCGCGGCCCCGGGCGACCCGCACGCGGACGGTGTCCCCCGTGGCGGCATCGTGGGCGGAGACCGCCGCGATGTGGATGTCACCCGAACGGTCGCCGGCGGCCGCCTCCAGCGGCCGGACGAACCCGTAGCCACCCGCGGCCCGCCGGAAGATGCCGACCACGCCATCCCGACGCGGTTCGCGGCCGCCGGACGATTCCGAAGAGGAGGCACGGCTCGTTTCCCCGGACGACTGCCGCGGACGAACATCGCGAGAGGGACGAGAGCGGCCCATGGAAAACCTGCGGCGTCTTTCCGTCACGGCGGCTTCAGCCGCGGCCCTTGAAGAAATGGCACCGGGCCACGGCTTCAGCCGCGGCCCTTGAAGAACTTCCGCCCCAGGTTGGCGTGATACTGCGTCCACCCGCCGTCGAGGGCGGCCTCGTTTTGCATCAACTGCAGCGTGCCTGCCATCCGCGCGTCAAACTGATCGAGATGGTGCAGGGCGATGGCCTCGAGCGTCATGGGGAGCTTGGGGGCTCCGAAGGCGTATTCCCCGTGGTGGCTGGCGATCATGTGCTTGATCCGGATCGCCGTCTCAGCGTCGAAAACGCTGCCCGTACGGTCCTCGACCGCACGGATTTTCTCGTCGACCAGTTCCAGCCCGAGGAGCACGTGGCCGAGCAACTGGCCGGCGTCGGTGTAGGAGAAGCCGCGTTCGCTTTCAAGTTCCAACGTCTTGCCGATGTCGTGCAGGAACACGCCCACGAGCAGCAGGTCGCGGTCGACCGCGGGATAGCGTGGCGCCACGGTGTCGGCCAGATGGAGCAGGTTGACGACATGCTCGAGCAGACCGCCGGCATATGCGTGGTGTTGCTTCACGCCCGCCGGACTCCGCTTGAATGCGGCCATCAGATCGGCATCCGCCAGCACCTCGTCGACCAGACGGCGAATAGGCTCGGAGCGGATCGTCCCGAGCAGGCCCTTCAGTTCACCGGCCAGCCGCTCGACATCGGCCGTTGAGAGCACACAAAATTCGGATTCATCGACCGACCGCGGGTCGACCCGGCCAATCCCCGTGACAATGATCTGCAACGCCCCCGAATAGAGCTGTACCGTGCCCTCGACCCTGACGTAGTCCCCATCGTCAAAGGCTTCGAAGTCGTCATCGGATGCGTTCCACATGCGGCCGGTAATCGCCCCGCTGCGATCGGCCAGCTCCACTTGCAGGTAGAGCTGCCCGTTTCGGTTGGGCCGCAGCTGCTTGCGCGTGGCCAAAAACACCTGTTCGATCTGGGCTCCGCCGGCGAGCTCCGTGATCCGCTTGCGGCCGGAGCCGCCGCGGCGCATCGGCCCCTTGGCAGCCATCGATTCGCCGTGCGGGTCGGCATCGCGGCCGGGGAATGGGGCAGTGGACATGCGTGGGCTCGAAGGGGCCGTGGATGGGTGCCGTGCGACGGGAGTCTAGCAGACGCTGGAAAAACTCCCGCATTGTATGCGGCGATGCCCGCCGCCGGAGCGAAAGACTACAATCCGCGGCCTCGCAGCCCGCCGCCCTTCGCCTCCCAAAGCCTCTGGAGCCCGTCATGCCCGACCATGCCATCTCTCCCACCCGCAGCCAGGACTACCCGGAATGGTATCAGCAGGTCGTCCGCGCGGCTGACCTCGCCGAGCAGTCGCCGGTCCGCGGCTGCATGGTGATCAAGCCGCACGGCTACGCCGTCTGGGAGCGGATGCAGACCATCCTCGACCGCATGTTCAAGGCGACGGGCCATCAAAACGCCTACTTCCCGCTCTTCATTCCGCTCTCCTACCTCGAACAGGAGGCGAAGCACGTCGAAGGGTTCGCGAAAGAGTGTGCCGTTGTCACGCACCACCGGCTCGAACTCGGGCCCGACGGCAAGCTGATCCCCACGGGCAAGCTCGAGGAGCCGCTCGTCGTGCGGCCGACCAGCGAGACGATCATCGGCGCGATGTACGCGAAGTGGGTGCAGTCGTGGCGGGACCTGCCGGTGCTGATCAACCAGTGGGCCAACGTCGTGCGCTGGGAGATGAGGCCGCGGCTGTTCCTGCGGACGGCGGAGTTTCTCTGGCAGGAGGGGCACACCGCCCACGCCACCCGCGAGGAGGCCGTCGAGGAAACCCTGCGGATGCTCGACGTCTACACCACCTTCGCCGAACGCGATCTCGCGATGCCGGTGCTCAAGGGGCCAAAACCCTCGGGCGAGCGGTTCCCGGGCGCGGTCGACACCTTTTCGATCGAGGCGATGATGCAAGACGGCAAGGCGCTCCAGGCCGGCACGTCGCACTTCCTCGGCCAGAACTTCGCGCAGGCGCAGGGCATCAAGTTCTCCAACTCGAGCGGCGTGGAGGAATTCTGCTGGACGACTTCGTGGGGCGTATCGACGCGGCTGATCGGCGCGGTGATCATGACGCACTCCGACGATGACGGCCTCTGCCTGCCGCCGCGGATCGCGCCGACGCAGGTCATGATCCTGCCGATCCACCGCACCGACGAGGAGCGGGCGGCAGTGCTGGCCTGCTGCCGGCAGTTGGAGGCGGATTTGGCCGACACACGGTTTGGTGACGAGCCCATTCGCGTGCGGATCGATGCCCGCGACATGCGTGGCGGCGACAAGGTCTGGCAGCACGTGAAGCAGGGCGTGCCGCTCCGCGTGGAGATCGGCCCCCGCGACCTGGCGGCCGGCGTTGTGAGCGTGTCGCGCCGTGACCGCGGCCCACGTGAGCGGGCGGCCATGCCGCTCGCGCAGTTCGTGGCCGAGGCGGCGGGCCTGCTCGACGACATCCAACGCGGCATGTTCGACCGGGCGAAGGCGTTTCGCGACCAGCATTCGGTGCGGCTCGGCAGCACGGCCGAGGTGGTGGCGTTTTTCGAGCGGCCGGCGGAGAAGGGGAGCCCGGTGCAGGGCGGCTTTGCCCATGTGCACGTTGCCGACGACCCTGCCGTGACGGCGATGTTCGATCCGCTCAAGGTGACGGTGCGATGCATCCCGCTCGAGCACAACGATGATCCCGGCGTCTGCATCGTGACAGGCAAGCCGGTCACCGGGCGAAGCGTGCTGGCGCGGTCTTACTGACTACAAGAAAAACACGACATCGTGTCGTTTTTTCTTGGCGGGCCTCCGCCCGCTGGTGCTGCGCTTCGCATCCATGCGAAGCAGTCTCGAACGAGGGTGGGTTGCCCGTGCCCCGGGAGCCGGCGTTGCTGACCAGCGCAGGCAGGATGCCGAAGCGCAGTCAGCATCGAGTGAGCGGAGGCAGGATGCCGGAGCGAACGTCCGGCGATGGGGCACGGGCAACCCGCCCGGTGCCACACAGCCACCGGCAGGCTGTTTTTGGCTACAATCACCTGTGTGCGTGTTCGGTTCTGAACGTCCGGTTCCGAAATCTTTGGGAGTCTCAGCGATGCGATTGCCAAGTGCGTGGGTGATAGCGGGGGCTGCAGCCATTCTGGGAGCCGCGGTCGGCGGCGGGATCGCGACGCTCGAGGCCGCCACCCGGCCCTGGCGGGCGGGAGACTTCGTGGTGGGGGCCCGGGCTCCCGCCGGCCCGACGCCGACAGCCGATGTGCCTGAAACGCAGTTCGCCTTCGGCACCGTTGGCGTTGGCGCCAAGGGCTCACACGAATTCGTCATCCGCAACACTGGCGCTGCCCCTTTGGAACTCACGAAAGGCGCCACCAGCTGCACCTGCACGGTCAGTGATTTCGAGGCAAGCGAAGGTGGCTCGCCCGGCATGAAGGTGGTGCCTCCGGGCGGGACCACGAAGCTCAACGTGCAGTGGCGAGGGAAGGGGGATGGCGGACCATTCCGGCAGCAGGCAAGCGTTCTCACCAACGACCCGCAGCGGCCGCAGATCGCGTTCGTGGTGGAGGGAACGGTGGTTCCCACCTACAAGGCCGTCCCGACGTCCATCACGCTGCCCAAGCTGTCCGCCAGTGCGAGCCAACAGGCCACGGTCACGGTCTTCACCTTCGGCCAGGAAAAGCCCACGATCGATGCGCTCTCGGTCACCGAAGAGAAGACAGCCCAGTTTTACTCCCTTGCCTCGACGGCCCTCGAGCCCGCCGAACTCGCCGCCGAGGCTGGTGCAACAGGTGGATTCCGTATCACGGCCGATATCCGCCCGGGCCTGCCGATCGGCACGCTACGGCAGACGATCAAGGTCGTGTTTCGGATGCCGGAGGAGTTGATCGCCGAGATTCCTGTGGAAGGATCGGTCTCGGGTGATCTTGCACTGGCCGGCAAGGCGTGGGATTCCTCCCGGGAAGCACTGCTGCTGGGAACGGTTTCCAGTCGCACTGGAGCTGAGACAAGCCTGTTTCTCACCGTCAAGGGACCTCATCGGTCGGACGTCAGGCCGGTGGTCCGGGAGATTTTCCCGGATGCAGTGAAGGTCGTTGTCGGAGAAGGCAAACCGGTGGGGAGCGGAAACGTGATCCGCATCCCGCTCACGATCACCATTCCACCGGGCACCTCGCCGGCCAACCACATTTGCTCAGAGCTTGCACCCGCTGGAAAAATCGTGCTCGACACCGGCCATCCAGAGTCGCCCACGCTCACCATTCCCGTCTGCATTGCCATCGTGCCGTAGAGAGTGATTCGCTCATGAACTGCCTCGGTTTCGTCCATCAACTCGTTGCGCAACTCGTCGCGGCCTGTGCGCTGCTGCTCGTCGGCATGGCAACGCGTGGCATCGCTGCCGATCTCCCGATCCGGGGCGAGGGCGTGAGCGACGATCTGGTTCAGACGTTTCGAGAACGGAACGGCAGCCTCTTCCAGGGCTGGCCGACACCGCAGGCCGTCGTGATCGTGACGGGCGAACTAGACGGCTATATCGAGCCGTGCGGATGCACTGGCAAGGAAAATCAGAAGGGGGGCTTGAGCCGTCGTCGCAACCTGCTGCGGGCAGTCGCGTCTGCCGGCTGGCCAATGGTTACGGTCGACTTGGGGGGCCAGGTGAAGCGATTCGGACGCCAATCCGAGATCAAGTTCCAATCGATCGCGGATGGGCTCCGGGCCATGGGCTACGCGGCCGTCGGCTTCGGACCGGGCGACCTGCGGCTCCCGGCAGAGGAACTGGTGGCCGCCGTGGCCCCGGTCGGCGACAACCCCACGCCGTTCGTGAGCGCCAACGTCGGCCTGCTCGGACTCGACGCCAACATCACGCCGCGCTTTCGGATCATCGAGGCTGGAGGATTGCGGTTCGGCATCGTCTCCGTCCTCGGCGACGCCGAGGCCAAGCAGGTTCGCAATGATGCCATCGAGATCCTGCCTGCTGCGCAGGGAGTTGAAGCCGCGGCGGCCGAATTGAAGAAGGCGAATTGCGGGCATCAGATCCTGCTTTCGTGGGCTTCCCCAGAGGAGACGAAAAGCCTGGCGGAACGATTTCCCCAGTTCGACATCGTCGTCACCGCGGGGGGCGCCGACGAGCCGCCCGCAGAACTCCCGACGCTGCCGGGCGGCGGCCGTCTGATCGAGCTGGGCCACAAGGGCATGTTCGCGGTGGCCGTGGCATTCTTCGACGATCCCGCGAAGCCGATGCGGTCGCAGCGTGTCCCTCTGGACGCCCGCTGGGGAGAGGCGGAGGACATGATCACACTGCTGGCCACCTACCAGAGCCAACTGGAATCGCTTGGGCTCAGCGGGCTGGGACTGTCTGCCGTACGCCATCCCTCCGGCCGAAGGTTCGCGGGGAGCGCCGCCTGTGCCGACTGCCACAAGCATGCTTTCGAGGTCTGGAAGGAGACTGCCCACGCCACGGCGCTGGCCACATTGGAAGAGCAGAAGCCGCGCCGGGATGGTGATCCGGAATGCCTCTCATGCCATGTCGTCGGCTGGGCACCGCAGCGGTTCGAGCCTTTCGAGGGTGGCTTTGCCGGCATGAAGCTCACGCCCCATCTGGCCCACCAGGGCTGCGAAAACTGCCACGGCCCCGCCGCCGCCCACGCCGCCGTCGAACGCGGTGACGTGCGGGCGAGCGTCACGGAGCGTGATCGGCTCCGAGGCGAACTGGCGATGTCGATCAAGACTCCCGAGGGCAAACAGAAGGCCATCAACAACTGCCTGGAGTGTCACGACCTCGACAACAGCCCGCAGTTCGACTTCGACACCTACTGGCCGCAGGTGGAGCATCCGACCCCGCCCGAAGAGAAAGCGAAGTCCGACTGAAAACCAGGAGACGGTGCCCGGTCGGTTTTTCCATGCAAGCCCGAGGCGCCAGCGAGGGAATCCGGGGCTGATTTCTGGGTGAAATTCGCGGCCTTTCCCTGGCTTGCGGTACGGGCTTGGATGACGGAGCGATTGGATCGAGGGAGCTGGGATCGGCGGAAGCTCGACAAGCTGTTTTCACGAAAAACACAGCGTCCTGCTGTTTTTTCTTGGCAAACGCAGTTTGCTGGTACTGCGCTTCGCATCCTGCGAAGCAGTTATGGGTGGAGCTGGGATCGGCGGAAGCTCGAAGAGCGTTGGAATTTCGCCCACCAGAGGTCTGCACTGCCAACACGCCTCACGGCGAAAGTCCCCGCGAAGGAGACTTCTGCCGTCCCGGCGCCGCGTCGCCACGCGAGGCCACCACCAGCATTTCCCTTGCTTGCGCTGCGGAGCTGGATGACAGCGGGCTTGGATAGCAGGCGAGAGGAACGATCGGATTCTCGATGCCCGCCTACCCCAGCTGGGCCAGCGCCTCGTCGGGGATGTTGAAGTTGGCGGCCACGCTCTGCACGTCGTCGTGGTCGTCGAGCCGCTCCACGAGGTCGAGCACCTTGCGGGCCGTATCGACATCGTCGACGTCGACCGTGTTGGTCGGCACCCGCATGATCTCATTCGACTCCACCTGCAGGCCACCCTTCTGCACCGCCTCCACGACCGCCGCCATCGCCTGCGGCTCGCAGGTCACCTCCCAGCGGTCTCCGACGAGTTTGACGTCGTTGGCGCCCGCCTCCAGTGTCAGTTCCATGAGTTGATCCTCGCCACAGGAGGTCTGCGGCACGCGGACCACTCCCACTCGCTGAAAAAGGTAGGCCACACAGCCGGTGCTGCCGAGCTTCCCGTCACACACTTCGAAAATCTTTCGAATCTCAGGGGCCGTACGGTTCTTGTTGTCGGTGAGAATCTCGCACATCACCGCCACGCCACCGACGGCATACCCTTCGTAAATCGACTCCTCGAGGTTGCCCCCCTTGAGTTCGCCCGTTCCCGTACGGATGGCACGCTGGATGTTGTCCTTGGGCATGCTGACCGCTTTCGCCGCATCGATCGCGTAGCGAAGCCGCAGATTGGCATCGGGATCGGGCCCACCGTGCTTGGCAGCAACGATGATCGCCTTGGCAAGCTTGCTCCACAGCTTGCCGCGCTTTGCATCGATCACCGATTTCTTCCGGGATATGTTGGCCCAGTGCGAATGTCCTGCCATGGCGCTCCCCCAACTCGTGTTTTGGCTCGTCTTCCTGCGGCGTCTGCGCGGGTCTGTCAGCGCGGCTTGCGTTTCGCCAGCTGCACGGAATGGCTCTTGCCAGAGGCCGCCTGAGACTTCGCCGGCGGCTTCCCTTTCAGACTGTTTCCCTCGGGCTTCTTCACCTTGTGCTTCGGATCACCGGCCGGCTTGCCAGCGGCTAGCGGTTTCTTCGCAGCCGGCGGTTTTCCACTCACCTCGGACTTTTTCACCTGTTTCGCAGCGTCGGGCTTCACTTCCGGCGCGGGTGCCGCGAGCTGTGGCTTGATGGTGATCGGCTTGCCGACATTGGGCTTTACCACGAATGGCTTGGGGCCGGTCTTGCCGCCGGCCTTCGGCGTTCCGTCGGCGGCGCGTTTCGGACCGGCGCCCGGTGGCGGCAGCGGGGTTTTGCCTGCCGGCCTGGCCGCGGCCTGCGGTCCGGCGGGACGGTGCTCGTCGGCCGCGGTCTGCGCCGCCTCGGCGGCCCGGCGGCTCTCCTTGCCGGCGGCCGGTGGAGGAGGATTCGGTGCAGACAGTGGCTCACCGCGCTTGGGGAACCGTTCCTTGAGCGATTCGGGGCTCACGGCCTGCAGGATCTTTCTGACGTTCGCACCATGGAGGCTGGTCACGACATCGGCACCAAACTGGTGGAGCAGCGAGTTGAACTCGAGCACGTTCTTCTTGGCGACCAGCCGCTCCAGCCCGGCCACCTTCCCAGCGTCGTATTCCTCGCGTGAGATGACACCGGCCAGATAGAGGCCCGACAACGCGCCCAGATCGAGCGGGATCATGTGCCCGCCGAGCGCCGTCGCCACAACATGATGCACCACGAACGGAGGAATGCCATGGATGTGCTCGAGTGTCTTGATGCCATGGGCGATCGAGTGCTTTTTGGCATGGTCGAGCGAAAAGCTATAGGTCGATTCAAACACGCCCTGCAGCACGCGGCGAAGCGCCAACGCCGCCCTCGCTGGATCTGGCAGCCCTTGCAGCGACTCGGCGAGTTCGGCAACCGTTGTCACGCGGATTTCATTGAGATCGAAGTAGCTTTCGAGCAGCCGTGAAAATGCCTTCTCTGCCGCATCGTGCTGGGAATTCTCCAGGCAGCAGGCAAAGAGCACCTGCTCAAGCATCGGCCTGCCGGTATTGGCAACCACCGGCTTGTAGTGGCTCTTGAGCACCTTGTGGAGCTTGGGGAGGAGTTGTTTCCGACCTGGCTGTGGCTGTTTCGCTGCTGTCATGCGTGTTCCTCTGGCTTCTCGATGACCACTTGGCCCACCTTGCTCACCGGGCTTCCCGGCTCTGCCGGCATCGCCTCACCGGATGCCTGTTGCTCTGGTGCCTGTTGATCTGTGGACGGCGAGGCCGCTTCGGACGATGGCCCCGGGAGCACCTCGCTGAGCACTCTGGCAATCTCGATCGACCGTTTGACGCCGGTATCGAGTTTGAACTTCAAGCGGGGCGTGTAGCGGGTTTCGATGCGTTCGGCGACCTGAGCCTGGAGGAATCCAGCCGAACTCGCCAGTCCCCGCAGGGCCAGTTCCTCCTTGGCAGGACTGCCCATGACCGACACGTGCACCGTGGCGGCCCGCATGTCTGGGTCCATCTCCACCCGGGTGACGGTCACATCCTGTACCCGAGGGTCACGCACCTGCGTGAGAATGGCCATGCTGACCACCTCGCGCACCGCCTCGGCCGCCTTGAGAAGTCGTCGCGTGCTCACGAGAGCGTCCGTGCGACTTCCTCGACGCGGTAGCACTCGAGGATGTCGCCCTCCTTGATGTCGTTGAAACCGGCCAACTTGATGCCGCACTCGAGGCCGTCGCGAACTTCTCGGGCGTCGTCCTTCTCCCGCTTGAGCGACTCGATCCCGTATTCGCCCACGATGCGACTGTCACGGATGATGCGCAGGCGACCGTTTCTGGCAATGATGCCGGAAATGACGCGGCAACCGGCGATCACGCCGATGCGGCTGATCGAGTAGGTCCGCTGCACGACGGCCCGGCCGAGCGTCGCCTCACGCTTCTCCGGAGCGAGCATGCCCTCGAGCGCCTTTCGCAGGTCGTCCGTCACCTGATAGATGATCTCGTACCTCCGCACCTGCACGCCGAGATCCTCGGCGAGCGAGCGGGCCCGCTCGTCGGGGACTACGTTGAAACCGATGATCACCGCGTCGGAAGCATCTGCAAGCTGCACGTCGGCCTCGGTCACGCCGCCCACCGTCGCCTGAAGCACGCGGATCTTGACCTCCGGATGGTCAAGCTTCTGCAGTTCCTTGAGGATCGCCTCGATCGACCCGCGGACATCTGCCCGGAGGATGAGGTTCAGCGTCGGCGTCTTCTGGGTGCCAAGACGGTCGAGCAGGTTTTCGAACGTGACGTGCACGGGGGCACTGACGAGTGTGCTGTGGCGGCTGATGCTCGTCCGCTTGACCGCCACCTCACGGGCCAGGGCGATCGAATCGACCACCTGGAACCGATCGCCCGGACCGGGCGCCACGTCGAAGCCGCTGACGAAGACGGGCACCGATGGACCAGCTTCGGCGATCTTCCGCCGCAGGAGCGTGTCTTGCATCGCCTTGACATTGCCGCTGGCCTCGCCGCAGACGACGGCATCGCCGACCTTCAGCGTGCCCTTCTGCACGAGCAGGCAGGCCACCACGCCGCGGCCCTCGTGGATCGAGGCATCGAGGCAGACGCCGGCAGCGGAACGATCGGGGTTCGCCCGCAGATCGTGCAGTTCGGCGATCGTGAGCAGTGTGTCGAGCAGATCATCCACGCCGGCACCGGTGACAGCACTGGTCTTGACGACCTCCGTCTCCCCGCCCCACTCGGTCGGCAGCAGTTCGTTCGCCGCCAACTGCTGGTAGATTCGATCGACGTCCGCGCCGGGAAGATCGATCTTGTTGATGCACACGACGATCGGCACGCTGGCGGCCCGCGCGTGACTGATCGCCTCTTCCGTCTGCGGCATCACGCCGTCGTCGGCAGCCACCACGATAACGGCGCAGTCGGTCACATTGGCACCGCGTGCCCGCATCTGCGTGAATGCCTCGTGGCCCGGCGTGTCGACGAACGTGATCGGCAGCTCGTTCCGTTGCACGGTGTAGGCCCGCATGTGCTGCGTGATGCCACCGCTCTCACGGGAAGCGACGTTGATGCCCAAAATGCGGTCGAGCAGCGACGTCTTGCCATGGTCGACGTGGCCGAGAAACGTCACCACAGGAGCACGCGTCACACGCAGAGTAGGATCCTCGTCAGCCGCGTCGAATCCGGCCAGAAGCTCCTTCTCGAGATCCTCGGCGGTCTTGATGTCGAGCTGCACGCCGAGTTCGGCGGCCAGCAACTCCACCGTGTCGCGGTCGAGCATCGACGCCATGCTCGGCATGGTCGACATGCCAAACGCCAGCAGCTTCTTGAGGACTTCACTGGCCGGCAGGCCGATCGCCTCCGAAAAGGCGCGGACGTTACACGGCACCTGAATGGTGGCATTCGCCTTCCGCGGCGCGGCGGTCGACACCGTCGTCCCCCGCCGTGGACGCGATCCCCGCCGACGGCGACCGAGGCCGTCCTCGTCATCGAGGCGGGGCTCCGAGATTCGCTTGCGATTGAGCTGCCGCTGTTCGCGGCCGCCGAGGAGGTCTTCGGCCTTCCCTCCGTGTGGCTTCGCGACGGTTCGACGCGGGCGGCCGCTTGCGTCTGTGGGAGGCGGCGGCGCTGTCCCTGCTCCACCGGCCATGCCGCCACGCAGACCAAGTCCACCTGGACGCGGGCGCGGCGTCTCCGCCTGTCGCTGCTCGTGCTTTCGCATGTGCTCAGCCAGCGGCTTGGCACCACCGGCCTTCGCGCTGCGAATGGCGTCGAGCGGAAGCTTGACGTCGGGCTTCTGCGCGGCAGGCTCCTGCGACACGCGGGGCGGGGGGGTCCGTCCTGCGGCCGGCAGCGGCGGCAGTTTGAAGGCAGGCCGGGGTACCGGTCGTGCCCCATCGCCAGAAGGCCTCAGGCCGGCTGGCCGCGGCCGCGGCTCCGTGGCCGCAGGCTTCGGCGGCTGCATCTCCGCCGGCTTCCCTCGCGCGGCGACACCGGCCGGGGCGATGTAGTCCTCTCGCTTGAGCGTCCCTGGTGCCCGTGGGGCGACCGCCGACACCGGCTTGGGGGTGGGAGGAGTGGGAGCCGAGCCGCCAGCGGCGGGAGCGGCAGCAGGCCGTTCAGCGGGCCGAGCCTTCCCGGCGATGAACTCCTTGAGCTTGGCAACCTCCTCGTCGGACATGCTCGCCAGCGCGGAGCCCTTGTCCTGAATGCCGGCGCGCGTGCACAGCTCGACCAGCTCTTTGCTGTCGATCTTCAATTCTTTCGAGAGTGTGTAGATGCGAACCGCCACGCAAACGCCTCCGCGCCGGAACGTCCCGGCCACCTGCCCTCAGATCCAATGCAGACACCAGCCCAACCAGCCCATCCCAAAACAGAGCACAAGAAAGACCACTCGACAGACCACTCCAGCCTCCGCCGATCACGATTCTGCCGGCGGCACCGCCTCCGCAGCCACAGCCGAACCACCGGCCTCCCCAACAGGATCACTGGCAGGATCACCACCGACATCACCGCTGCCGGTACCGGCAAGGGCTGCCTCGGCCGCATCGGCGTCCGCCGTCGCCTTGGCGATCCTATCCTGTTCCCGTTGCTTCCGCCGCTCATCGGCCGCCGCCACCTCGGCCATCGAAGCACGCTTCTCAGCCTCGCCAACAATTTTGTCGACCGCCTCTGCCGACAGGTTCCCCATTTCCATGAGGTCGTCGGGTTCGATCACCGACAGGTCATCGTAGGAGAGGAAACCCTCGCCCACGAGCCGCTCTGCCACCGACTCGTCGAGTCCTTCGATCGACGAGAAGCCGGTCACCGCACGCTCGATCTGCTGGTCGAGTTCCTCGCGGGTCATGATCTCGATGTCCCAGCCGCACAGCTTGCTCGCCAGCCGGACATTCTGCCCGCGGCGGCCAATCGCCAGCGACAGCTGATCCTCGCGGACAAGCACGATCCCGCGACCGAGCATCTGGCACAGGATCACTTCGTCGACCTCGGCAGGCTGCAGGGCATTGGGCACGAGGACTTGCAGGTCTTCACTCCACCGCACGATATCAATCCGCTCTCCGCCGAGTTCCTCGACGATGTTCTTGATGCGGTTGCCACGCACGCCCACGCACGCCCCGACGCAGTCGATACGATTGTCGGAACTGATCACCGCAACCTTGCTGCGGTAGCCAGGCTCGCGGGAGATTGCACGAATCTCGATCACGCCGTCAGCGATCTCAGGAATCTCCTGCTCGAAAAGCCGCTGAACCAGCTGGGGGCGGATCCGCGACAGAATGATCTTCACCCGACTGCCGACCTTCCTGACCTCGAAGATCGTCGCCCGGATCCGTTCATTGGCATGGTAGCTCTCGCCGGGAATCTGCTCCGACCGAGGCAGGATTGCCTCCGTGGCACCGAGCGAGACCGAGGCAGTGGCCCCTTCGACCCGCGTTACCATTCCCGACACCATCTGGCCGATCTGCTCCTCGAACTCGTCGTGGATCGCATCCCGTTCGGCTTCGCGAATCTTCTGGATGATCACCTGCTTGGCAGTCTGTGCGCCGATGCGGCCCGAGAGTTCGGCCGTGTCGATCTCGGCACCGTCATGCGTGCCGGTCAGGCGGCCATTGGCCCTGTCGATCGCGATGGAGATCTGGGCAGTCTCGCCGTATTGACGGGAGAGCGCGGTGACAAGCGCTGCTTCGATCGCCTGAAAGACGATCTCTTTGTCGATGTTTTTATCGCGATGAATGGCATCGACGATTCGCAGGATTTCTTCTGGCTTCATGAATTTCTCGGACGAACGCTCGGGCGTATGTCTTGTGACCTGTCATCAGGACCAGCTAGGCGGTTCGGCCTGGCGATGAGCCAGGCGATCCATTCCGCTCCAGCGGATCGACAACCTGACCTACGGCCCGGCCCTCAGCCTGGCAAATCACCGTCATGTCGAGAGATGGCTATGCCAGCTGCCTGGCAGTTGCAGCACTGCCGGCAAAGCCGACGCCATGGGACATGGGCGCCGAAACACCCAACGGTGTTTGGAAAAGAATCCGCGATACCAGCAGCCTCTGAAGACGTGACGCAAACCGTGAAAGTTACGGCAAATGCGGAAAACTGTCAAGGAGCCAGGGCCCGGATCACCACCGATCCAGCCTGCCCCTGCGGCGTGACCGCCGACGAAATGAACACGGTCCCGGACGGATCACCACGCCGGGCGGCCCGGATTCGGCAGTCCGGATCGGCCTCCTCGAAATTGAGCAGAGGGAAGAGTTCGCCGTGACGCATCGCCAGGATGCTGCCCATACATTCCACCAGCCCGCTGCCCGCCCCCAGGTTGCCAAAGTGGCTCTTGGCGGCCACCGTGGGAATCGTCGCGGCAGCCGGCCCCAAAACCTCGTGAATCGCCGCCGCCTCCTCACGATCGCCGACCACCGTACTCGCCGCGTGGGCGTGGATGTGAGACAGTTCGGAGGCGGTCACGTTGGCCATGGCAAGCGCCCGCCGCATGGCCAACGCCAGGGCCTTTTGCTTGAGGCCGATGCCCCCGGCAAGGCCCGCATTGCGGGCCGCGTGCCCCACGATCTCGCCATGGATTGTCGCCCCGCGAGCCCGGGCATGTTCCAACTCCTCGAGGATGAACACGGCGGCACCTTCCCCCAGCACCATGCCCTTGCGGGCCTTGTCGAACGGCCGGCTCCACCTCGTCGGATCTGCCTGGCCAGATCCGGTCGTCGCGGCATCGTCCAGAGCAACCTGCTCGCTCTGGAGCGCGTGCACCGTCTTCATGGGATGCACGCGGGTGCCGGTGGCGCCGGCGACCATGATGTCGGCGGCCCCCCGCTGAATCGTGATGGCGGCCTCACCAAGCGCGAGATGTCCGCTTGCCTCGCGGAGCGTCAGCGAATTGCTGGGGCCGCGGAGATCGTTGTAGATGGCGATGTGACTGGCAGGCATGTTGGGCAGGTACTTCAGCAGCCAGAGGGGCGTGAGTTGCGGCATGCCATCAGTGGCCCACCGATCAAATTCAAACGCCCCATCCGCTCCCCGGCACTTGGCTACGCTGGCGGTGAAATCCTCCGGCAGGGTCAGCATGTAGTCAGATCCGAACACGCAGCCAAACCGCTCCGGTTGCACGCTGCCCGCCTTCGCGTCGGCGGCGAACAGGCCGCTGTGATGCAGCGCCCTCTGGGCAGCAGCTACCGCCATCTGGCTCTCCCGGCACATCACCTTGAGCCCCTTGCGAATCGCCTTTTTCCGCTCGCCGTCGAGCGGCCCGAAATTGTCGATGTCGCCGGTGAATCCCCTCGCCTCGGCCGCATGGTGCAGCGGCAGCCCCGCGCAGGGGAATGACTCCAGCGGGCCGACGCCACTGCGGCCTTCGACCAGGCCGGCCCAGAGATCCTCGGGCGTGAGGCCGAGCGGACAGACGACTCCCATTCCCGTGATCACGACGCGGCGGTCTTGAGGGGCACTCATGGCTTTCTTCCTGCTGGTTGAATCGACTTTTCCACTGGCATTCCTTGCCTGTTCCGGACGACGTCCGAAACGTCGCTCATGGCGTGTCGGTGAGCCTCGGCTCCACCACCACGACGACGTCAGTTCGCTTGGCATCGGAAAACAACGCCGGCGAACCGGCCTTATTCTGCCCGGGAACCGGCCATGGCACCAACCCGAGCCCGATCAACAGCGTGCTGTTGGAGGGCCAGCGAAACCGTTCGCCGATGCGGACGGCCGACATTTGCGGCACCTCGATCGGCACCCGTCGGCCATCGGCAGCGGGCGGAGTCATCCCCACCGGGGCCATCCGCTCGATCTGGTCGATCCGGCAACGAATCACCGCCTCCACAGCCGAGCCATCCCGCGAGATGAGCGGGTGCACGTCGATCGACATCCCCTCGTCGCAACTCGATGCCACCGGCTGCCAGGCCTGGCCTACCGGCGACATGTCCTGCACATAGGGCCGCTTGCGGCCCCCGGTGAGCACGGCCGGAATGCCGTTGGCCGCCAGGACCGCCCCCGTTGGCAATTCCTCGCAGTCGCTGCGGGCCCGTAGTCGGGCCACCAGCACCGCCGCCTCCTCACGCGACGCGATCCAGGCCTGCACGCCCGGCGTGGCCGCGGGGATCGGCCGGAGCATCGGCCGCACGTCATTCCTCCAGGCGGGGCTGCCGACGCCAAGTACGCGGACGGCAAACCTGTGCGGCGTGGCGGCATCGCCCACGAAGCGGGCGGCGATCTCCTCCACTCGCACCTGGATGTCAGGCCGGTGAAAGCAGCGGAGTTTGGACGCATCGGCCGACAAGGAGGCCACGGTATCGCCGTGCCACTGCGGCGACCCCGTCTCCTGAAGCACCCAATCGACGACGTGCCGCTGGCTCCCCGGCCCCGCCAACTTGACGAACGGGGCGATATCGTACGTCTTCCACACCTGCCCGTCGTCCGCGGGAAGCTGCGCGTGGAGCGAGATAGGCACGAACAACGCTGCAAAGAGGAACGCGATACCGGCCCCGTACGCATGATGTGCTTGGACCATGGACGCTCATCCTCCAAACATCCGAGCTTCCACGGGCGATTGCCGCAGTTCTGTCCGCTACGCCAACCGAGCCAGAATCAGACTGGCGTTGTGGCCACCGAACCCGAAACTGTTCGACATCGCCACGTCCACCTTGGCATCACGGGCCACGTTCGGCGTGTAGTCGAGGTCGCAGTCAGGATCGGGGTTTTCCAGGTTGATGGTCGGAGTGATCACGCCCCGCGCGATCGTGAGGGCGCAGACCACCAGTTCGATACCCCCACTCGCGCCAAGCGTATGCCCCAACTGGCTCTTCGTGCTGGAGATCGCCAGCCGTCGGGCATGGTCGCCGAAAACTCGCTTCACGGCCACCGTCTCCGCCTTGTCGCCCAACGGCGTGCTGGTGCCATGCGCATTGACGTACTGCACCTGATCGCCGCGCAGCCCGGCATCGGCGAGTGCCATCGACATCGCCCGCGCGGCCCCGCGGCCCTCTTCGTCGGGTTGGGTGATGTGGCCGGCATCGCCGCTGGCGCCGTAGCCCACCAGTTCGCCGTAGATGCTGGCACCCCGCGCGCGGGCATGCTCCAGTTCCTCCAGCACCACCACACCCGCTCCCTCGGCAAGCACAAAGCCGTCACGGTGCATATCGAAGGGGCGGCTGGCCTGCTGCGGCGCTTCGGAATGAAACGACAACGCGCGCATGTTTTGAAATCCGGCCAGCCCCATCGGCGTGAGCGCCGCCTCGCTCCCCCCGGCGACCATGATGTCGGCGTCACCGTACTGGATGGATCGCAGCGCTTCCCCGATCGAATTGGCGGCACTGGCGCAGGCAGTGGCAACCGCAAAGTTCGGCCCTTTGATCCCATGCATGCTGGAAACATGGCCGCTGGCGGAATTCACCATCAGCTTCGGAATGGTGAACGGGGAGACCTTGTCGATGCCCTTGTGGAGCAAACGCTCGTGCTGCGTCTCAAACTCCGAAAGTCCACCGATGCCGGAACCGATCACCACGCCGCAGCGATACGGATCCTCTTTCGAGAAATCGAGCCCGGAATTGCTGACCGCGTCGGCGGCCGCCGCCATGGCGAACTGCGTGAACCTATCGAGTCGCCGCAATTCCTTCGGATTGGCGATGTTCTCCGCCTCGCCATCCCAGGGAACCTCGCCCGCGAACTGCACCCGAAAGCCGGACACATCGAACAGAGTGATCGGCCCGACTCCACTCTCTCCGCGCAGAATCCGATCCCAGAACGTCTCAACCGCCCTGCCTAACGAGGTGACGACACCGAGGCCTGTCACCACGACGCGTCGCTTCATGCAGCGCACCGCCCTAATGGAAGCCTGGAGACAAGCGAAAGCCTGGATACAAGCGAAAGGTGCACATCAAGCCTGGTGCTTCTCGATGAACTCGACCGCCTGACCGACCGTCTGAATCTTTTCAGCCGCATCGTCGGGGATGTTGATCTCAAACTCTTCCTCGAGTTCCATAACCAACTCGACGGTGTCGAGCGAATCTGCCCCGAGGTCGTTGATGAACGACGTTTCCGGGGAGATCTGATCCTTGCTCACACCCAACTGGGACGCGACGATGTCGATCACTCGTTCTTGAACTGAAGCCACCTTATGAATCCTCCTGACAACCGGACGCTAAAAACCGCCTGCAAAGCTTTTCAACCTGAGCGTGTCCACCTGAGACGGCGACGACCTTCAGGGGGTTCGGGGAAGATATAACCGTTGCCGACCAGAAATGTCCATACCGGGAAAAATGGCGTCTCTCCCGGCCGTGGCCAGCCGGCTGGCGTCGGTTTCTGGCCGCGGCGCCCAAGAACGCGAAGCTGTCAGCCGATCAGCCCGCCGTCCACCACCAGCACCTGGCCCGTGATATAGGCGGAGGAAGGGGCCGCGAGGAAGAGCACCGCTTCGGCGATCTCCCAGGCCTCACCCAGCCGCTTGGCCGGCACCCGCTTTTTGACTTCATCCAGAAGGGCCGGGCCGAGCGCCGCCGTCATGTCGCTGGCAATGAAACCAGGCGCCACCGCGTTGACCGTCACCTTGCGGCCGGCAAGTTCCTTCGACACCGTGCGTGTGAGGCCCACGAGCCCAGCCTTCGAGGCAGAGTAGTTCGACTGGCCCGGATTGCCGATGAGGCCCGAGACGCTCGAGACGTTGATCATGCGTCCATACCGCTGCTGCATCATGGGGCGGCTGGCGGCCCGCATGAAGAGAAACGGCCCGCGGAGATTGGTGGTGAGCACCTCGTCCCACTCCTCGTCGCTCATGCGGGGCAGGAGGGTGTCGCGTGTCACGCCGGCGTTGTTGACGAGAATATCGAGCCTGCCGAGCTTTTCGACGACCTGCTCAACGACCCGCGCCACATCCTCCCCTTTGGAGACGTCGCAGGGAAACTCCTCGGCCGTGCCACCAGCGGCGCGGATGCCGGCTGCCACGTCGGCAAGTTTGCCGGCGCTCCTCGCCACCAGAGCAACCGACGCGCCGGCCGCGGCCAAGGCCTCGGCGATCGCCCGCCCCAGCCCCTGCGAGGCACCGGTGACCAACGCCACCTGGCCGGAAAGGTCGACGTGCAGCCGCTTCGGAACGGGGCTGGCGGCCGTCTTCGCGTCGGCTGATAGGGCTGGCTGTTTGCTGCTGTCGGTCATGATTGGCTTCCCGGCGGGATGTGGATGGGGTTCGTTTGGGGATGCGATGAGTCGCTGCCGGCGACGGGCCAAGCCCGTCGCTCGCCTCTTCAACAGGAAATCACTCGGGCACTCCGGAGCAGGCAACGCTGCGGTCGATTCGTTTGAGCAGGCCCCGGAGCACCCGCCCAGGCCCGACCTCGCAGACGGTGCGGACTCCCGTCGACAGCAGGTAGGTCATGGAAGCATGCCACTCGACCACGCCGCATACCTGACGGGCCAGCAGACCGCGAATCTCGGCGGGATCCGCGTGCGGCCGTGCGTCGACGTTGCTCACGACCGGAATCCGGGGCGACCGCACCGTCGTCTCAGCAAGCACGGCGGCCAGCCTTTCAACGGCTTCCTGCATGAGCACGGTGTGAAATGCGCCGGCGACCTCCAGCCGCACACACTTCATGGCGCCGGCGGCCGTGGCAGCCTCGTCGAGCCGGCGGCAGGCCGACTCGGCTCCCGACACCACGACATTTCCCGGGCAGAGCACATTGGCCACCTCCAGCACATCGCCACCGCGGCACTCGTCGCACAGGCTCGCCACCTGCTCACGCTCCATCCCCAGGACGGCGACCATGCCGCCGGCAGCAGTGCCGCTGGGACCGCGCTTGGTTCCAAGCTTG